>JAZQBR010000036.1:0-8108 GCA_045545855.1 Kiritimatiellia bacterium | reverse complement strand
AGGCGAAGAAGTCGATTTCGAACTTCAAGCTGCGCGAGGGTATGGTTATCGGCGCGAAGGTCACCCTGCGCGGCGAGCGCATGTGGGAGTTCGCAGACCGCCTCATCTCGGTCGCACTGCCGAGAATCCGCGACTTCCGCGGGGTCTCGAACCGCGGCTTCGACGGGCGCGGCAACTATACGCTGGGCCTGAAGGAGCACTCGATATTCCCCGAGATCGTCTCGGAGGGTTCGGCCCACTCTGGCATGGACGTCACGTTTGTGACGAGTTCAAACGACAACAAGGCCGCGAAGGAGCTTCTCAATTCCATGGGTATGCCTTTCGCCGGGAGGAACTGAAATGGCAAAGAAGTGCTTGATTGTTAAGCAGAAGAAGGCCCCCAAGTTCGAGGTTCGCGCGTACAACCGCTGCCAGCGCTGCGGTCGCCGCCACGCATATCTCAGGAAGTTCGGCGTGTGCCGTCTGTGCTTCCGCGAGCTGGCGGTCGCCGGCCTCATTCCTGGCGTCACCAAGGCCTCGTGGTAAAGAAAGGAAAGGAATCAATACTATGACATCAGATCCCATTTCCGACATGCTCACGACGATCCGCAACGGTATGAAGGCGCGCCTTCACTCCGTCGAGACGCCGGCGAGCGTGCTCAAGGGCGAGATTGCCCGCGTGCTGAAGGAGGCCGGCTACATCGCCGATTTCGTCATCACGTCGGAATTCCCGAAGAAGCTCGTCGTCACGCTCAAATACTCCGACCGCGCCGTTCCGGCGATTACGGAGATTAAGCGCATCTCGAAGCCGGGCCTCAGGAAGTTTGTTTCGGTCCCCGAGATACCGGCCGTCCTCGACGGCATGGGCCTCGCGATACTCTCGACCTCGAAGGGCGTAATGTCCGGAGCCGAGGCGAAGAAGCAGCGCGTCGGCGGGGAGATAATCTGCACAGTTGCATAATCTAGGAGCCAGAAGACAATGTCTCGAATCGGTAAAGAACCCGTCAAGCTCGCCGAGGGCGTAACAGCCACGGTCGAGGGCCAGAAGGTGACGGTCAAGGGCAAGCTCGGCGAGCTGTCCTACACGATGCATGACGACATCACGGCGAAGGTGGAGGACGGCGCGGTCAAGGTCGCGTGCGCCGATGACTATACGCTCGGCAACTTCCACGGCCTCGCCCGCGCGCTCATCCACAACATGGTGGTGGGCGTGTCAGAGGGCTACAAGAAGCAGCTTTCGATCGAGGGCACCGGCTTCAAGGCCGTGCTCAAGGGTTCGGAGCTTGCGCTTTCGCTCGGCTTCGCGTCGCCGAAGATCTTCGTCGTGCCCGAAGGGCTGAAGGTCACGGTTGAGAACGACGGCCTGCAGGTAACGGTCGCGGGTGTCAGCAAGGAGCTCGTCGGCGAAGCCGCCGCGCGCATCCGCTCGTTCTACCCGGCCGAGCCTTACAAGGGCAAGGGCATCAAGTACGTCGGCGAGCAAATCCGCCGCAAACAGGGCAAGAAGGTCGCCTAATAGCGGCATAAGGAGCAGACGAAATGTTCAATCGCAAAGAACAGCGCCAGAAGAGGCACATGCGCCTCCGTCAGCGTGTCATCGGGTCGGCGGCGCGTCCGCGCATGTCGATCTGCGTGACCAACAAGCACATGTACGTCCAGTTCATCGACGACGACGCCGGCAAGACTCTCGCCTCCGCGAGCACGATCAAGGAGCAGAAGACCAACCTGGAAGTCGCGAAGAACCTGGGCAAGGCTGCTGCCGAGGCCGCGAAGGCCGCCGGTATCGGCGCCGTTGTCGTGGACCGCGGCGGCTTCAAGTACACCGGCCGCGTCGCGGCCATCGTCGAGGCCGCCGTCGAGGCGGGTCTGTCGATCGGCGCCAAGAAAGAGGAGGATAAGTAACCATGGCACAGAATCGCGACAAGCGCGGCGAAATGGGCGCGCAGGACGATCTCGACGAACACACTGTGTTCATCAACCGCTGCGCCAAGACCGTCAAGGGCGGTCGCCGCATGAGCTTCTCGGCCGTCATCGTAGTCGGTGACAAGGAGGGCAAAGTGGGCGTGGGCTTCGGCAAGGCCAACGAGGTCTCGGACGCGATCCGCAAAGGCGGCGAGGCCGCCCGCAAGGATATGCGCAAGGTGACGCTCAGAGGCAAGACCATCCCGCACGACGTCGAAGGCGTCTGCGATGGCGGCCGCGTGATCCTGAAGCCCGCTCCGGACGGCACGGGCCTTATCGTCGGCGGCGGCATGCGCCCCGTCCTCGAGGCTGTGGGCATTCGTGACGCCGTGGGCAAGTCTCTCGGCTCCAAGAACCGCCTCAATGTGGTCAAGGCCACGATGAACGCGCTGATGAAGCTTCGCTCGGCCGAGGAGATCGCCGCGGCGAGGGCGTAAGCGAAAGGAGAATACGAAATGGAACTCAGCAATCTCACGACCACTCCCGGCTCCCGCCACCGCCGCAAACGCGTCGGCCGCGGCTGCGGTTCGGGCATGGGCAAGACCTCCACCCGCGGTCACAAGGGCCAGGCCGCCCGCAAGGGCCACAAGCAGAAGCTCGGCTTCGAAGGCGGCCAGATGCCGCTCGTCAGGCGTCTGCCCAAGCGCGGCTTCAACAACGCCGCGTTCAACGCCAAGGCTCTCGGCATCAACCTCGCGGACCTCGAGAGGAAGTTCGAGACCGGTGCCGAGATCACCGTCGAGACGCTCGCCAAGGCGGGCTTCTCCGATACGAAGCGCCCGAAGGTCAAGATACTCGGTGCGGGCACGCTCACCAAGAAGTTTACGGTGAAGGTGCCCTGCTCGGCTTCCGCCAAGGCCAAGATCGAGGCCGCCGGCGGCTCCGTCGCCTGAGGTCGGCCTACCGCGCAGGCAAAGAAGGACGGGCGCGGCTCAAAGCCGAGCTCGTCCTTTTCTTGAAACACCCCGGCCCAGGCCGGCATGACAGGACATAAGCCAATGAACAGCGAACTTCTAAAGAAAGCCCACGAAAAGGTTGCGTCCACCCCGGTGCTCGTCAACCTCATATCCAAGCGCGAGCGAGAGCTCATCAACGGCGCCAAGCCTCTCGTCAAGCCAGACTCGCTTGACGAGGACAAGTGCGACATCGCCTTGAGAGAAGTCGCCGAGGGCAAGCTGATCGCCGAGATCGACTTCGATTCCATCGCCAAGGCTGAAGAGGCCAAGACGAAGTGGAACCAGAAGCGCGTCAACGTCAACTCGCTCTTCGCCGACTGAGGCGGCCCGCCGTGCCGGACGGAAAGGGCAGATTCAACCCTGTCTTCGCCGAGAACAGAAAGGCGAGGCACGACTATGCCGTACTTGAGACTGTCGAGTGCGGCATACAGCTCGCCGGTACCGAAGTCAAATCGGTCCGTCACGGCGAGGTGTCCCTTTCCGGCGCGTATGCGGCGGTCCTCAACGGCGAGCTCTGGCTCGTCGGCGCGGACATCGCCGCATACAAGTTCGGCAACCGTTTCAACCACGAGCCGAAGTCGATGCGAAAGCTCCTTGTGCACGCGAAAGAGGTTCGCGAGCTTCGGCTCAAGACCGAGGCGAAGGGCCTGACGCTCGTTCCGCTCAAGGTGTATCTGAAGGGCGGGCGCATAAAAGTGGCCGTTGGCGTGTGCCGCGGCAAGGCTTTGCACGACAAGAGAGACACCCTCAAGAAAAAGGCGTTGCAGCGAGACCTTGAAAGGGGCGGCTGATTTTTGGTATAATACACGAAACTTTCCAAACCAGAAGGAGAAAAAAAGAAATGTCGATGATGAAAGGTTTTTCGAACGCGTTCCGCATCCCGGAGCTGCGCAAGAAAATATTTGTTACGCTGGGGCTTGTGTTCGTCTGCCGTCTGATTGCGCAGATACCGACGCCCGGTGTCGACTGGGTCGCTCTTGCAGAGGTCGTGAAGCGGGCGAGCCAGAACAGCAACAATGTGTTCAGCTGGTTCGATACGTTCACCGGCGGCGCGCTCGGGCAGTGTTCGATCGGCTTTCTTTCGATCTGGCCCTACATCTCGGCGCAGATCGTCATCCAGCTCCTTTCGTCCATCGTCCCGTCGCTCGAGAAGCTGAAGAAGGAGGGCGAGAACGGGCGCCAGCAGCTCGCCCAGATTACGCGCTACCTGACGATCGCGCTTTGCGTGGCGCAGTCGTGGGCGATTGCGACCGCTCTCACACACCCGCAGACGCTCGGCATTGACGCGACTCTCGTGCACAACCCCGGCATCGGTTTCCACTTGATGACGGTCATCGGCATGACGAGCGCATCGCTCTTCGTGATGTGGCTCGCCGACCAGATAACGACTTTCGGTATCGGCAACGGCGCTTCGCTTATCATCATGATCAACATCACCTCGCGCTTCCCGGTCGCGCTCTACCAGACCTACCGGCGCTATTTCGTCGACAAGCTCGCCAACTACACCGGCCTCGGGGTTCTGATACTCTTCTTCCTGCTCGTCGTTATGTTCACGGTCATGCTCGTGCAGGGCGTGAGAAAGGTGACGATACACTCCACGCGCCGTTCGGTCGGCGGCGGCAACACCTTCGGCATGCGCCAGACGTTCATGCCGCTGAAGGTGAACTATACGGGCGTCATGCCGATCATCTTCGCCCAGCCTATTCTCCAGATTGCCGGGTGGGCGCTCAATTACATCGGCGGCACGAGCGGCAGGCTCCACGACTTCGCCCAGCTGCTCATGCGCTCGACGAGCTGGCTTCACATAACGATTTATTCCGTGCTGATCGTGTTCTTCACGTTCTTCTGGGTGGCGACGCAGTTTAACGCGGTCGATATCTCCGAGAATCTGAAGAAAGACGGCAGCTACATACCGGGCATACGCCCCGGCCTTGCCACGGCCGAGTATCTAGATGACGTCATGACCAAGATTACGCTCATCGGCGCGCTTGGGCTTCTGACTGTCGCCATCGTCCCGATGCTGATGCTGGGCTGGTCGAAGCCCGAGCTGCCCTGGACCATAGCGAGCTTCTTCGGCGGCACGTCGCTGCTGATCATCGTGGGCGTCGCGCTCGACACGCTGCGCATCATGGAGAGCCATCTTCTCGTCCGCAAGTACGACGGTTTTCTTAGCCACGGGTCGCTCCGCGGCAGGAACGGCGTCTAAGCTGGCGGCAACTACAACGCAGAAAAGGGGGGAACTTATGAACACAAACCGTCGTGATTTTCTCAAGGGCACTGCATGGATGGGCGCGGCCGCCGCGCTCGCCGGGTGCGCCAGTTCAGCTGTCAAGATGTGCGGCGCCGGCTCAATGACCACGTATGCCGACAAGCCGCTGAAGAAGGTGCGCGTTGGCGTCGTCGGCCTTGGCATGAGGGGACCGGGCGCGGTCCATCGTCTCGCCGCCATACCCGGCGTCGAAGTCGTCGCGCTTTGCGACCTCTACAAGGGCCGTGTCGCCGCCCAGCAGCAGTTTCTCAAGACCAACGGCAAGCCCGCCGCGCGCGAGTATTTCGTCTACGAGGCCGCCTCTGACGGCGGCGCCGATGAATCGGCCGCCTACAAGGCGATGTGCGAGAGCGATCTCGACCTTGTCTACGTCGTGACGCCCTGGGCGCTTCATACACCCATCGCCCTCTACGCGATGGAACATGGCAAGCATGTCGCCGTCGAGGTTCCTTCGGCGATGACCCTTGAAGAGTGCTGGGCTCTCGTCGAGACCTCCGAGCGCACCGGCCGCCACTGCATGCAGCTCGAGAACTGCTGCTACGGCGAAGTCGAGATGTTCACGCTCAATCTCGTCCGCCAGGGCCGCCTCGGCGAGCTCGTCCACGGCGAAGGCGCGTACATCCACGACCTCAGGGAGCTTAACTACCTCGATCCCGCCAAGGGCGGCTATCAGGGCTATTGGCGTCTCAAGTGGAACCGCGACCATTTCGGCAACCCGTACCCGACGCATGGTCTTCTGCCTATCATGCAGGCTATGGGCGTCAACCGCGGCGACCGTTTCGACTATCTCACGTGCGTGTCGACCAACCAGGTTGGCATGGACGAATACGCCAAGATCAAGTTCGGCGAGAGCAGCTGGCAGGCGAAGCTCAACCCGAAGTGCGGCGACATGTCGACGACAGTCATGCGCACCGTCAAGGGCCGCACGATTATGGTGCAGCACGATGTCACCAGCCCCCGTCCGTACAGCCGTATCAACCTGCTTTCCGGCACGATGGGCTGCTTGAACGACTACCCGTTCCGCATCGCTCTCGCCGACAAGCCTGGCAACGGGGCCCACGGCTGGCTCAACGCCGAGCAGGCCGGCGAAGTCTTCGCGCAGTATCGCCACCCCCTCTGGAAGGTCGCCGGCGAGCTCGCCAAGAAGATGGGCGGCCATGGCGGCATGGATTTCTTGATGGACCTCAGGCTTTGCTACTGCCTCCAGAACGGTCTGCCGCTTGATATGGACGTGTACGATCTGGCGGCGTCTTGCGCCGTCTGCGAGCTTTCGGAGCGCTCGGCCCTCAATCGCGGCGCGTCTGTCGACGTTCCAGACTTCACGCGCGGCGGCTGGGAGACTGCCAAGCCTCTCGGCATCGAGACGGTCGATCTCGGCAAACTCGGCCTTACGGACGTGAAAGCTGACGACTCTCAGCTGAATGTCTAAACGGCTGGCGAAGATTCTTTCGCAAGACTGCGGCGCGTTCTGGCAGCTTGTCAAGTACGGCCTCGTAGGCCTCTTGGCGACGGCAATCCAGACCGCCGCGTTCTATTTGCTGGCGGTGACAAGCCTAAAGTGCCTCGCCGCGGGCGACTGGGCCGTCCGGCTGCTTGGCCTGCCGGCGGTCGAGTTGTCTCATGCCGAGCGCTCGTGGCGTTTTGCCGCCGCGACAGCAATCGGCTTTTTGCTCGCGAATGTGTTCTGCTGGGTGATGAACAGGCTGTTCGTGTTCCGCTCCGGGAGATACCGCTGGTTCAAGGAGCTCGTGTTGTTTATTTCTGTCTCGGCTGTTGCGATGGTTGTCGCGACCGCGACGAGTGTACTTCTCATAAGGTATGCGGGGCTGATGACTTCGGCGGCGGTTGTCGTCGAAGTCGTCGTGTCGTTTCTCTTCAACTACTTCGTCCGCAAGTTCCTCATCTTTCGCGGTTAGCGATTGAAACACGGGAACTTGCCGCGTTGCAAAAAGGGAGGCAATGGAGACGCGGCATCTTGCCGCGTTGAGAGGGGAGGCAACGCGGCTGGAAGCCGCGTCTCCAGAGGGGGAGCGTTCGGGCCGCCCGGTGGTCGGCCCCTACCATGCTTCGTAGGCAACGGTTCCCCCGAACATGTCCGCCCTTGCGGTTGCGGGCCGCACCCCTGCTCTTATGGGAACAATTGTCAAGGGCCAATCGCGTGCGATTTTGCCCATCCGCTTTCCGCGTTGCCGTGCATCTTCAGCTCATTGACGCCTTTCCGCCGATGACGCTCCGCCTCAAACAAGCCAGTTGTGTCTCACTCTTATCCGCAATCCGTAGCCTTCGCCGCGCTTGCACTGTATAGTCCGTCTTCAGGGGTGCAATCTAGGGCACGCACTCAGGTGCAAAGGGGTGCTCGCACTCACCTGGGACGGGACATCGTGACTTCTTGAAGCCGGGCGCATATGCGAATGACCTCGTTTATCTTCGCTTTGCCCGAAATCTTTTCGATTGGCTACGCAACTTTCTTCTCTTTCCTTGAAGCCTTCTGCATCGTCAGATACTCCAACTCTGCACGGTAGCGCTCAAATCCCTCTTATGGGAACAATTGTCAAGGGCCAATCGCGTGCGATTTTGCCCGTCCGCTTTCCGCGTTGCCGTGCCTTTTCAGCTCATTGACGCCTTTCTGCCGATGACGCTCCGCCTCAAACAAGCCAGTTGTGTCTCACTCTTATCCGCAATCCGTAGCCTTCGCCGCGCTTGCACTAAGTCGGATCGTAGCCATGTCGTTCTGTGAGCCAAGGAGTTGTCATAGCCCTTTGTCTTCCTAAGACCGCTTGGCCCTCCGACTTGGGATTTGAGCGCTACCGTGCAGAGTTGGAGTACCTGACGATGCAGAAGGCTTCAAGGAAAGAGAAGAAAGTTGCGTAGCCAAGCGAAAAGATTTCGAAGTCGGATCGTAGCCATGTCGTTCTGTGGGCCAAGGAGTTGTGATAGCCCTT
>JAZQBR010000035.1:0-20078 GCA_045545855.1 Kiritimatiellia bacterium | reverse complement strand
TCGTGGTCGGTGAGCGCGACCGCCCCACAGTGCCCGGCCGAGGCCGCCGCGGCGATTGCGGCCGGCGAGCACGTGCCGTCGCTCGCCGTCGAGTGGCAGTGGAAGTCGACCGTCACGGGCAGGCTCCCCCGCCGGACGCGGCTTCGCGCGAGAACTTCGGGTTGCACCCCGCGATCACGATCGCGACTTCGCCCTTTGTTTTGGCGGACGCGAACTCTTTCGCGAGGTCCGAGAGATAGCCGCGGCTCACGCGCTCGTGCAGCTTCGTCAGCTCTATGCACACGGCGGCCTCGCGGTCGCCGAGCGCGTCCAGCGCGGCCGCGAGAGTCGCGCCGACGCGAAACGGAGACTCGTAGCAGACAAGCGTGTGCTCCTTGTCGCGGTCTTCGGCGAACCAGTTTCTGAGCGCGCCCGGCCCCCGCGGCGGAAAGCCCCTGAACGTGAAAGAGCTGGTCGAAAGTCCGCTCATGAGCAGCGCGACATTGACCGCGCTCGCTCCCGGCACGACATCATAGGCGACGCCCCCCTTCGCACACGCGCGAATCAGCCTGTAGCCCGGGTCGGAGATGCCCGGGTAGCCGCCGTCGGAGCAAAGCGCCACCTCGCGCCCCGCCTTGACGGCCGCGACTATCGCCCCGGTCGTACGCTCCTCGTTGCCCTGGCGGTAGGAGATCATCTCGGGGCGCGGTATGCCGAAACTGGCGAGAAGCTGCCATGTCCGCCGCGTATCCTCGCAGGCTATCAGCGAGGCGCCCTTCAAGGCGTCGAGCGCGCGCGGCGACATGTCGCCGAGATTGCCGATTGGCGTCGCGACCACGTGCAGCATTACGGCTCGAACCTCGCTTTCGGGTTTTCGCCAAGCGCGCGGAACGCCTCCGGCAGCAGATTGGCGTCGGCGAGCCCGCCGAGCGGGCGCCACTCGAACTCTATCCAGTCTTCGGCGGCGCGCACGTCGCCGGGCGCGCCCGCGAGCTTGAGCTCGTAAACGAGGTTTATCTCGGCGTGAAGCCTGCCGTGCTGCATGAACTTGTTCTCGACGGCGCCGAGAAACGCGCCGGCCGACGAGTCGAAGCCCGTCTCCTCGCGAATCTCGCGCACGAGCGCCTCTCTGCCGCTCTCGCCGAATTCGATGTGCCCGCCCGGCAGATAAGTGGACTTGCCGCCCTTGGCGCGGCAGAGGAGCAGCCGCCCGTCGACCACGCAGACGCCGCGCGCGATCGTCTCTATGCCCGCGAGTTCGTATTCCGGGCAGGCCGCCCCCGCCCCGGCGACGGCTTCGGCCGAGGCGGACCCAAGACCTGCGACGGCGCCGGGCTTCGTCACGCGCACGCGCGCCGAAACGACCCTCGGGTCTTCGACGCAGGCCTCGGCCGCGAGACGCGCCGCGCGCTCTATCATGCGGCAGCGCCCGACCACAAGACGCTCGCGTATTCTGCCGGCGAGAGCCGCATAGTCCGCAGTGTCGGCGAGCGAGTCGCTGCGCGAGGCCGCGTCGCCGGTCTCGAGCGACGCGTCCACGACGAGGCGCTGGACGCGGGCGCGCTCTTCGGGAAGATCGCCGATCACGCAATCGACCTCAAGCCCGTTCAATGCGAGAATCATTGACGCGCCTCCTCCTTCACTATCGCCACGCTCGCCGAGCAGCCGAGGCGTGTCGCGCCCGCCGCGATCATGGCTCGCGCGTCGGCGAGCGTGCGTATGCCGCCGGCCGCCTTCACGCCCACCTTTTTCCCGAGTTTCCTGCGCAGAAGCTTGACGTCGTGCACTGTCGCCCCGCCCGGGCCGAAACCGGTAGACGTCTTTACGAAGTCGAACCCCGATTCCTCCGCGAGCCAGCAGCCCAGCTCCTTCTCCTCGTCGGTCAGATAGCAACACTCGAGTATCAGCTTGAAGACGACGTCCTTGCTCTTTTGACCGGCGGCGGGGTCTTTCTTCGCAAGGTTTTTTATCTCGAGAATGCCCTCAAGACCACCTAAAACCGACATCAACGCCTTCTCGTCGCCGGCCGCCGCCGCCTTGAGCTGGCGTATGTTCACGACAACATCCAGCTCGTCAGCGCCGTCTTGGACCGCCCCCGCGGCCTGCATGCACTTGCTTGTCCAGTCGCTGGCGCCGAACGGGAAGTCCACCACCGAGCAGACCTTTACATTGCTCTTCTTCAGCAGCTTGGCCGCCCGCTCGACCTCGCACGGGTTCACGCACACCGAGGCGAAGCCGTACTTCTTGGCCTCGCGGCACAGTTTTCTCACCGCGTCAAGATCGCCCGCGGGGTGCAGAAACGTGTGGTCGATATATTTCGCTATTTCGCTCATATTGATTTCTTTTCGACTTACTGGTGCCAGGAGCGGGACTCGAACCCGCACGCCCGTTTACCGGGCCGCGGATTTTAAGTCCGCTGCGTCTGCCATTTCACCATCCTGGCTTTTCATGGCGACACCAAGCCGCCACGCCGTAGATTGTACCATTATCCGTCGCAGATTTCCACCACAAAAGCGAATGAATGTGATATACTATCCCACGGCATCTTGGATTGGAAGGCTTTCAAACATGACACCACTACTGGCGAATTCACTCATCGACGGGTTCCTCAAGTCCAATATGATAGGGCAGGGAATCGTCGTCATACAGTTGCTGTGCTCGATAGGCATGGTGGCCGCGATCATAGGCAAATGGCAGGAGCTGTCGTTCACGCGGCGCGAGACGCGCCGTTTCGTGCGCGACTTTTCGACCGGGCGCGACGTGCTGGAGTACTACCTGAACAGGCGCCCGTCGGCCGTATTCGGGCTTGAGGGCATATACAAGGAGACGTGCGAGAGGCTCTTGAAGCTTCTGTCGCCCGACGTGCGCACGCTTCTCGTGGGGCGCGAAACGAACGGCGACGGCGGGGCCGCTCTCACCGCGCGCGAGATAGAGCTCGTGCGAGGCACGTGCGAGCACGCTCTGGACGAAGACGAAATACGCGTGGAGCACGGCATGGGGGTGATAGCGACCGTCGTCGCCCTCTCGCCGATGCTGGGGCTCCTGGGCACGGTCTGGGGCGTTCTGGACGCGTTCGCCGAAATGGGCTCGGCCGGCAGCGCCAACCTCGCGACAATCGCCCCGTCCATCTCGGCCGCGCTGGTTACCACGGTTGTCGGCCTTTTGATAGCGATACCGGGCGTGATAGCCTTCAACCAGATGAACGCGATAATCCGCGAAGTTACGAGCGACATGGAAGGCTTCGCCGACGAGCTTATCGGGCGCGTCGCGTGCGAGTTCCAGGGGAAGGGCGCCTGAGCATGGCGACGAGGCGGCGCAGAGTTCGCGGCGAGAAGGCCAAGGCGACGGTCGACATGACCTCGCTCATAGACTTGACGTTTCTTCTTCTCGTCACATTCATCGTAACGCTCCCCGCGCTGGAGCAGGGCGTCTCGATAAAACTCCCGCAGGCGAAGACCGACCAGCTGCCTACAAAGGACCGCAAGGCCAACACGATAACCGTAGACGCCGAGAAGCGGATATATCTGAACAATCGCGAGACGACGGCGGCGGACCTCGAGCGCGAGCTCGTGTCGATGGCGGCCGAAGACCCCGAAGTGCCTGTTCTCGTAAGGGGCGACGAGCGGCTGGAATACGGCGCCGTGATGGAGGTCGTCAAAATCGTCTACAAGTGCCACATCCACCGCATGGCGCTTGTGACAGTGGAGAAATAGATGACTTACATCGACCAGGAAGAGAAGCCCCAGGTGTTCAGCGCCGGCCACATCGCCGGCGCCGTGGCGCTGCACGCGCTTCTCTTCACGGCGCTGTGGTACCTGGGCTCCTTCAGAAGCGACGACAGCGACGAGGTCGTGATACCTATCGAGCTTATGGTTGTAGTCGACGAGAACCTTGAAGGCGACCCGGAGGAGCCGCCCGCCGAGCCGGAGCCGGAACCCGAGCCTGAGCCCGAGCCGCCCCCGCCGACGCCCCCGCCGCCGCCGGACGACGCGATTGCAACCGAGCCGCCGAAGGTCGAGCCGCCAAAAGAAGAGAAGAAGCCCGACCCGCCGAAGGAGGTCAAGAAGCCCGACCCGCCGAAGGAGGATCCCAAGGAAGCACGCGAACGCCGTCTCGCCGAGATGCGCGCCAGCACGGTCAAAGTAACGCCGAGGCCGCGGCCGGCGGAGCGCACGAACGGCGCCACGGCCGAGCGGCCCCCGAACTGGCGGGAGCTTCTCATGGCCGGCTACAAGCCGGGGCCTGTCAACCAGGGCCTCGACGCCGGCGAAAAGCAGCGCTGCATCAGCATAATCAGAGATGCTTATTATTCGAAGTGGGAGCGTCCGCCATGGACCGACCGCCTGAGGGAGATGCACCTGACGATCCAGCTCGGACCGGGCGGCGAGGTGCTCGGCCACAGGCTCGTGCAGTCGTCCGGCGACAGAGCCGCCGACGAGACGGTTCTGCGCGCGGCGAATCTCGTCAAGACGGTACGGGGGCTCTCGCCTTCGTTTCTGGAACAAAACCGCACGGTCACAGTGCGCTTCAAGGTCAAGCCGGAGTAGCGGTTCATCAGGCGGAGGTCAGACGGCATGATTTCATTTGCGGCAGGCGCCTTGCTGGCGGCGATAGCGTTGGACGGGGTTTCGGGCGGCGAACTCCGAGCCCAGGCGCGCTTCGATTCGAACAATGTACAAGTCGGCGACCCGATGATACTGACGATCGATTTCGTGGGCGAGGCCGACTTCGCGTCACTGCATCCGCCAGCGCTCGCGCGCGAGGTCGACCGCTCTGTCTGGAAGGTCGACGACGCCAGCGCCAGAACCGAAACGTACCGCGATGCGCGCCGCCTCACCTACCGCGTACGCCCGCTCAAAGACGGCGTGATAGTCTTCCCGCAGCTCGCCTTCTCCTACACGAGCACCGTCTCCAACACACCGGCGACCGTCACTACACGCGCTGTGCCAGTGCACGCGAAGCCAGGCACCCAGGCGGCTCTCGGCGACCTCGATCTTGTGGGCGCGGACCTGCCCAAGCCAGACGGTATTGTAATCGACCTCTCGGCCAGCCCGTGGGGGTCTGGCGCAAAGCTCGACGAAGACATGCTCTTCGCGTGGCGCAAAGCCTGCGCGAAACCGTCCGCCGCCGCGTTCGCGCAGTTTGATTTTCCGGAGGCGCGGCTCAATGAAGCCGCGTGCGAGTTGATGGACGGCAACTGGGCGCGGGCCCGGCACATATACTCCGTGCTCGAGTGGCGCATCGGTCAGACGCCCCAGATTGAACGCGGGCTCGTCGCCGCAGCCGCCCAGAAGACAGGCGACGCCGGCGCCGAGCTGCCAATGTGGCGCCAGGTGCTGCGCCCGGTTCTGAGGCTCGCGCTCGCAGGGCGCGTTCTCGCCTTCGCGGGGGCCGTGCTCGCGCTCGTCGCGATTCTCGCCGCCATGCGCTTCGCCGCGCGACGCCTCGCCTGCATCGCCGCCCTCGCCGCGGCCGCCCTCGCCGCCGCGCCGGCAAGCGCCGCGAACCCGTTCGGCGGGCAGGACCCGTTCGCCGAAATCGAGCGCATGCGTCGGCAGATGCAGCAGCAGATGCACGAGCAGTTCGAGCAGATGTCCTCGATGATGGGTTCCTTTGGCAACGGCGCATTCTCCATGTCCATAAACGGACAGCCCGCGCCGAAGATCGAAATCAAGGCGTCGATCGTGCCCGACAGAACCGGCCTCGTGGCAGGCGAGCCGTTCAACATGATCCTCTCGCTGGAGATACCGCGCTCGTGCACCGTCTCGCTGAACGAGCTCGTCCCTTCACAGTCCGTAGGCTACAAAGTGGCCGGCAATATCGAAACCATGACCGACGGGCGGACGAGCGACACCAACAACATCGTCCGCCGGATCTCGATACCAGTTCGCTACGACGCGCCTTTCAAGGGCCGCGTCACGTACCGCGTCGGCGGCATGTATGAAGCGCGCGTCAAATCGGACGGACCTCGCGGCGGCTTTTTCAACTCGATGTTCTCGTCGAGCTTCTCGGTTGCCACACCGCCTATCTGGATGGAGGTCCGTCCGCTCGACCCGAGCGGACAGCCCGCCGATTTTTCCGGCGCTGTAGGCACCGCCTTCAAGCTCGCCGGGCGGGCCAACATGTACAAAGTAGAGACGAACGACGTCGTTACAATCGAGCTGACGCTGGACTACACCGGGTACATCCCGCCGGACGCGCTCCCGGACGCGATGCCGGCGCCTGCACAGCCGGGCTTCGACGGGCGGCTCGTCCAGACGAAATACTTCGTGGCGGACGGCTCGCCCAAGACGCCCGGGGCCGACTTCTGCTATTATGACGTGACGGCCAAGGGGTACAGACGCGCGACCGCCAAGGGCCAGCCGCTGTTGTATTCCGCCGGAGGAGAAGCCGAAGCCGAAACCGTCGTGGTCAACACCCAGAGCGGCGAAGCGGGCGGGCGGCGGCTGCGCCTCAGGTTCGCGCCCGCCGAGAGCTCGCCTGAAGTGGCCGCCATCGATTCGGCCGCCGCGAACCTCACGGTGACCGAAGAGCGCGGCGCGTGGGTGCGGGTCGACGACGGGCGCCACGCCGGCTGGGCAAGGAAAGGAGAATTGAAGTGAGAATATATCTGTCGCCGCCATGGGTGGACGAAGCGGAGCGCGCCGCCATAGCCGCTGCATTCGACTCGGGCTATATCGCGCCTTGCGGGCCGATGGTGGACAGGTTCGAGCAGGAGCTCGCCCGGCTGTCGGGCAGGCGCTGCGCGGTGGCCGTCGCCAGCGGAACCGCCGCCATAGATCTCGTGATGGAGCACCTTGGCGTAGACGCATCATGGACAGTCGTCGCGCCGACGCTTACTTTCATGGCGACGGTCGGGCCGGCCCGGCACCGCGGCGCGCGTCTCGCTTTTGTCGACTCTGACTCAACCGGCAATGTCGACACGGCCCTTCTGGACGCGGCTCTGGGCGAAATCGCGCGGGACGCCCCGCCCGAACGCACTCTTTTTACCGGTGTCGACCTCTACGGGCGCTGCATGGACTACGACGCGGTCGAGCGCATATGCGCCGCACACGGCGTAAAGCTGCTCTGCGACAGCGCCGAAGCGGTGGGCGCCAAATACGGCGCGCGTCCGGCCGGGAGCGCCGGCTTCGCCGGAATATACTCTTTCAACGGCAACAAAATAATTACAACCTCCGGCGGCGGCGCGCTGGTCACCGATTCGGTCGAACTCGCCGGGCACGCGCGCAAACTTTCCCAGCAGAGCCGCGAACCGCGGCCGTGGTACGAGCACCGCGAGGTCGGCTTCAATTACAGAATGAGCAACATACTCGCGGCGCTCGGCCTTGCCCAGGCCGCGAAGCTGCCGGAGATCCTCAAGCGCCGCGCCCGCAACAAGGAGCGCTACACGACGCTCCTGCCCGCCATCGGCGCGACGCTTCTGCCGCCCGTCGACGGCGAGAACAACTGGCTCACCGTTGCGCTCGCCGAGAGCGAGAACGGCCGCAACAGGATCATGGCCGCCCTCGCGGACTTCGACATAGAGTCGCGCCCGGTCTGGAAGCCCATGCACATGCAGCCCGTCTTCGCCTCTTGCCGCGCCTTCGGCGGAGCCGTGGCCGAGGATCTCTTCCGCCGCGGCGTTTGCCTGCCCTCCGGCTCCGGCCTCGGCGACGCCGAATGGCTGCGCATCGCGTCCGCCCTCGACCCGCGCCGGCCCGCATTCTCGTCAACCGCCCATGAATGTTAAGATCGAAGAGTCGTGGCGCTCGGCGCTCGCCGGCGAATTTGAAAAGCCCTACTTCGCGCAGCTGGCGGAATTCGTCCGCGCCGCCTACAGGGCCGGCCCCGTCTACCCGCCGCCCGCCAAGATTTTCGAAGCGTTCAACCTGACGCCGCTCGACAAGGTCAAGGCTGTCATACTCGGCCAGGACCCGTACCACGAGCCCGGCCAGGCCCAGGGACTGTGCTTCTACGTCCCCCCGGGGGTCAAAACACCGCCTTCTCTGCAGAATATCGCCAAGGAGCTGGGGCACATGCCCGACCTGGTCTCGTGGGCCGCCCAGGGCGTGCTCCTGCTGAACGCGACATTGACGGTCGCCGCCCATCGCGCGGGCTCCCACCAAAACAAGGGGTGGGAGGTTTTCACCGACGCTGTCGTACGCCTTCTCGCCGAGCGTCGCGAAGGGCTCGTCTTCATTCTCTGGGGCGCCTACGCCCAGCGCAAAGGCGCCTTTATAGACCGCTCCAGACACTGTGTCATCGAGTCGGCCCACCCTTCGCCGCTCTCGGCGCACAGGGGGTTCTTCGGTTCGAGGCCGTTCGCCCGCGCGAACGAATACCTGGCCTCGCGCGGATTGAAGCCGATCGCCTGGTAGCGGCTTACAAACCCAGAAGCCGCCGCGCGTTGCCGCCGAAAATCGCAGGCCACTCGGCCGGCTCGCGCACGCTTTTTACCCAGCGAATCGCCTCGGGGTAGTGTACCCACGGGAAGTCCGTCGCGAAAAGCATACGCTCCGTCGGCCAGCTCCTGAGAAGCCTGACCTGCTCGTCCTTGTGCCAGTCGCGATGCAAGGCCGAGCTGTCGATGTAAGCGCCAAGCTCCAGCATCTCGTCAGTCGCGTGCGGCGCGTACCCGGCGCAACCCCCCAGATGCGCCGCGACAAAAACGAGACCGGGCACGTTTCTGAGAAGCGTCGCTATCTCCTTTGGCCCGCACGCGTCGGTGCGGTCGGGGTAGCCGACATCGAAACCGGCGTGGCACTCCACGACCAGCCCCAGCCCGGCAATCTTTCTGAACATCGGCCAGACGGACGGGTCGGCCAGAGAAAAATTCTGGTAGTAAGGATGAAACTTGACGCCCCGTATCCCGGCGCGGGCGATTTCTTCGAGATGCGCCGACACGTCCGGGTCTGCCGGATGGGCCGAAGCGAAAGGCACTATCATGCGCGCGGCCCGCTCGCCCATCGCGCCGTCGCGAATCGCGAGAGCCGTCCTGAGTATTACGGCGTGCTGCGAAGGCTTTGTCGCAATCGGGCACATCACGGCTTTGTCTACGCCGGCGAGTTCGAGATTGTCGAGATGATTGGCGAGAGTGCCGTCGCCCACCGCCCACAGGTGGCCCTCTGTGACCCGGCACATGCCCGCTATCGCGCGCGCCGCTATCGCCGCCGGAAAGTTGTGCGAGTGGAAATCGATTGTCATGGCTTGCCGCCTACCGCCTTTCTCCTGTCATTTCTCAACATTTTTCGCACCCCAGATCGTGAGCTGGGACCTGTCGCCGAGAGCCGTAAAGACGACCGTCTTGTCGTTCGTGCCGTCAACCGCCATCACTAGCGCAACGCCATTGTAGGTGTCGCCGCCCGGGCCGTCAAGCACGAGCGTTATGTAGGGCGAGGCGCTCTCGACCTCCCACCGGCCGGTGAACGCGCCGCTCACCGTCTTGTTGGCGTTCAGCCTCGCCTTCACCGGACGGTTCACGCCGAAGTGTTCGTAGTCCACCTCGAGCCTGTGGAGAATGACGTCGTACTCGCCCGCTATCGCCGCGGCGCCCAGACCGCGGCGGTTGAGCTTCTCGCCGCGCATCCTGAAAGGCGCCGCGACAAGCCAGCCGTCCTTGTTCTGGAACAGCTGGTGCACGCGCACATAGTGGCCCTCCCACAAGCCGATGGCGCGCGTATGGTAGACGATGTACGCGCGCAGGTCGTCGTCGACAAGCGCCGAGTTGTGCCCCTGGGCGACCATCCCTTCGCCGTCAGCCTTCCACTGGTATGCGCCGAAGAGCCTGACGCCTGTGTTGTCGTTGAAGTTCAGCCGATATCTGTCGTAGAGCGGCGTGTGCCCGAGCCTGTCGCGGTATGGTCCGTCGGGACGCTTCGAGCGAAACACTCTTACATTATAGCCCCCGCGCGCTTCAAGCTTGCCGTACGACATAAACAGCCAATACCAGCCGCCAATTTTCTTTATATACGAGCCTTCTCCCGAGACATACGCCCCGCCGGCGATCTTCTTGCCGAAATACGGGTCTGAATGGGGACCTTCGGGATACTTCACCCCGGTCTTGCGAAGGCCGGTCTTGCCGTCGAGCCGCAGCATGAATATACCCCCCGACCACGAGCCGTAGGCCATCCAAAGCTCGCCCTGATCGTCATAAAACACGCACGGGTCGATGCAGTTCGGGTACGCCGGGCCCCAGCGCCCGTTGGCGACACCGTTCACGACATAGCGCGCCGGCAGCCGGTCGACGCCGAGCACGCGCCCCACGTCGGTCAAATGCCAGTTGGCGGGCGTAAAGCCGCCGTACACCACCGAACCGGCATAATCGTACGGCCCCTCCAGCCGGTCGGCCGTCAGAAGCACGATGTTCGACTGCCAGTGGTCGCCGTTCGCCGAAAGGTAAACGCAGTACTTTTTCATGCGCCGGTTGTATATGACGTCCGGCGCCCAGAGATAGTCGACCGGGCGACGGGCCCGCTCGTCGGCGCTGTAGGAACGCAGCTTGTCAATCGTCTCTTCGCCGATGGCCCGCCTCAGAATATCCGTCTGCCGCCAGCTTATGAGGTTGTCTGACACCGCGCTCGCCAGGTGGGTGCCGAAGACATGGTACCTGCCGTCGCGGTCTTTGAATATCGAAGGGTCGTGCACGCTCGCGACGCCAAGAGGCTTGTAGCGCGGCACAGGCCTGTGGCGCGGGCGGAAAGGTCTCGCCGCTTCTGCGCTCGCCGCCATGCACGGCGCGGCGGCGAGCGCCGCCGCCACAAGCGCGAGCGAGAGCACGCCGGCTCTGCGGCGGAACGCCCCCCTCGGCCGGACACGCGAGAGAAAGCGCGCGTGCAGCAGCAGCGGCGGAATCGTCGCGACGTTGCAGAGAACGTCCGAAATGGGCATCGACAGCCATATAGCGAGTGCTTTGTCTTCCATAAAGCGCGGCAGAAGCCAGATTACCGGCAGCAGGCACGCCCCCTGCCTGAGCAGCGAGAGGAATATCGCCGCCTTCGGGCGCCCGATTGACTGAAAATATGTCGTCGCGACTACATTCACCGCAATACACCATATCATGCAGTTCGAGACTCTCAAGTCATGGGCCGCGAGTTCGACGAGCGCAGTGTCGCCGGCGGGCAGAAACATCATCGCGATCCATTCGGGAAACGGCGGCACGACCTGTATGACGCATGCCGCGACACTCAGCGCCGAAGTAACCCAAAGCCCCGTCTTGAGAGTGCCGAGAACGCGCTTGAAATTGCGTGCGCCCCAGTTGAAACCGATTATCGGCTGGAGTCCCTGCTGCGCGCCGAGCATTGGCATGAATATGAGTATCAGAGCCGACTGAAACACCCCCAGGGACGCAATCTGCGCAGTGCGCGACGCCTCGTCGGGCATCCAGCGCGCGAACGCGACCTGGAGCGAGAGGGCGATGAACGAACTTAAGAGCTGCTGAATGAACGGCGAAAGGCCGACGCCTGACGCGCGCAGAAGGAGCGGAGGGTAAAAGCCGATGCGCCGGAGCCTCAGGCGCACCGCCGTCTTGCCGCGCCAGTAGTAGCCGAGCGCCCAGAGGCAGCTCGCCGCCATCGCGATGTTGGTGGCCCAGGCGGCGCCGGCGATGCCCATGTCAAAGCCGAATATGAAGATCGGGTCGAGAACGAGATTGAGGCCGAAGCCCACGATCATGCACGTCATCGAGCGCACCGCGCCGCCCTCGGCGCGATGCATGGCCGAGAGCCCGAACGCGAGGTGCGAGAAGAGATGCGAGAACACCACCAGCTTCAAATATGTCTTCGCGGCCTCGAATGCGCCCGGGGTGACTTTGTCAGCGCCGCTCCACGACAGCACCGTGTCGAGGTTGAAGAAGACGAGCGGGGGCAGCGTAAAGAAAAAAAGAAGCTTCAGCGCCACCAGCTCGCCCAGAAGCTTTTCGCACGCTTCGCCGTCCCGCTCGCCGAGCTTGATCGACAGCACGGCCGAGTGGCCGGCGCCCACGAAAACTCCGAACGCCGCGAAGAGCATCATCAGAGGCATGACGAGCGTCATGCCCGCCATCGCGTCCACGCCGCAGCCCTTGCCTAGGAATACGCGGTCGACTACCGCGTACAGCGCGTTCAATGTCATCGCGACAAGCGCGGGCCATGAATATTTGAAGAGGAGCTTCGCCGGGCTTTCGCTCGCGAGCTCCTCCACCGCCGGGGGTTTTCTGTCGGCGGACATCAGAACACGACGCGCGTCAACGGCAGCGCCGCGCGTATCCGCTTCATTTCGTCCTCGTCAATCTCCAGGTCGCCGAGCTGGAGCATCTTGAGCGACCGCCACGCCGAGAGATCTTCGGGCAGACGCTTCACCTTCGTGCGCGAGAGCGACACGCTGTCGAGCCCGGGCGTCCTGGCGAACCAGTCCGGCACGGTCTCGATCGGGTTGCCCGAGAGGTCGACATCGGTGAGCGACTTCAGTCTGGCCAGCGTCTCAGGCACGGCCGCGAGTCTGTTGTCGGCGAGATATATCCGCCTCAGGCTCTTCAGCGCCGAGAGGTCCGGCAGGGCCTCCAGTGCGTTGCCGTTCAGCCGCAGCCACTTGAGCGAGCGGAAATCGCCCAGCTCGTCGACATTCACGAGGGCGTTGCGGTCGAGGTTGAGGTAGGTGACGGCGAGAAAATCCAGCCTGTCGGCGCGAGCCGACAGGTTGGTCTTGCCCTGGCCTTCGACATAGACGAGGCCGCGCCGGTACAGCACGTCCTTCGTCAACGTTTCGAGCCCGGCATCATTGAGGTATATCCTGGTGGCCGGGTCGACCGTCGCATAGGCCGGCACCGGCTCTTCGAAGCACCCTGCGAGCAGGGCGAGAACGGCTGTCAAGCAAATCGCCTTCACGTCATATCCTCTCTCTCTGCCGCAAGGCTGTTCCGCTTCAGTTCGCCGCGGCGACAATGCCGGCGAAATCGGCGGCCTTCAGGGCCGCTCCGCCGATCAGCCCGCCGTCGATATCCTTCTTGGCGAGCAGCTCGGCCGCGTTGCCGGGCTTCATCGACCCGCCGTACTGTATGCGCACGGTCTCGGCAGTCTCGGCGCCGACGAGCTTCGCCAGCGTCGCGCGGATGAGCGCGTGAACCTCCTGCGCCTGGTCGGGCGTCGCTGTCTTGCCGGTGCCGATCGCCCAGACGGGCTCGTAGGCGATCACGAGCTTGGCGCAGTCGGCCGCCGTGACATCCTTGAGGCCGACGTTCATCTGGCGCTCGATCACCTCGACGAGCTTGCCGGCCTCGCGCTCTTCAAGCGTCTCGCCGACGCACACGATGGCGGTGAGGCCTGCGGCGATCGCGGCCCTTGCGCGCAGGTTGACCGTCTCGTCGGTCTCGCCGAAATACTGGCGGCGCTCGCTGTGGCCTATGATCACATACTTCGCGCCCGCGTCGAGGAGCATCCCGGTCGAAATCTCGCCCGTATACGCGCCGGACTCCTTCCAGTGGCAGTTTTCGGCGCCAACACCGACATGGGTCCCGGCCGCGGCCGCGACAGCCGCCGGCACGTCGATCGCGGGCGTGCAGCACACGACCTCGACATTCGTGTAGGCCTTGGTCGCCTCTGCGACGCCCTTGACGAGGGCCGCCGTCTCGGACGGCTTGATGTTCATCTTCCAGTTGCCTGCTATGATTTTCTTTCTCATTTTCATGGTTCTCCTTGTTAAGGGTTTGTCTTTAAAGTCTTTCGCTCGGCAGCCGCGCCATCGAACTTTCTATGGGCAACGCCGGCCGCCTTGAATATATCTTTGACCGTATCGAGAAAGGCGTAGTCGCCGCCATAGACGACTTCCTTTATGCCGGCGTTTATGATGAGCTTGGCGCAAGTGAGGCACGGCGAAATCGTTACGTAAATCGTCGCGTCCTTCACGGCATGGCCGAAAAACGCCGCCTGGCAGATGGCATTCTGCTCGGCGTGCACGCACAGGCACTCTTCGAGGTGGGTGCCGCTCACAGCCGCCCCGGCGCATCTTGGACAGCCCCCCGCGAAGCAGTTTTTGACACCGTGCGGCGTGCCGTTGTAGCCCGTCGAGAGTATGTGGCGGTCTTTCACGATAACCGCCGCTACATGTCGCCGCGAGCAGTTGCTGCGCGTCGCCACGACACTGGCGATTCCCATGAAATATTCGTCCCAGCTGGGGCGCGGATCTTTAGGCTTTTTGGCCATAGCCCGGATAGTTTACCAAAATTTCGCCCCGCGCTCAAGTGCCCCCGGCAATTTTGCATTAAGTCGCCGGGTTTTGCGAATGCAACCGTAGTTCTATTTCCTGGCGGTGCAAAAGTCCCTTGTTTGCATGTAGAGCGAAAGCGGCGCGAAGGCGGCGGAAGTCGCCTTTAGCGTCACTTCGCCGGGCTGCGCCTTCGAGCGCAGGATGACGAGCAGCGAACCGTCGCGGAGCGGCTTTTCGTCGACGTTGCGGAAAAGGAGACCGGTGCGTTCGTCTCCGTCGTCGACAGCAAGCAGCGTCGCCGCGCCGGAAACTTCGAACTTGACGGAATCCGCCGCCGCGCGCACGCGACGCCCAGCCTCGTCGACGGCCGTGACGTGCATAGCGAATCTTTTTCATGAGTCTATTATACCAAACCCCCGCCCACGCTGCCAATGCCCTCGGCCTTTCTGGAGTTTACCCATTTTGTGATTCGTGAAGTCAAGAAGCAAATGCAGGAGTCTCTCCACGTCATCTTCCATGCATTGAGGGCGTTGTCTACCACCTAAACAGAAACGGCGCGATTCGTTCAGCGATTCTGCCTATAATCGCCATCAAGCCGCACAAGCAAGGTACTTTTGCACCAATCCACGTCAAGCCACGAGGAAATATGGCACCTTCTGTTCGCTCGCGCAGTCTATCAGCAGCATCATCACAAATGACTTCACTTGGATGAACGAGAGGGAACTCAATAGACCCGGCCTTCGACCAGTCTTTGCCCCAATAGATATAGCCACCTGTATGCGTAGCACGGTCGTCGGCAAGACCGGCATTTGCAACAAGCCGCGTTGACGGGACGATATTCAACCACTCTTTGCTGAGCGAGAGCAGCGAAAACTGGATATCCCATGTCGAAAGACCATTGCTTATGTCTGACGCAAACAACCGCAATACTTTCTTGTAATACGATGTCGCCTTGGAATGCTCAATTATACCTGCCAGGCGATCTTTGAAAGAATCCATCTCGACATCATAATATTGCCAAACGCGACGCCATGAAGCCCATCCCCAAATATCCATGTGTCGCGAGAAATGGTAACTTGCGTTTTTGTCGCTCTGAAGATTGAAGTGATTGAACCCGCATACGGCACCAATTCTGCCATCATCTTTATATCGTTCCAGCATTTCACTGGCAAATCGCAAGAATTCAAGTGCAGGGCGACAATCGTCTTCAAGAATTATACCAGTCTCTTCATTCTCAAAGAACCATGTTATCGCTCCGCTTACACCATACTTGCAACCAAGATTCTCTTCTCTAAACAGCGTCTTGAGCTCGCACGGCCAGTCAATCAGCTTGACGCAATCACGTACAGCGCGACACTTCTCCGCCTCGTCAATCTTGTCTTCCCGCGGGCCGTCCACAGCAATATAAAGTCTTGGCGGCTGGGCATTTCGAATAGCGGCAATCTGCTCCGCCATGAAGTCGGGACGATTGAAGCCGATCAGAAGGACCGGTGCGCAAGAAAATGAAGGTTGAGTATTCATCATTAGCGACTAAGGTTTACAAACCGAAATGTACCGTTCCACTATCATGTAATAGAGATGGCGTTTGGGGCAGAAAACCCACCCGAACCGCTATCCTTGCGCTTGCCTTTAAAATCCTGTTGCATGACAGTGCACCGTTTTGATGAATTCCCCTTCAGAAAGTTCCATTACTTCGCAACCCGGCAGTTGCAGGGTTGCCGTGGTGCCCGGCGGGACGACAACACGATATTTTACAGCTCCGTCGCTCCCGTATTCCCACTCGCTTTCGATTGTGCCGAAATCGGTTTTGTACTTTGCACTGATGCGTCCCAGCCGCTCGCCCGGCTCCGGTGCGAGCGTGAAATGCCGCCACCCGCCGTGCAGCGCATCCGGTTTGATACCTGCCGCATGTTCGAAGAGCCAGCCGACCACCGCGCCGTATGCGTAGTGGTTGAACGAGTTCATGCGCACGTCGCCGAAACCTTCTTCTTTCGTGTAGCCGTTCCACCGCTCCCAAATCGTCGTCGCACCTTGATCGACGGAATAGAGCCACGACGGGAACTCTCGCTGAAGAAGAAGCGTGTACGCAAGTCTGGATTCGCCGATCTCCGACAGCACCTCGCAGAGAAGCGGCGTTCCAAGGAATCCCGTCGCAAGCCTGTCGCCGTTGATATGAATGGCGGCGACCAGGGCGCCGGCAATCTTCCCGCGGTCGCCAAGTCCGAGTTTCAATGCGAAGAGCGCCGGGGTCTGCATCCCGTCGAAGAGGTCGCAAAGCGTACCGTCCTGCCTGAACCATGTCGAAAGGATCCGCTCCTTCGTCCGGCGCGCCAGATCTTCATAGTCCATGCCCTGCTCAAGCGAGAGTGCCGCGGCGAGTTCGGACATCTTCAGCGCATCGCCGTAGAGATGGCAGGCGTTCAGGAAGTTCTGGTATGAAAGATGTTCTTCGGTGTAGCTGCCGTTCGACCAGCGCTTCGCCTGGTCGACGGAAAGCTTTTCGAACGAGAGCCAGTCGCAAAGCAGCCAGTCGCCACGCTTCGACATATAGCCGTCTTTGGCGATGCGGGCCATGTAGCGTTCCATGACGTCCCAATTCCCGCGAACCGCCTCGGCATCTCCGAGCTGTCGCCAAAGCGTCCACGGAACTATGACCGCGGCGTCGCTCCATCCCGCTATCGGGCCGTTGTCTCCGAATACTCCGACCGGCACGACGTACGGCACTACGCCGTCCGCGTGCTGCGTATCCCTGACGTCCTGCATCCACTTCGCAAAGAATCCGCGCACGTCCGCGAAATAGCACCCCGTCTTCGCGAAGACCTGCGTATCGCCCGTCCAACCGAGCCGTTCCGTGCGCTGCGGGCAGTCGGTCGGAACGGAGATATAATTGGATAGCATCGACCAGTAGGCGTTCTTGACAAGGCGGTTTACATGCTCGTCGCCAGTCTCGATTTCGCCGCGCTCCATTTCCTTGGAGACGGACGTCACGGGCACGGACGCTATGGTGAATAGCAACGGCTTGTCGGCGGAGATCGCGGCGTAGCGGTAGCCGTAGAAAGTATGCGCCGGATGGCAGCGCTCCATCGTGCCGTCCTGACAAGCACCTCCCTTGCAGACATACTCGAACGTCGCGCTCGCGCCACGCATGTTCGCGAGATATACGCTGCCCTTCGGCCCGTCGCCGTAGTGGCCCTCCACGCCGTCGTTCAACATTTCGCCAAGTCGCACCGTCACTCTCGTGCCTGGTTCGGCAGAAAACTGCATGGCGGGAACCGCCGCGCAGTTCTGCCCGAAATCAACTATGTTCGTTTCGCCAGGCTTGATCTTGAGGCAGAACGGCACAGGCTTGCCGTCCTCGAAACGGTGGCACAGCATCAAATCCCTGCGCATGACGATGGGCGGGCCGATGCGCGGCGAAATCTCCCCCTCGAATTCGTCGGAGACCTTCGCCGACTCCCAATGCGCAGCGTCGGTTATGACGCTTTTCGTCGCATCATACGATTCCCCTTCCCATATTCCAGCCTTCACGACGGGCGTATCGGTGGTGACAATCCACGATTCGTCGGTGGGGATTTTCGTGACGGTGCCATCGTCGTGCGTCAACGTAAGCACGCCGCGAAACGCCGGCCACGAGCCGCCGGACTTTCCCGCAATGCCGTCGCACCACCAGCCAGAGGTGACGATCGCGGAAATGACGTTCGTCGCCCCCTTTGCGCAATTCCACTTGTCAGTGACATCTAGCGCGATTTCATGGCGGCGCTTTTTGAAATGCGTGTAGCCTGGCATCAGTATTTCCAATTCGTCCGGCGATGACGAAACTCGCTTCATGTTCACGATCGGCGTGAACACGCCAAGCCCCGTCACGCGCCACGCGACATTCGTGACGTTTTTCGCATTCACGACCTCGCGCCGCACATACGCAGGCCGGGGGCCGTTCGCCGCTCCAGCTCCAATGAATTTCGCATCAGCGGTTTGACCGGAAACAGGATTCCATGTTTCTGTTCGGCCGTCGGGGAAAACGACTTCGAAAAGCGATTGCTCCGTAAAGCGGATGCGCGTGCCGTCGATGAGAATTCGCGTATCGGCCCTGCCGCTCTCGCGCCGCCCCTGCTGAAGCATGAAGTTGCAGCGTCTCAAGTAGGGGACCAGCTTCTTCATCTCCGAGGCGTTTCTGCTGCGCCGGTCGAAGAACGTGCCGAACCACGGGCGCACAGGCGGCTCCGCGTCGTCGCCCGGCTGGGAGATGACAACATGCAGAATAGTCGCGTTTACGCCCTTTCTGAAAAACTTGTCGGCGTAGGGCTTGAGCGATTCGAACGACCAGTCGTCCTGCGCGGATTTATTCCAGCTTCCCGCCGTGAAACTCTCGGCGTAGATTTTGTTCTTGCCGCCGAGGCGAGCAGCGCCGAGCGCCGCCTTGATTTCCTTGGCACGCTCGTTCTTCGGCTCGCCCGCCCAGAACTCGGCGGCGACTTCATCCGCCGCCGCGCCGTAGGTCGCGGAATCGCAGTCCCAACCGCCGCGCGAATGAGAATACGGCTCGCACCACGTGATAAGACCGTGTTCGTGTGCGCACCGCGTCAACTCGCCCATGTACTCCTCGGCGATGATGTCGGAAAGCTTGCGCTCGTCGCCCTCAGGCTTGACGACGCGTCCGCGCTCCCAGCTGTCAACGACGACGGTTGTGAGCGTCGGACGTTCCTCCGGCGGTATGCGGCGGAGTATCTCGCCCACGAAAGCGTCGAAATGACGCCGCACGGCGGCGCGGTTCGTCTTGTCAACTTCGTAGCCTGTGGCGGCGGGCGAACACGGGCCGTTCTCGGGATACGTGCCGTCTGGCGCGATCTGCGCATCCTCCTTCGCGACCCACGGTCCGCCGGACTGCGACCAGCCTGGGCAGTTGAAGATGCCCATCTCGATGCCGAGTTCGCCCGCCGTCCTGAACGCGGTGCGCAGGCACCGCCACCACTTGTCGCCCATGAACGCGCAGTCGCCGAATTCCTGACCCTCCCAGGGGTTCTCGATGCGCGTGCGGTTGCGGATGTCCGTCGCGAGGAAGGCGCGGGTGATGCCGTTCTCCTTCATCCACTTAAGGTCCTTCTTCACGCCTTCCTCATCGACGCGCTCATTCACCCAGTAGTAGTAGCAACCGATCTTAACGTCCGGCGGCGGATTAGCAAAGCCCTCCCGGAGCGCCGCCTCGGACAACCCATCCGCCGCAAGCGAGAAGAATGAACCGTAGCCCGCGGCAAGCGCGGCGATACATAGACGGCAAATTTTCATTTTCATGCCAATATTTTACCAAACCCCGGCACCGCTGTAAAGCCCGCGTTTCGCCGCTCCGGAAACGAATGTCTGTCACCACCTTCTCCATGCCCCACATTATGGCATGTTCTTGCGAGCCGGGAACCAGATTAGTGGCGGACGAAGCCACGCCTGAAAGCCTCGTTAACGGCATTGACGCGATCAGAGACGCCGAGTTTTGCGAAGATGCTCTTGAGGTGCTTTTTCACGGCATTATCCGAAATCGACATAGCGTCAGCTATGCCGTCCGTTGAAAGCCCGCCAGCCAGCTTCTCGAGCACTTCGCCCTCCTTCAGAGTGAGGTTTTCCGTCATCTGGCGTTGGCGGTACAGTTCCCTTACCGCCTCCGGCACAAATGTCCCTCCATTCGCGACGGTGCGCACAGCCTTAAAGAGATCGTCCGAATCGCGGTCCTTCAGCAAATAACCCTTCGCGCCCATGTTTAGCGCACGGTAGACGTCATTGTCCGCAAGGTCGGCCGACACCTTGATTTTGAGTGGATGTTCAAGCCCGAGTTCTTTCCAATATGGTTTTGACATTTTTCAGCTCCTTTATTTGTTGTTGTGTTGTTGTTGTGGTGGTGTTGTTGGGTTGTTGGTTTTTTTAACGCAGAGACGCAGAGAACGCAGAGATGCGGG
>JAZQBR010000034.1:0-5383 GCA_045545855.1 Kiritimatiellia bacterium | reverse complement strand
TCACAGAACGACATGGCTACGATCCGACTTTATGACGAGCCGCGACTTCATGAACTCGCTTATGACCACAATTGCCTTGAGGCGCGCCATGGCGCGCTTGCGCCTGGCCTGCGTCAGCACCCGCGAAAGGGCGGCGCGCCAGGTCTTGCAGACCGGGGCGCAGAAAAGGCACGGCCAAAGTCCGCTCGGCCGCGTGCAGTTTCGCTTCAGCGGCGTGTAAGCGTACGAGCGCGGGCAGATCGGGTCGTGGTCGTGCACATAGAGAGTCGTTTTACCGGGAGGGAACGCCTCCAGTGTCGCGATGTCTGGGCACTTGTGCACGATGATTTCGTCGAAGCCTTCGGCTTTGGCGGCCTCGTACTCGGCGCGTGTGCTGGCGACCGACACTTCGCGCCCTTCGGCGCGTAGCGCGGCGACGTGCCGCTCGGCGAAAATCTCAATGCCGCCGCGTATCTCGCCGCGTTCCAGATATACGAGCGTTTTCAAAGGGTTTGTCACTTGCGCGTCCACGTGCCCGACTCGTCCTGGTACCACACGCCGCTGCCGGCGGGTATGTTTTCTCTTATGCGCGCCCACTGGCGCTTCTGGACGGCCTCGACCGCGACGCCGCTCTCCTTGGCGATATCGTTGAAACGGCGCAGTCTCTTCATGTTTTCCTCTGCGATGAATATCCTGTCATCGTCGGTCGCGCCGTCGCGGGGCTCAAGCATCGCCTTGTTGGTTACGCCCGCCGCTCCTCTGTCGAGAAGCGCCTTGACCTCGGCGAAGCTGCCCTTGGGCTTCGCTTTGGTGTCGTCTGCGAACGCCTTGTCGAGCTTGTTGTCGATGTTGAGGTTGACGTCCATTGTTATATGGATCGGTTTTATTTCGCTCTCGGTCTTTATGCTGAAGCAGCCGGCGGACGCAAGGGATGCCGCGAGCGCGGCGGCGACGATGGTGGCGGTATTGGTTTTCATTTTAGTGTCTCCTTTAGAATGACGGTGTCTCCTTTAGAATGGCGGCTCCGATGCCCTTGTTGATCAGCTCTTCGAGTTTGCCATGCAGCGTCACGTCAAACACGGCCGGCACGGTTGTCTTGCCCTCGGTCGCGGTGCCTTCGAGTTTGAATTTCAAGGCGTGGTGCGATTCGTCCTCGCGGCGCAGGGTGATGCTGAGAGCGTCATAGGTCATGTTTTTGAGCGCTCTGACCATATTGTCTCTCTCGCCCTCGCCAACCCCGGCGTAGGCGAGCTTGTTGACAAGCGGCGCCGAGTCGCGCACCTTGAGCGTGCCGCGCTCGCCTGGCGTGGAGTAGAGGTAGGAGTCGTTGATCGCGAGTCTTTTGCCGTCGTAGCTGAGCGGTAGCTTGCCGTGCAGCCTGCCGGTCGCGACCCCGTCGAAGCCTGTGAGCCGCTCCAGGGCAGGCCCCGTGTCAATGTCATCGATAAAGAGCGTGAAGCCCGCGGCCAGCTTCTCGGGATTGAGGAAGCACGAATATATGCGCGCTGTGCCGCCCCAGATGTCCGCGCCGGCCTCGGTCACGAGAAGGGCCGTTTCTGTGGATCTGACCGACACGAACAGATTGGAGACCGCGAACCCCGCGTAGTCGATATAGTCCAGACGCGGGAACGCGGGCTTTGGGTCGACATGGTCGCCGATGCCGGTAGCGCCGACATGCACGCCGAACTTTTTCGCCTCCACCTTGTCGGGTCCGTTCATGAGCGAGATGTCAAAGTCTTTGATCCAGCCGTCAGCCTCCCAGACCGCGACGCCAGAAGCATTGGTGCTGGCCGCAGTCGCGCTGAACCTGGCCTTGCCCGAGAACGCCAGGCCCGATATCCCGTTTGCAAGCGTCGCGAAGCGCCGCGCGGCGCCGCCGGCAATGGCGTCATCCTGGTCGAAGGCGACCTCCGGCAGCGACAGTTCTGCGGACCAACCGTCGCGGGCCGACCACGCGAAGCGCAACTCCGCGCGCCAGGGCGTGCCGTCGAACGAAAGCGTGCCGGTGCCGTTCGCGCTTGGCGGCAGCAGATCGTAGTTGACGCGCGCGTTGAACGAAAACGGCCAGTCGAGCGCCCGGCCGCGCCCGGCGGCGACGTAATCCCATGTCTCGTGGCGCGAGACGCGCGCGCTCGCCTCAAGCGTGCTGTTGGTGAACAGCGGCAGGATGTCGGGCGGCAGGCTGGCGGCGAGGTCGGCCGAGTACGTCCACTCGCGCGAGACGAGAACAGCCGACGCGACCCACACCGCCGCCGCGAGCAGTGCGGCGGCGGATGCCAGCGCGCCCAAAGCCCACCGCCACAGGCGGCGCTTGCGCTTCTTTGGCGAAGGCCTTGTATCCTCTGTATTCTCGTCCATGCCGCTTCATATTATACCATATTTGAGCGACGACGGGCGACGATAATGGCAAAACCCGCCGGAGCGGCGGGAAAAATCGCGCCTGTTCCTACTTGCACGGGGGCGCGCGAATATGGTAAAATACTCCAAATCCTAAATAAGATACAGAAAGGAAAATACGCAAAAATGAAGAAGCTGAAAGACTACGAATTCTGGTTTGTCGTTGGTTCCCAGTTCCTTTACGGGCCCGAGGTTCTGGAGACCGTCGCCAAGCGCGCGCAGGAAATGGCCGACAAGATGAATGCGACAAAGCTGCTGCCCTGCAAGATAGTCTACAAGACGACGGTAAAGACGCCCGAGGAGGCTACCGACACCATCAAGGCCGCCAATTTCGACGACAAGTGCGCCGGTGTCATCACATGGTGCCACACGTTCTCGCCTTCCAAAATGTGGCTCAACGGGCTAAAGCTCCTTCAGAAGCCCTATCTCCATTTCGCGACGCAGTACAACGAGTCGATACCCGACAAGGGTATTGATATGGATTTCATGAACCTCAACCAGGCCGCGCACGGCGACCGCGAACACGGGTTCATAGCGGCGCGCCTCAGGACCCCGCGCAAGGTCATCGCCGGCTTCTGGAAGGATAAGGCGGTCGTGGAGCGCATCGGCGAGTGGATGCGCGTCGCCGTAGGCGTCGACTTCTCGAAGAACCTCAAGGTCATGCGTTTCGGCGACAACATGCGCAATGTCGCGGTGACCGAGGGCGACAAGGTGGGCATTCAGGAGAAGCTCGGCTGGCAGGTCAACACCTGGCCGGTCGGCAAGCTCGTCGAGTACATTGACGCAGTCACCGATGAAGAGGTCGACGCGCTGATGAAGGAGTACAAGAAGCTCTACACGTTCAACACCAAGAATCTCGACTCCGTGCGCTACCAGGCCAGAGAAGAGATCGCCATGAAGAAGATGCTGGACGCCGAAGGCTGCAAGGCGTTCACGAATACCTTCGAGGACCTCTACGGCATGGAACAGCTCCCCGGTCTCGCTTCGCAGCGCCTCATGGCGCAGGGCTACGGCTACGGCGGCGAGGGCGACTGGAAGGTTTCGGCCATGACAGCCATAGTCAAGGCGATGGGCGAGGGCAAGAACGGCGGCACCGCGTTTATGGAGGATTACACCTACGAACTCGCGAAGGGCAAGGAGTATTCGCTCGGCGCCCACATGCTCGAGGTCTGCCCGTCGGTCGCAGCCGCCAAGCCGAAGATAGAGGTTCACCCGCTCGGTATCGGTGGCAAGGCCGATCCGGCCCGTCTCGTCTTCGAGGGCCATCCCGGCGACGCGATCGTGCTCTCTCTCGTCGATATGGGCGGCCGCTACCGCCTCATCTGCCAGGATATCAAGGTTGTCAAGCCCATCTACAAGATGCCCAATCTGCCGGTTGCGCGCGTCATGTGGCAGGCCATGCCCAACCTGACGACCGGCGTCGAGTGCTGGATTCAGGCCGGCGGCGCCCACCATACCGTGCTTACTTTCGACGTGACCGCCGAGCAGATGGCCGACTGGGCCCGCATCATGGGTATCGAGTTCGTCCATATCACCAAGGATACGACACCCGAGTCGCTTGAGAAGGAGCTGTTCCTCTCAGACCTTGCGTGGAAGCTTCGCTAAGGGGGAACTCAAGACATGAAAGACTTCATTTCCGCCGGCAAGGCCGTAATGGGCATCGAGTTCGGCTCGACGCGCATAAAGGCCGTACTGATCGACGACGCCTTCAAGGTAATAGCGCAGGGTGCGCACGATTGGGAGAACAAGCTCGTCGACGGCGTCTGGAGCTATTCGCTCGAGGATATCGAGTCGGGTGTTCGCGATGCGTACGCGAAGTGCGCGGCCGAAGTAGAGGCGAAGTACGGCGTCAAGCTCGAGCGCCTCGCCGCGCTCGGCATCTCGGGGATGATGCACGGCTACCTGCCGTTCGACGAGAAGGGCAGGCTTCTCGTACCGTTCCGCACATGGCGCAACGTCATGACGGGCGAGGCCGCGGCGGAACTTTCGGACCTCTTCAAGTTCAACGTGCCGCAGCGCTGGTCCATCGCCCACTACTACCAGGCGATACTGAAGAAAGAGCCCCATGTGCCGCAGGTGCGCTGGCTCACGACCCTCGCGGGGTACGTCCATTATTCGCTCACGGGCGAGAATGTGATGGGCGTGGGCGAGGCGAGCGGCATGTTCCCGATTGATCCGGCGACGGGCGACTACAACGAACGGATGCTCGCGGCGTTCGACGCGAAGGTGGGCGGCTCGCTCAAGGCGAAGCTCCCGAAGGTGCTCAAGGCCGGTGAAAAGGCGGGCTTTTTGACGGAGCGCGGCGCGAAGTGGCTCGACCCGACGGGCGTCCTGCAGCCGGGCGCAGTGATGGCTCCGCCCGAAGGCGACGCCGGCACGGGCATGGTCGCGACCAACGCGGTCGCCCCCAAGACCGGCAACGTTTCGGCCGGCACGTCGATCTTCGCGATGGTCGTGCTGGAAAACGCCATGAAGGGCTATTATCCCGAGATTGACGTCGTGACTACCCCCACCGGCCACGAGGTCGCGATGGTGCACTGCAACAACTGCACGAACGAGATCAATGCCTGGGCGGATCTCTTCAAGGGCGTGTTCACGAAGAAGGAGGGCGGCCCGAATATCTACGGAACGCTCTTCCAGGAGTCGCTGAAGGGCGCGAAGGATTGCGGCGGCGTCGTGGTGGTGCCGTTCCTCTCGGGCGAGCCGGTGACGGGCGTCGCCGACGCGATGCTCAAAGTCGTCAGAAAGCCCGACAGCGAGTTTACGCTGGCGAATTTCTTCAGGGCCCAGATATACTCCGCCTTCGTCTCGTTGAAGCTTGGTATGGACATTCTCCTTCGCGAGGGCGTCGAAATCAAGTCGCTCATGGGTCACGGCGGCATTTTCAAGGATAAAGGCATCGCCCAGCAGTACCTCGCCGACGCGCTCAAGACGCCTGTCACCTGCATGTCGACGGCGACAGAGGGCGGTCCGTGGGGTATGGCCGTGCTAAGTCGGGGGCCAAGCG
>JAZQBR010000033.1:0-8818 GCA_045545855.1 Kiritimatiellia bacterium | reverse complement strand
ACCTGCCAGCCGGGCAGCGCCGCCGAGACGACCGCCATGACGCGCCTCTCGACGACTTCCTCCGGCTCCGGCGACCCGGCGGGCGCGACCGGCGCGAGAGCGGGCGTGGCCGCCTGCGCCTCGAACAGAACGACCATGCGGTAGTCGTCGTCGCCGCGGTCGGCGCGCTGCATCTCGACATAGCCGAGGCGGTGCGCCCCGGCCTGCCGCCAGTGCAGCGCGTCCCTCGCGGCCTCGGCGACCCCTGTCACAGTCGGCCCCGGCGTCGCGCTCTTGCGGTTGCGCTTCGGGTTCTCGATGACCGTCAGCTCGACCGTCAGCTCCCCGGCGGTCGACGCGCCCGCGCCCTCGGCGCGCCGGTGTCCGCTGGCCGCGACAAGCACCAGCACGCCCCAGCTCCCAAGAGCCTTCTCGGCTTCGGCCGCCGGGTTGCAGCTGTCCTCCGGCACGACCGTCACCCCGGGCGCGCCCGAAAACCTTTCGCGCAGCATTCCCGCGACAGTCTCGCATGTCTTCATTATGCTCATGACATGAGCCCCGTTGTGTCGTACACCCTCGCCGGCTTCGATATCACCACCCCGTCGCCGGTGCCGTCTATCGCCTCGGTGCCGGCCGCGAGGGCGCGAAGCCGCGCCTCCTGAGCCTCGGCCTGGCGCGCCCACGGATTCTTCTCTTCGCCGTCGCCGTGGCGCCGGTAGAGAAGATCCAAAAGGAACACCCTGACCGCGTAGTCCGCAGCCATCGCGTACTGCTGCGGCACGGCCCCGCCGAAGACGGCCTCGGCGCGCGCGTTCGCCGAAGCGAGCGCCGCGTCGAATGCCTTCTCGTCGGCGAAGCCGTCCCGGTCGTCGTCCAGGGCGGAGATCAGCGCCTGTTCCGGCATGTCGCCGTAGAGGTCGTCTATCGTCAGCCGGGTCATGGCCGTTACTCTCCGTCGGCGGCTTCGCTGCCGTCGCTCCACGCAGGCACGCTCTCCATGCCGCCGGCGTACGCCAGGAACGGCAGCGTGAGAAAGCCCTCGCCGCGCGCGTGCACGCCGTACAGGAAGTTGTTCGACATGAACACCTCCTGGTCGGTGTCGCGGTCGAGCGCCGTCAGCTGCGGCAGCTTGCGCTTCTGCAGCCCCACGGCCTTGACGCCGTTCTTGTCGCCCAAGACGAACCACTGGTTGCCCGTAATCAGCGGCGTCACGCGCACCTTCAGCGCCTTCGCGGGCGAGACGTTCGATATCGTCGCCGTCCCGTCCGAGATGAGATCCGCCTCGCAGATCCTCTTCGCCGCCGCCTCGAGCGCCGGGCCGACGAGCAGTACGTCGGGCCTGACCTCCCCAGGCTCGCCGCCAGCGAGCTTCCACCCGCGCATCGCCGCGATCGCCGCCTCGAGCGCCGCCGCCGAGAACGCAGTCGTCACCGCGTTCGTGATCGTCTCCTCGCGCTCCGGGTTCAGCTTTCGCCCGGAGCAGAAAAACTTGTTCTCGTCCGCCCAGAGTCCGTTGCCGAGAAGCGCCTCGACGGCGAGTTTCTTCCAGATGTTCTCGGCGTCGGCGCCCATCATCCCGATGAGCGGCGCGTAGACGCCGTACTGGTCGTCCTCGATCTCGTTTCTCGAGACCGTGACCGTATTCTCGAAGTCGCGGTTCACTACCGTGAGCTTGCCGAGGTTCAGGTTGTTGATGACGCGCTGGCCGACCCACTCGTGGATGCCCTTGATCTGGTTCAGCCAGCTGTGCTGCGTCGCCGAGCCGCCGGCGATGAAGCTGACCGCGATGTCGTCGGGCAGAAGGTCGTTCGGCGTCACGCGCGCCTGGGCCGCTTTCTGCGCTTCGTTGAACTTTGTCTGGTACGTCTTGAAGAGCGCGTCCAGGTTTGCCGCTGTTATGTTCATCTTTTGTTTTTCCTTTCTTAAGTCCGAAGTCCGAAGTCCGAAGTCCTTCTTACTTCTTGAAAATGTCGGGGTTCACGCCGCAGTTGAGCGCGATCGCCTTGAACTCTTCGGGCACGTCGCCTATCGGGGCGGCGGGCTTCAGCCCGCTCGGCGTTCTCGCGCTGAGCGGCACCGTCACGGCCGTCTTCGCGATTGTCGCCTTCAGGTCTTCGACCGATATCTTCGCGAGCGCGTCCGCGCCGAGCGCGACGACCTTGCCCTCGCGCGCCGCTTCGGCGACGAGATCGGCCTTTTCGTGGGCGACAGCCGCCGCGCTGAGCGCCGCGACCTTCTCCTCGATCGGCTTGACGGCCTCCGCGACCGCCGCCTTCACAGCGGCGTCGAACTCGGCCTTCTTTTCCTTGTCGGTATCGGGGCTGGCGGCATTAGCCGCCTCGGCCGCCTTGTCGAGCGCGGCCTGAATGGCCTCGTCCGTGGCGTCCTCGCCAAGCCCCAGCGATTTCAAGAGCAATGCCTTGTAGTCCATTGCCTTTCCTTTCTGTATCGGAGCGGCGGGCTTCAGCCCGCCTTCCTGGTTGTTGATGATTCCGCTCAGCGCGGAAGAGACGTCGCCACTCAGCGGCGCCTCCACGAAATCCATTCCCTCGACCGCGCCGGCGCGGCAGAGCGCCACGCTCGCGACGGCGACGAGGTTGCCTTCCTTGTCGGTGACGGCCCCGGCCGAGACGTCGGCGTAGTTGACCGCCATCTTCTCGCCCTCGGGCGTCCAGCTCGACATCGTCAGGTACACGCCGTCGCCTTCCACCGCCTCGATCGCGCCGAAGCCGGCGACGGGGCGCGGCTCCTGGCTCTCTTTGTACGCGGGCGTCCCCGGAAAGGTGTTGTGCTCGAAGTCGAGCGCCACCTTGCGGTAGGGATATGTCTCGGCACCGAGGCACTTGACGAAAAGCGGCCCGACGTTGACGCGCCTGCCGTGGCAGTTGGGGTTGTCGCCCCAGTTCAGTATCTTGATGCGCTGCGGCAGCTTCGACGCATCCGCCGAAAGGCTGATCCCGAGGCCGCTCGTGCGCAGCAGCATGACTTTTTCTATCTTGCCCATGATGGCGCATATTATAGAAAAAAAACGCCGCACGGACATCATGCCCGTGCGGACCGTGCGGCGGGGAAAACCCGCTTTCAAAGCTTTCTAAAGTCCGAAGTCTTAAGTCCGAAGTCCTCTCTCAGCCGCCAAGCTTCTTCATCTCCGCTGCAAACGCCATCTCGACGTCGGCGTTGATCTTCCTCGCGATGCGCGGCGTAAGCCGCCCGAACCTGTCGACCGGGTAGAACGGCCGCGCCGGCATCTTCTTCGTTCCAAGCTGGTGGTACTTGGCGTATTCCCTGTCGCTGCCGACCGTTACCGTGTCCGGCCCGGTGACGCGCGAACGGAACGATCGCCACAAGAGGCCGCTCTTGATTAGCAGCGGGTGCTTCGACGTCTTGTCTTTTCTCGGTGCCCAGGGCGACGGCCTTAGCTTCGACTCGCGAAAGGCCCGGGTCGCTTCAGAGGCGACGCGCGCCCCGATGTCCTCGAGCGCCTTCCTCTTCGCCCTGGCGAGCGCGCCGGGCATGTCCGACATCATCCGATAAAAGCCCGACGTGTCAACGCTGACAGTCACGTTGATCATGGCTCGACTCCTTCCGGCACGGGCGGTATCTCCCATGGCCCAGGATCCTTGCCGTTCACGCAGAAGATGTAATCGATGAGAGCGTCGTTTCGGTCGCGCATCGCGTCGTGCCAGGCGTCCTTCGCCCGCCAGTTCTTCACGACCTCGCCGATTCTGCCGCGCTCGGCCAGAGCTTCGTCCTTTGTCATGGCAGCACCTCCATCTTGATGTATCCTTCATCGCAAAGCCGCTTGATGAAAGCGTCGTATGCGTACCGGTTGAAGTCCCCGGCGTCTATCGCCTGTGCGAAAGCCTTTAGCAGGTCGGCGTCCTCCGGAGTCGGCGTCTTGAGCCACTGCCAGCGGCGCAGTTTCTTTCCGGCGGCGATGAATTCCGCCTTGCTGCCGGTCTCGAAGCCGAATTTGATGTCGGCGGGCGACGGCATGTTGTCGCCGTTCGGATGCGTGTGGAGCGTACACACTGTGAGGCCCACGGGGATTTCCGGCCTTACGCTGTTGGCGTCGCCGGTGGTCTCTGCGATTTTCTTGCCGGTCGTGAAGTCGCGCACCACGGCGCGCTCCCTGCCGTCGCGTTCCGTCAAAGCCGTGAGGGCGTCCGCCGTCTTCTTCATCTTGTGTTCGAGCATGTGGTCCCACATCGTGCATTCCGATTCGTCGTCGCGGTTCACGGTGTAGTTGCCGGCCATGCGGGCGAAAGCCCGACAGTCCGCGTCGTCGCGGTTATTGACCAGCATGTCCAAGTCCCCGCTTGCGTCGGAGGCGTCGAACGTGAAGCTCCCGCTTGGCTGCAAATTCGGCATGTGGTTGCTGTCCGTCACTCCGATCGCCCGCGCGTCCTCTTCGTCGAGCGCGACGACGATGCAGCGGCAGCCCCAGTCCCATGGCGGGTAGTGCGTCTTCCACCACGGGTCGTCGGCTCTTAGCACCTTGCCGTCCAGCGCGGCGTGCGCCGCCCTCACCCGGTTGTCGCCGACGGTCACGTACCGCCAGTACGGGAACCTCTCCACCGTCGCCATCTGCTCCTGGTGCCGCGCGACCGCATACGCCTGAAAGCCTTGCACCCTTAGCGTGAACTCCGCCCGCGCCCGCGCCGCCTTCATATCGGGGCGGCCGGCTTTAGCGGGCACGTACGGCGACATCTCCGCCGCGATTTCCCTCTTCGCCTCGTCCCAGTTCGCGCCCTCCGGCAGCTTCGCGATTGCGTCGCGTATCCGCCTCAAAACATCCAGCTGCTCGATGCCCGCTACCGTGAACGCCCGCTGCTTCAATTGCGCCGGCAGCGCCCCGAAATTCTTCGGGTCCGCCACGGCCTTGCCGCGTATGTACGCCGCCGCCGCTTCATTCGGGAATGTCTCTATTGTGAGTTGTGCTGTCATGTTGCCTCCTATTATACCAAAAACCTTCGGACTTTGGACTTCAGACTTCAAAACTTTCTTAAGTCCGAAGTCTTAAGTCCGAAGTCCTTTCAAATCATCCTTTTCCATCCCCCGAGGTCGTTGGCCTTGAGGTACGTTTCGCGTTCTTCGCTGCCTTCGTCCCACATCTCGGGATTGTCCATGCATTCCGCGAGATGTTTGTACCAGCTGTCGAGATCGAGAAGGATGGTGTTGGGCGCGACGCGCACGAGGTCTATAAACCCCGCGCGCCCGAGCCTCAGTATCGTGTCGTACCGGTTCTTTTCGCTCGTGCCGTCGCCGACGAAGCCGAGCGTCGCGGCGACCTGCGAGTTGAGCCGCACGTACCGCCCCGCGACCGGCACCGGCGCGAACGTGCCGTCCGGCTGCTTCGACCACCGGCAGAGCGCGTACCCGTCCGGCGGCGTCGCGGCGTCCTTGGGCACCCACGCGTGACGCCCTGGCGCGACGCGCACCATTGTCGGTTCCGGCTCTTTCGGCACCGGCCGGGCCGCGGGCCGCAATGAGGCCGCTTTCCCCGGCTCTTCGTCCCCGAAAAACGTCATTTGCACCGTGTTTCCCGCCTCCATCATCCGCCTCCTTCCCCAGAATCGTCTACAAGGCGCGGGAAAACGCGGGAAAACGCTTGGAAGGGCCGGGGGCGCCCAAGTGTACCCCCGCCGCTCCTCGCGCTCCTAGGGCCGTTTTCGCGCCATTCTCGAAGCGGCGGGCTTCAGCCCGCTTCTTCGCCCTGTTTCTGAGCGTGAATATGACCGCCCATATCTGCTTCGCCGTGGCGGCGTAGCGGTCGGTCTTGTGTATCTTCTCGAAGAGCGCGTCGGCGTAGCACCTCGCCCCCTCGCGCCCCCCGAAAGCTTCAGCGCTCTCGCCTTCTTCCAGCGTGAGCGCCCACAGCGCCCGGCGCGTCTCGTCGTCGCGAGTTGTTTCTGACGTCCGATGTCCGAAGTCCGAAGTCCTGTCGCCCGCAAGGCGGGCGAAGTACTCCATCACCGCCGCAAAGTCGCGCTGCGTGACCGCCCTGAAGCTCGAAGGCGCGGCGGCGCCCACGATGTCGTGCAGCGCCGCCCGCCGCCAGGTGTCGAAGTCTTCCCCGTCGTCGACGAGGCCGACTTTCTCCTGGACCTTGAATGCGCGGTGCGCGGCGATGACCATGGCCTTCACCTGCTGCGGCTTGACCACGGCCCCGCCTTGCGCCCGCACGGCCTTGTCGAGGGCGTTGGCCCGCCCTCCGTAGCCTTGGCGAAGGAGGGCCATTACTTGGCCTCCTTCTTGCCCTTGCCCTTTGCCTTGGCCTTTTTGGCCTGCGGCTTCGCGGCCTTTTTGGCCTGCGGCTTCGCGGCCTTTTCGGCCCGCGGCTTCGCGGCCTTTTCGGCCCGCTTCGGCTTTGTCCACTTACTCGGCATCTTCATCACCTCCTTTCTTGTCTTCTTCGTTCAAATCCTCGGGCCCGCCCTCCGTAGTCCCCGAAGGGGCGGAGGAGGGCCAGCAGTCGGCTATGTCGAGCCTCACCGGCTTGAAGTCGCTTTGCGTCGTCGCCCTGCGCTCGCAGACGAGATAGCGCTTTCCCTTCTGCGGCCTTATCGACTCCTGGAGTATCCTCTTCGCCTCGCGCCAGTCGGCGTTGTCGATCTCCATCTTGAGAAGCGACATGATCTTGCCGGTCGACAGAAACCCCTGCGCGTTCGCCTTGAACGCCTCGGCGACGATGAGACGAAGCGCCTGCGCGTCGTTGCCGCCCACCTTCGCCAGCACCCGCTCGACGTAGCCGAGCATCAGCTCTCGCGCCTTGACGATGCGCTCGTCGAGGAAGATGTTGTACTGCTGGCGTATCGACACCTGCACGAGCCCGTCGAAGCTGCGCGCCGAGAAGTTGCCTTTCTCGCCCACGCTCTCCTTCGTCGCCGCGAGCGCCTGAAGCTCGGCGATGGACTCCGCCACCACGTCCTCCAGTATCTCGCGCGCTCTCAGGAACCGGCCGAGAATCTTCCTGACGGCCTTGTCCTTCGCCTTGTCGTACTTGCTCACGTACTTGAGCGGGATGTCGTTCCCGTTCGAGTCTCTCATAGTTGCTGTTTTCTTGGTCATTTTCTGTCCTTTCTCTTTTTCGGTTTCTGGTTTCAGATTCACCATTTGCAATTGCCGCCCCAGCAGGGCCTGCCGCGCGTCTCGATGCGCACGCCGTCTCTTGTGGTGATGACGACCTGCACGCCGCCCCACCGCTCGTATTCGGCGTCACGCTCCTTTTGCCGCTTGGCTCTCTCGTTTTTTGCGCACGCGGCCTGGCTCAGTTGCTTGCACCGGTGGTAATGGTCTCTCTTTTGGGCGTTCGCGGCCGCACGGGTGCAGCCCTGGCTGCAGTACCGGCGCTGATGCCACCCGGTTTGGGCCGTGTCGACCGTGTACTTGATACCGCACATCGCGCACGTCATTATGACGTACCGCCCGGTCTGCCGCCGGACAATCGCCTGGATCCGGTCCGCGTCTCGCGCCTCGGCTTTTGTCTCTGCCATCGTTGCCTCCTTTCTTACCTTCTCCCCGAGACCGCCGACACCGCGCGGCTCACCGCGTCCGCATCGAGCGAAGCGAGCTCTCGCGCGACGTCTCTCACGAACGCGTAGTTGCCCGCGAGCAGGGCGTTCGGCCGTATGATTCTCGCCGCGACCTTCAGCGCCGCAGCCATATCGGAGCGCGGGGCTTCAGCCCCGAACTTCTTCGCAAGATACGTCCTTATGTCCGCCTCGTCGAGCGTGAGCTTGACGCGCTCCGAGAGGCGGTTTGTCGCGATCTGCTTCGCCTCCTGGTAGGCGTGCGCCTGGAGCTTGTTCCAGAGCGTCGGTATCGCCACAAGGATGAACTCGCCCGGCGTGGTGTTGACTAGCGTCTTCACCGTGTTGAGACAGTGCGGGCCGAGGTGGTGGGCTTCGTCTATGACGAGGCAGCGCCTCGATATCGCCAGGCGCGACTGCACCTCTTCGAGCCGCTGTACGCGCCCCGCCGGCAGCTCGGTGACGCCGAGCGCGCGCAGTATCGCGCCCAGAAAGGCGTTCGGCGAGTCGGCCCATACGTCGCTCGCCTCGACGTAGCTGATGCGCCCCGTGCCGTACTTGCCTCTGAGCAGCCCCACGGCGGTCGTCTTGCCGACGCCGCTTTCGCCCTGGACGATCAAGACGCGGTTCGTGCCCGTCGCCTTGACGACGCCGAGAAACGCGCGGCGCAGCTTCACGACCGTGCCCAGGTCGTCGTATATCTGCTCCTCTCCGCCCTGGTTCGCCAGCTCCTCCATCGTCGCGTACACCGCCCGGTACTTCGTGAGCTGGTTCTCGACGTTGTAGCCTTCGAGGTTCCCCGACGCGATGTCCCGAAAGCTCTTCTCGCTGCCGAGGTCGCTGAAGTTCCTAACGAGCTGCGCCCGGCTCATGCCGTGCGCCTCTCCCCACGCCGCAATCTTCGCGGCGAGGTCTGTCAGTTCCTTTTCTGTCTGGTCTTTCATGTTTTGCTCCTTTGGGTTGTGATTGTTGTTTCGAATTACCTCATCTCGGCGATGAAGTAGATTATCCCGGCCGGCAGCCATGTGGCCACCCAGACCAGAAAAAATATCTCGTCTGCTGTCATATTCTTTGCCTCCCTTGTGTTGTTGCTGTTTACCGGTTCAAAATCACGCATACACCATCGTCCTTTCCTCTGCCTCCAGCGCGGCGAGCGCCGCCGCGCCCGTATCTGGGCGGTCGGCTTCGGCCCGCTCTTCCTCCGCCGTCGCCGGCACGCCGCCTCTGAGGCCCCAGGTGGGGCGAGCCGTCCCCGGCCAGCCGTCCTCCATCCGCGTCAAAGTCGGATCGTAGCCATGTCGTTCTGT
>JAZQBR010000032.1:0-12795 GCA_045545855.1 Kiritimatiellia bacterium | reverse complement strand
CGGCAAAGGCCGAAAAGGAACGCGAGGCGTCGCTCTTCGCGTTCTTCGGCGTGAACACCGGATGACGGCGACCTAAAACCGCCAAATTTTTGTCCCATGTACGGAAACGCCCCCGCGTTCCCGCAGCAGGATTTTCACTTAACGCAAAATGAAAATCGCCACTTCACCCTTTGTTTACAGGGGTGTGGCCGTTTTCATGCCCGAAAAATTGGGGAACCTCCAAGAAATTTGTTTTTCTTTACTTTCACCTTCGGTAATATTTGGCTCCAAGGCCGGCGAAACCATGTAGCGCGAGACTTTCGACTCCGCCCCCCCGACAACAGGCTTGAGTTTGCAGTTGAGTTTCTTCTTGATTATGTCTCCTTATCCAAGTATCTGCGGAGATTACATCACAACCCTGCCGGGGATTCAAGTGCTGGGTGGCCACCCAAGCGTATATGGGTCGCCGTGTATTGGGCTTTATACGCGAATCTATGAAAAAAGAAAATCGGAGTTCTCTCCGATTTCGATTGTATTTGGTGGCCAAGGCCGGGATCGAACCGGCGACACACGGATTTTCAGTCCGTTGCTCTACCAACTGAGCTACCTAGCCACATATTGATTGAAATGGTAGGAGCGCAGGGATTCGAACCCTGGACCCAGTGATTAAGAGTCACTTGCTCTACCAGCTGAGCTACGCTCCCATTCCACTGCCTCACTGGAGCGAGGAACGGGACTCGAACCCGCGACAACCACCTTGGCAAGGTGGCACTCTACCAACTGAGTTATCCTCGCGTCGTGAAAACGTCGCATATTATATCATATTCGCCCCCGCGAGCGCAAGGGGGTATTTTAAAAAAAATTCACTCGCCAAGAGGCTCTCGACGGGCCGCCTTTTCAGGCGTCCTTCTTCGAGTGCTGGTGGTGATGCAGCAGCTTCGGGCGGCGCCCGGTCAAAACGGGAACACCCAGATGGTACTTGATCGCGAGCGCCCTTATGACGAAGATAAGCACTATCGACAACGTGCCGCATATGCGCCGGTCGATCTCCAGCCAGCCCTGCATGTGAATGTATGCCAGACCAAAGTAGAGAAATCCGCCGGCCGCGCACGCGAGCGCGTATATCTCCTTTCTGAAAATGAGCGGCACTTCATTTATGCAGATGTCGCGCACAATGCCGCCGAAGACGGCTGTTATGACGCCCATCGAAATCGCGCGCCACCAGCAGCCGACAATCTCGTCCATGCCAAAGTCGAGACCTGCGGCCGATGCCTCCTGCATATAAAAGGAGATTGTCTTCTCCATACCAATCAGCATGAATATCGATATCGAAATCGTATCGAAGACAAACCACGTTATCTGCTCGCTTATAAACCGCCTGCCGAAGAAAAGGACGGCCAACACGGCGGCGAGGGTCGTGAGCAGATAACTCGGGCTCTCCAGCCAGAACGGACGCAGCCCCAGCAGCACGTCGCGTATCGTGCCGCCGCCTACTGCAGTAACGAAGCCGATTACATAGGCCCCGAACCAGTCGAAGCGCTTGACACTCGCGAGCCTCACGCCGGATATCGCGCCCGCGAAGGTGCCAATCTGGGTCAGAAGCTCCAGAAAAGGCCCGGGGCCGAGCATGTGGTCGAGGGTGTTGACTATAAAGTCCATCCGTCAAGCCTCCCGAACTTTGCCGTGCGGGATAGGCTTCCATCGCTTCGAGGGATGGACGAGCGTGAACAGCACCGTCGCCGAAAGAACGAACGAAAACACCGGGAAAGTTAGGACGGCCCACCAGGTCGGGCGGCGCTTGTGGTACGAAAGGGCGACCGAACCCCAGGCCGAAAGCCAGCCGACGACCGACACGAACACGAACACGCCCGCGAAGAACGCTAGCGCTTGCAGAACCCCGTCGCCCCGGCAGAGCTTGTAGACGAACGCCACAAAATCCATCAGCAGTATGAACGCGACCGACATGCCGGTAAGTATCGCAAAGTAGCTGTCGAAAAGGCGAAACGACGGCCTTGAGGCCATGGCTTTCAGCCACGGCAGAAAGTAAAGCCCCGCGACCTGCCAGCAGCCTGTCGCCCAGCGGCAGAGCTGACGCCACATATGCGGTACCGTGACCGGCTGCTCGTCGGCGTACTCGGCCTCGGGCACATAGCCGATGCGCCGGCCGGCGATATTGCACTGGACCGAAAACTCGACGTCTTCGGTCATAGTGCGGGTCTCCCACCCGCGTTCGCCGAGAACCGGCAGAAGAAACGCGAAGCCCGTGCCGGTAAGCTTGCCCGAAAGCGACAGCTTGGTGCGCACCCTGTTTGAAAGCTCGTTCATGAGGTCCCAATAGACAGTGTACCAGCCGGAGATCGAGTTCGCCCTCGCATTCGACGACATTCGCCGGCCGGTGGCCACGACCTCGCCATCGTTCAGAGCGTCGTTCATCACGTCGAACCACTGGCGGGAAACTATGTTGTCGGCGTCAAACACCGCGACAGCATCAAAGCGCCCGCTCTCGCGCACTTTGTCCAAACCCCACTTCAGCACGTCGCCCTTGCCGGAGCTCGGCTCCGTCTTCTCCCAGACGGTCGCGCCCGCACGTCGCGCGACAGCCGCCGTGTCGTCGGTGCAGTTGTCGGCGAGCACTATCACCTCTCGATACGCCTTCGGGTACGATGACATGAGCACGCTCTTGACGGGCAGCCTTATCACCCGGGCCTCGTTGCGCGCGCAGATGAGAACCGCGAACCTGAGGAGGCTGTCAGACTTGGGGTGGCGGCGCCGCGGCAGCAGAAGCCCTACCGAAACCACCAACGTCGACCAGAGGAACACAAGCCCCAGTGCGCAGATGACAAGGTGAAGCGTAAGCATAACATTTGAATCGTCAATCATCTCGCCACCTCCTGTGGGCCCATAGATACTGCTCAGGATACTCGCGTATCACGGCAGACAACCTGTCGTTTAGAAGCTGTGTGGCCTCGGCCCGGTCGGCGGTCTTGCCGAAACTCAAAGGAGGGCCGCCGACTAGTCTGTACTTGTATGGGCCGAGACGCACAAACGAGCCGACGACTATCCTGCGGCCGTAGCGTGTCGCCAGGCGCGTCGCGCTAGTGAAGGTGCGGGCCGGGCGGCCGAGAAAGACGAGCTTCATCCCCTTTGACGCGTGCTGGTCCATCAATATTGTCATGGCGGACCTGTCGGTCTCCCACTTGCGCAGAATCTCGGGCGTGAAGCCGTTGTTCTTGTCGATTATCGTTACCGGCCCGCGAAAGTGGTGCTTCTTTATCCACGCCTGGGCGAGCTTGTTGTTCATGACGCGGGCGATGGCGATCATCGGGCGCGCGAACGAGAGTATGTTTGTCGCGGCCTCCCAAACGCCATGGTGGGCACTGACAAGAAGAATCGGCTCGTCCGGCGTGTCCAGAAGGAGCTTCACCGCCTCGGGGTCGGCCCCATCGAAGTCCAGGTGCTCGCGCCAATTCGACGCGTTCACAACGCCCGGCACGAACAACGCCTCGCATATGTGGCCGGCTATGTGGCACCACGCCCTCTTGGCGATGCGGCGCGCCTCCTTTTCATCGGCCGTTATGCCGCACCTCAGTATGTTCGAAGCCGACAACCGCCGCCTGCCGGGGAAAAACGGCCACAGGAGCGCGGCGATGCGCGCTCCGAACGAGTAGGCGTGTCTCTGGGCGAACGTCATTTTTCGAACCGGACGGTCGCAGCCCTGCCGTGCCCGTCCAAACCCTCCACCTTCGCAAAAGCCTCGATTGTCTTTCTTGTCTCCCTCAAATCCCCTTCGGTGAACGCCACAAAACTGTGCCGCCGGCGGAAGTCGTCCGGCGTGAGCCCGCTGAACATGTTAGCGGCCCCGCCCGTAGGCAGCACGTGGCTCGGCCCCGCGACAAAGTCTCCCGCCGACTCCGGCGTCCACGGGCCGGCGAACACCGCGCCGGCGCTTCTCACGCCCTTCATCACTTTCAGGGCGTCCTTTGTCATTATCTCGAAGTGCTCCGGCGCGAAGCGGTTGACGACCTCCAGCCCGGCCGCAACATCGGGCGCAACCACAATCAGTATGCCGTCGCGATCGATTACGCGCTGGATCAGCGCCTTGCGCGAAAGCGTCCCAGTCTGGCGCAGCACCTCGGCGCGAATCTGGCTGGCGAGCTCGCGCGAAGTCGCAACGCAGAGCGACTTCTCCCAGCCGCTGCCGTGCTCGGCTTGAGACAGCAGGTCGGCGGCTATCCATCTGACATCCACCGAACCGTCGGTCAGTACGGCGATTTCGCTCGGGCCGGCGACCTGGTCGATCGCGACATAGCCGTAGACCTGGCGCTTGGCCGCCGTGACGTACGCATTGCCGGGCCCGGCAATCTTCTGGACTTTTCGGCAAGTCTTCGTACCAAAAGCCATCATACCTACAGCCTGTATGCCGCCGACGCGATATATCTCGGTTGCGCCCGCCAGCGCGAGCGCGTAAAGCAGAACCGGATTCACCTCGCCGGACTTCCCGGCCGGCGTGCAGGCGACGATTTCGCCGACACCTGCGGCCTTGGCGAGGGTGACGGTCATGATCGACGTCGACGCGAGCGGTGCCGTGCCGCCAGGCACGTAGACGCCGACTCTGTCCATCGGCGAGAAGAATTCACCCGTCGTGCCGCCACGCGGCGTCTTCATCGACCACGGCGCCCTGAGCGACGCCTTGGAAAAGCGCAGGACGCGTCTGTGGGCGTCTTTGACGGCGCGCACTATGCCGGGGTCGATAAGTTTCTCAAGCTCCGCCATGTCCACCGCGACACGAAACTGCGACGGCTTCAGTTTCGCGCCTTCAAAGCGCGCGACGCATTTCGCCACCGCCGCGTCGCCGCCCCTGCGTATCTCGGCGAGAACCTCCGCAGCTGCCTTCTCGGCCTCCTCCGGAAACGCCGGGCGGGCGTTGAACAGACCCACCCTTTTGTCATTGGCGTCGACGATTCTGATCATTTTCACTTCTCCCCGAGCATGCACTTGACCGTGCAGTCGCACGCAGGCTCGCCGTTGACGTAGCCCTTCATGGAGAATACGCCCAGCTTCGAGCCGACCTTGACGTTCTCGACTATGGTCGTCATCTTGTCGCCCGGCCTTACAGGACGGCGAAAGCGCGCGCTTTCGACCGAGGCCAGTATGAACACCGCCTCCTTGCCGGGGGTCGCCGCAAGGGCCCCGCGCGCGACGATGCCTGCGCCCGCGACCTGGGCCATAGACTCGACCAGCACGACACCGGGGACAATCGGATTGCCCGGGAAGTGCCCCTTGAAGAAGTCGTTCTTCTCCGCCGTGTAGGTGTACTCGCCGATGGCGCCCGTCTCGTCGGCGGCGATCAGCGTATCGACAAAAAGAAACGGCGGGCGGTGCGGCAGCAGCTCCACCCCCGGCTTGTTGTAGACGTTCTTGAACTGCGGTGTTTCCATAAGCTTACGCCTTCTTGAAAACCAGTATTCCGTTGTGTCCGCCGAAGCCGAGAGACGAGCTCAAGGCGACGCGTATGTCGCGCTTCACGCCGACGTTGGGCGTGTAGTTGAGGTCGAGCTCCGGGTCGGGATTCTCATAGTTTATGGTCGCCGGCACGAACCCTTCGTTTATTGCGAGCACCGTCAGCGCGGCCTCTATCGCGCCGGTCGCGCCGAGACAGTGGCCATGGAACGGCTTTGTGGAGGAGATGTTGATTTTCTTCGCCTGCTCGTCGCCGAACACGCGCTTGAAGGCTGTAGTCTCCATCGCGTCGTTGAGCTTCGTCGAAGTGCCGTGGGCGTTGATGTAGTCAACGGTCGAACGGTCTTCGACGCCGGCGTCCTTGAGCGCGATCTCTATCGCCTTGACAGCGCCGTCGGCCGACGGATCGGGGGCGGTTATGTGGTAGGCGTCACTGGTCGCGCCGTAGCCCGCGAGCTCGGCGTAGGCCTTCGCGCCGCGCGAAGCCGCGTGTTCGGCCGACTCGAGTATGAGAACCGCCGCGCCCTCGCCCATCACGAACCCGTCGCGGTCGATATTGAACGGCCTGCACGACTTCTCGGGGCAGTCGTTGAACTTTGTGGCCAAAGCCTTCTCTTTCATGAAGCCGCCGACGCAAAACTCCATGATGGTCGCCTCGGCGCCGCCCGCTATCACGACATCGGCGCGCCCCGCGCGAATCATGTCGAGCGCGTACCCGAGGGCGTCCGTCGAGCTCGCGCACGCCGTCACGATGACATGCGCCGGCCCCTTCGCGCCGAGGGCTATCGATATATTGCCGGCGCCCTCGTTCGCGATGAGCTCCGGTATCGCCAGCGGCGACAGCCTGTCGGGCCCGCGCTCGAAAAGCACCTTGAACGACTCTCCGGTCACTTCAAGCCCGCCGATGCCGTTGCCCAGCACCGTCGCGACGCGGTCCATGTCGGGGGTGAAGCCGGCGTCCCCTTCGACGCCCTTGCGCGCGAAGCCGGCGTCCTTCCACGCCTCGACAGCCGCCGCCACGGCGTACTTCGAGAAGTTCGCCATGTGGCGCGCCTCCTTCTTGTCCAGCAGCCCGCCGCCTATCGCGTACTCGTCGAAACCCTTCAGTTCCGCCGCCACCTGGCACGTGCAGCGCGAGGCGTCGAACTTCGTTATGCGCCCGATGCCGGGCTTGCCGGCCTTGACGGCCTCCCATGTCGCGGTCTTGCCGTTGCCCACCGCCGTCAGCATGCCAATGCCGGTTATCATTGCTTTTTTCATTGTTGATCTCCTGTCTTGAAACTGTCTGTCGCGCCAAGCCGTCCGCCCGGCCCGCCTAGAGGTTCGGCCAGGTGCAGAACGTGCCCGCGTATGTGAGGCCGGCCCCGAAACCGACCATTACGATATTCATGCCTTCCTTGAGCTCGCCCGCCCTGACGGCCTGATCGAGAGAAATCGGTATCGATGCCGCCGACGTATTGGCGGTCGTCTCGAGATTCAGCCAGAACTTCTCGAGCGGCAGCTTCATGCGACGCGCGACAGCCTCGATTATGCGCCCGTTCGCCTGATGGGCGAAAACGCGGTCTATCTCCTCGGGCGTCGTGCCCAGCAGCATGCACAGGTCGCTCGACACCTTCGCGAGCGTCTTGACCGCGAACACGAAAACATCGTGGCCCTTCAGCGTGAGCTCCGGCAGATACGGCTGGGGCTTCTCGGGCACCTGCGTCACGGGCGATACCGGTAGCGCCTCGCGGCACCCGCCCGTGCGCTTGATGAAGTGCGAACCGTGGCCGTCGGCCCCGAGTATCGTGTGGGCTTTCGTCTTGAGCGACGCGACGCCCGGCGGCTCGTCGTTGCCCAGCACGACAGCCCCCGCGCCATCCCCGAACAGTATGCAGCTGGAGCGGTCGGTCCAGTCGAGTATGCGCGTCAGCGCCTCTGCGCCGATCACAAGAGCCTTCTTGTCAGGATAGAAATTCACAAAGCCGCGCGCCTGCTCCAGCGCGTACACGAAGCCGGCGCAAGCCGCCTGCAAATCGAAAGCGCCGGCGTTCACGCACCCGAGCAGATCCTGCACGATGCACGCCGTCGAAGGGAAAGGATTGTAGTCGGGTGTCGATGTCGCGAGCACTATGAGCCCGATCTCCTCGGGCTTGACGCCGGCCGCCTCCATGGCCGCGCGCCCGGCCTTCGCCGCCATCGTCGATGTCGACTCCCCCTCTCCGGCCACATGGCGTGAATGGATGCCTGTATGCGAGTATATCCACTCGTCGGACGTATCCAACGACTGCGCGATGTCGTCATTTGTCACTACCTTTGGCGGCAGGTAGCTGCCTGTCCCCAATATTCGAATGCCCATGTATTTCCCTTCCTCGTAGTGGATTTGAACATATTATATCAAAAAATCCGTTGCCTGGGAATTGGGAATTGGCCCCCCTTCACAGCCGGGCGCGGATATGGTATACTTTCCGCCGATGGAAAAACTCATCATAATCGCAGGTAGCGGCAGCTACCCCAGGCTCATTATCGAGGGCGCCAAGAAAGCGGGCGTGCCGCAGGTCGACGTCGTAGCCATCAAGAGTTCGACCGACCGCGCCACATGGAAGACCGCCGACCATGTCCATTGGATAACCCTCGGGAGCATCGCCGCCGGCATACGCTGGGTCGGCGCCAACGGCTACGACGGCGCGATTCTCGCCGGCCAGGTGAACCCGCTGTCGCTCTTTCGCGGGCGCTTCGACGACGAGGTGAAGAGCTGGCTCGCCGAGCTGCAGGTCAAGACCGCCCACACCATATTCGGCAAACTAACCGAGAAGTTCGCCGACGCCGGCACGCCGATTCTCCCTGCGAGCCTCTACATGGACGACCACATGCCGGGGCCGGGCCTTCTGACGCGCCGCCGGCCGACGCCAGCCGAAGACAGCGACATCGCCCACGCCGCGCGCGTCGCGCGCGATGTGGGGCTGCATGACGTCGGCCAGACCGTCATGATCAAATCGGGCATGGTCCTCGCGGTCGAAGCGTTCGAGGGCACCAACGCGGCGATTCGCCGCGGCGGGCGCCTCGGCGGACGCGGAGCCACGGTTTTCAAGGCCGCCCGCGTGGGCCACGACATGCGCTTCGACATACCCGTGGTCGGGCTCAAAACCCTCAAGGTGATGAAACGCGCGGGCGCGACAGTGCTGGCCTTCCAGGCCGGGCGCCTCGTGCTCCTAGACAAGGACGAGGTCGTGAGATTCGCCGACGCGAACGGCATCGCGATTGTCGGCGTCGACTCGGGGCTGCCGGCCGCGCCGCTGAGGCCGTGACCGGCGCGACGGCTGTCTGAAGCGATGGAGTGGCGCAAATGAAGATTTTGCTTTTGGCCGGCGAAGAGTCGGGGCTTCTGTACGCGAACCGCCTGAAGGAGATGCTCGCCGGGCATGATGTTCGCGGGTACTCGGACTACGGCTTCAAGACGTCCGATCTCGCCGTAATGGGCTTCGGCGCGGTTCTGCGAAAGATCGGCTACTTTATTACCGTCAAGAAGACGATGGAGCGCGCGATAGACGAGTGGCGCCCCGATGTCGTCTGCACGATCGACTACCCGGGCATGAACCTCAAGCTCGCCGCATACGCGAAATCGCGCGGCATACGCGCGGTGCATGTGGTCTGCCCTCAGGTCTGGGCGTGGAAGGCCGGGCGCATCCCCAAGATTCAAGCGGCCCTCGACAGGTTGTGCTGCTTCTTTCCGTTCGAGCCCGCTCTCTTCGCCCCGGGTTTCGCCGAGTTCGTCGGCCACCCCCTCGCCGAAGGGTTCGCCCGCTTGAAAAACGGCGGCGCCACGCGCGACACGCCCGCGGACGCCCGCGCGCGCACGGTCGCCGTCCTGCCCGGCAGCCGTATCGGCGAGATAGAGCACAACCTCCCGACGCTCATCGAAGTAATGGAGACTCTCGCCCGCGAATTCGGCGGCGCCGTGGAATTCATCGTCCCTGCGGCGAACGAACGCGCCTTGCAGCATATCGCATCGATTGTCGACAAGGCCGGGCCCCTCGCCTCGCGGCCGGCGATCCGTCTCGGCGGCGCGCGCGAAGCCCTGCTCTCGGCCGAGTGCGCAGTAGTCGCGAGCGGCACGGCTACGCTGGAGGCCGCTCTCGCCAGATGCCCCACGGTGCTCGTCTACCGCGTCTCGCCCGCCCTCGCCTGGTTTGCGCGGCGCGTCATCAAGGGCGTCAGGCACATAGGCCTCACCAATGTCGTCTGGGAAAAAGAAGGCGCGCGCGGCGCCGAGCCTATGCCGGAGCTTCTCCAGGAGAACTTCACCGCCCCGCGCGTTGCGGCCGTGCTGAGGCAATGGCTCTCGAACGCCGCCGAACGCGAGGCCGCGAGGTCGGCGCTCGACGCCGTAATGAAAACGCTGGAGTCGGGCGAAAGCTCCTTTGACAGAATCAAGAGCGCGATTCTCGAGCCCGCCGGTCGAGAAGCGCATCAAGCGCGTTGAACACGCCCGCGAGCAGCGCGCCGGAGACAGAGTGCCACACGCACGATACCGCCGAGGCGATGGCGGCCTCTGGCATCGCCGGGAAGTGCCTCCCGGCGAGCACCGTCGCGAGCCCGGCGTTCTGCATGCCGACTTCTATCGAGATTGTGCGCCGCTTCGCGCGCGTGAACCGCGCCGCGACGCCCGCCAGGTAGCCGAACACGTACCCGAGACCGTTGTGCAGCAGCACCGCCGCGAATATCACCACGCCCGACTTCACCATCACCGCGCCATGCGCCGAAACGACACCGCCTACAATGCAGCACAGCCCGGCGACCGCCAGCCCGGGCATCGTCTTCACGACCTCGCCGTAGGCGCGGCGCCCGGCGAAAAACGTGTTCAGCGCGAACCCGGCGGCTATCGGCATTATCGTAACGACAAGTATCGACTTGAACATGCCGGCGGCGTCTACGTCGACGCTCTCGCCCGCGAGATACAGCGTGAGAAGCGGTGTGAGCGCCGGCGCCGCGAGCGTCGATATCGTCGTCATGCCTACAGAAAACGCGACATCTCCCTTGCAGAGAAAGCTCATGATGTTCGACGACACCCCGCCCGGACAGCAGCCCACGAGTATCAAACCTGTCGCGACAGCCTTCGGCAAGCCAAGCGCATGGACGATAGACCAGGCAATCAGCGGCATCAGCCCGAACTGCGCGACCGCGCCTATCGCGAGATCCAGCGGACGCGACGCAAGCGCCTTGAAGTCCGCCGGACTTAGCGTCATGCCCATGGTGAGCATGATTACGCCCAGAACCGCCGTCTGCGAATCGCCCCTCACCCAGCTGAAAAGCCCGGGCGCGAAATAGGCGGCGACGGCCGCCGACGCGACGACAAGCGGCGTCCACTTCGAGAGACACGCCGATATCTGCTGCAATATCCTCATTTGTCCGCTTCGTCCGTTCCGCCGGCGTCTGCCTCGCCGGCCGTTTTGTCTTCTTCGCCCCCCCTGCGCCAAAGGTCGATGCCCTCGGCGATCGCCTCCGCGATGCGCCGCCGGCGGCGGTAGTCCCAAATCGCCTCTTCGCCCTCGGGTGTCGTTATGAAATCGGTCTCCACGAGACAGCTGGGCACCTCGGGATTGCGCGTCACGGCGAAGTTCGCGTGCATCACGCCGTTATTTGGTATGTCGCCTTTCAGCGCCGCGCCCAGGCGCGCGCTGATGGCCGACGCCAGCCGCGCGCCGATGTCGTTCCACTCGTAAACCGCCGTGTAGCGCACCGTCCGCGGATCTTTATCGCACACCGTCGCGTTGTGGTGTATCGAAACGAACGCGTCGGCCCCGCCCTCGCAGGCGACGCGAGGACGCTCCGCCAGCACTAGCGCGCGATCGTCGGCGCGCGTCATCACGACCCTGTAGCCCATGTTCGTAAGCGCCCTTTCAACCTCGCGCGCCAAAAGAAGGTTCGCCTCCTTCTCGAAGAAACCGTGCGGACTCACCGCGCCCGTGTCCTTCGGCCCGCCGTGGCCGGCATCGACCACAACCGTCACCTCGCCGGGCGCCTTGCCGGCCGGGTGGGGCCGCGCCTCGTCCCTCGCATAGGCGAGCTTTTCGTAAACGCGCCCGGCCGGCTTCGCGCCGGACGCCGCGCCGTGTTTCGGCTTGGGGCGGCGCTCGACACGAACCGCCACATTGGTCGTGAAACCGCCCGCCGATATTTCAATCTCGTTGAGCCCTTCGGCGACATCGACCATTGTCACCCATCCGCCTGTTCTGTAAACCTCGACGGACCGCCCCTGCACGACAAGATTGGTCACGCCTCGCGGCACCGCGCCGCTCATGTACGTCTTCTCGACCGGCGGCAATGTCTGCCCCGGCCTCGGGAACGCGACCGATATCGCGGCAGCGGCGAGGACGCCCGGCGTCATCTCAGGTCAGACTCCTGAATATGGCCGAAAGAAAGTCGTCATACGTCTCGAAGGCCTCTATGTCGGGGTTGTCCTTCTTGATCTGCTCCGTCGACCGGAACAGGAACCCGGCCTTCGAAGCGCGTATCATGCCGAGATCGTTGTAGCTGTCGCCGGCCGCTATCGTGTCGAAACCGCAGCTTTGCAGCGCCTTGACCGTAGTCAGTTTCGACTGCGGACAGCGCATTTTGTAGCCCGTCACCCGTCCGTCGCCCGCGACCTCCAGCGAATTGCAGAATATCGCCGGCCAGTTCAGCTTCTTCATCAGCGGACGCGAAAACTGGTCGAACGTGTCGGAGAGTATCAGCACCTGGGTGCGCTCGCGCAGCTGGTCTAGAAACTCCTCCGCGCCGATCAGCGGACGCATCGAGCCAATCACGTCCTGAATCTGCTTCAGCTTGAAGCCGTGCTTGTCGAGCAGGTCGATTCGGTAGTGCATCAGCTTGTCGTAATCAGGCTCGTCCCTCGTCGTGCGGCGAAAATCAGGTATGCCGGTAGCCTCTGCAAACGCAATCCATATCTCCGGTACGAGCACGCCTTCCAAGTCAAGGCAGACAATCTCCATTTGCGTATATCTCCTTTTTAAAAGAAAAACCCCGTTGCCGGGGCTTTGATGGTGGTGGGGCAAGGATTCGAACCTTGGAAGGCGCAAGCCAGCAGATTTACAGTCTGCCCTCGTTGACCACTTGAGTATCCCACCGAGGATTATCCCGCTTGGCCCGGCTCTCACCTGGCTTCGCGAAAGTGTTGATAGTATACCAAATTCCTCCGCTGGAAGTCAATGGGGTATTTTAGAGGAGGTTCCCCAATTTTTTCTTCGCTAGCGAGGCATTGCGACGGTCTGCGCGTTTTTGAGCTGGTAGTAGGGGGAAGAGCGTTGCCTTTCAAGTTCGATCTTCGGTATAATACGAAGTGCTAAACACCAAACAGGAAAGGCAACACCATGTATG
>JAZQBR010000031.1:0-10554 GCA_045545855.1 Kiritimatiellia bacterium | reverse complement strand
CGAGATCATGCGCCTCTGCGAGGAGCTGAAGGACGACGAGCTCGGTAAGGACTACGCGCTTGCGTGGAAGGACATGTCGTACCAGGAGAAGCGCAACGAGGGCGCGATCGTGTGGCTGCTGGCGCTCTCGCTCCTGATGGCCTATCTCTTCCTCGCCGCGCAGTACGAATCGTGGACGGTCCCCGTCTCGGTGATCCTCTCGATCGCGACGGCTGTCGGCGGCGGGCTTGCCGCACTCAAGATCACTGGCCACGCGATGGACATTTACGGACAACTTGGACTTCTCATGCTCATCGGCCTTACAGCGAAGACGGCCATTCTGATGGTCGAGTTCGCGAAGCAGCGCCGCGACGAAGGCGTGGGGATTTACCGCGCGTCGGTGACGGGGCTTCGCATGCGCTTCCGCGCTGTGCTGATGACGGCGCTCTCGTTCGTGATCGGCGTGATGCCGCTTCTCTACGCGACTGGTGCGGGAGCGGGCGCGCGCGTATCCGTCGGGACGGTGACGTTCTGGGGAATGCTTGTCGCGACGGTGGCGGGCATGCTCCTCGTTCCGCCGCTCTACGTCTGCTTCCAGCGCATCAGCGAATTCTTCATGGGCCCGCCCCGTCCACCTGCGGAAAATTAGCGCATGTGTGCGCTTTCATTGTGCATAAAACTTGACCAGAAGGAAATACAGACATGAAGAAAATCGTCATCATCACCGGCAGTCCGCGCAAAGGCGCGACAGAGGGAATGGCCGACGCCTTCCAGGCGGCGGCAGAATCCAGTGGAATCGAGATCGTCCGATTCAACGCAGCGAAGTTGAAGGTCGGCGGGTGCAGGAACTGTAACGCCTGCGGAAAGGTCGCGGGGCGCACATGCGTCTTCGACGACGACTTCACGCAGGTCGCGAAGGCCGTGCTGGAGGCGGACGGCATCGCGCTGGCGACGCCGCTCTACTGGTATTCCTGGCCGTGGCAGATCAAGGCGACGCTCGACCGGTTCTATTCGTTTCTCGTTGGCGGCTTCAACATGAAGGGAAAGAAGGCGGCACTCATCGCAAGCTGCGGCAAGCCGGAAGCGTCGGCGATGGACGGACTAGTGTTCTCGTTCAAGAAAACGTGCACAATCCTCGGGATGGAGGATGTCGGACATGTCCTCATCCCCGGCCTTCACGCGCCTGACGAATACAGGAAAACCGACGGTTGTGAACAGTCCGCCGCGCTCGTCGAGAAATTCTGAGCGCGTGAATTTTGAAGCGGCCTCGACAACCGCGTTGTAGTCTGCGATGTTCGCTCTCATTTTATCTTCCTTATCTTTGTTTGCTACTTTGTTTGGACAGGCCAATCCTGCCCTTGCGGAACGCGGTGAATTATACTATACTACATGCGTCCGAGGGAAGTTGGCACTTATTTGTGCCATACTTCTTACTTTTTATGAAGGATGAAAAAATCACAAAAGAACAGGCACGGAAACTGCATGGCGCCGTGGAGGCTGAAAAGAAAGGACTAAAATGAAAATGATCGGAATTGTTGTAGGAACTGTAATAGCCGTCGCCATCTTGTCGGTCGTCGGCTGTAAGTTGTTCGCAAGTCGCTCCACGGCGGCGGAGGCGCGGGCCGCTACTTCGTGGATGTGCGCAAGGCGTGTCCTGCCGCGACGGTCAAGGAAGGCCTTACGATTCGTGGCTCGAACCAGGTTGAGCGTCGCTTGGGCACGGGCGTGACGGTACATCATACGGAAGACGACGTCGTCAACTGGCTCAACGCGGTTTTCGCCGCGACAGCTGCTTCCGCGACAACGGGAGACGCGCTGACAGTCGTTGAACTCCTCGCCGGGAGCGGGATCGACGTGCGCATCAGGAACTACCAGTAATGGATGTCGGGCAAATGAAGAACCCCCGCGAGACATTCCGCGACATGACGCCCGACGAGATGCGTGAGGCGTCGCGTGAGGCGGAGATCGCCTCAATGACTAAAAACAACGCGCCGATAGAATACGTGAAGCCAGCCGAATTCTTCCATCGGATGCGCGTAAAATGCGCTACGCTTCAGAAGTTCGGCTTCAAGACGGCATTAACAAGCTGGACATATTCCGCACCTATCGCCAGCGGTGCGCTCGTATGCACCGTAACCGTGGACGCCAGTGGCGCTGTCAAGGAGACGACTACGGATGCGACGACAGGCGACGAATATGTGCAGCACCGGGTGGCCGGCGCTTCCGGCAAGTTCGTCGGCAGTGTGCGGTGCGAGATAATGGCACTAATGAAACGCATTGCAGACTCCTGCTTCGAGCGCGATGTGTTCAAGACCGATCTCGCACGCGGCATCATCGCCTTCGCCGAATCGGAATGGGGCGAGAAGCCGGAGTTCCTGTGGAAGAACTTTCCCGACTACGCGAAGCCGCAGGGGTTCTGCGACGAGGCGTGGAAGGCAATCTACCAGTATGTGTTTGCGCTGGCGCACGGCGCGGACAAGTCGCTCTTCTACTACGGCGACTGGATCAAAAAGCCGGGCGTCGCAATCGTGAGCTGCAACGACGGACTCCGCCCCGTCATCATGAAGCTCGAAGCGACCGACGAAGAATCGAAGATAGACTGCGAGCCGGTTGAAAGGTGGGTCCCACATAGAAGATCTTACATTAAATCGTGGCCGCTAGTTTTCTCACACAATCCTGACAAGAATGTGAGATAATACTTACTGCATGGACAAAATAGTTCTCATCGAAGACGATCCGGGAATCAGGACGGTGATACGTCTCGCGCTCAAGGGCGCGGGGTTCACTTCTATATGCGAAGCGGGGGATGGTACGGACGGTCTTGCCCTCGTCCAGAGGGAAAAGCCGGCGCTTGTGATCCTCGACTTGATGCTGCCGGGGATGGACGGGCTGGCCGTGTGCAGCGCTATCCGCCGGACACCATCCGTGTCCGGAACGCCAATTGTCATGCTGACGGCCCGCTCGTCCGAGGAAGATGTTGTGCGCGGGCTGGAGATTGGAGCAGACGATTATATTACAAAGCCGTTTTCAAATGCGATTCTTGTGGCCCGCGTCAAGGCTGCGCTTCGCCGTACTGCGCCGCCGAAGGGACCGGTCCGCACACTGGGATTGCTTGTTCTTGACGAAACCGCGCGAAAAGCATCCGTAGACGGTGTCATGTTATCGTTGACACGCAGCGAGTTCGATCTGCTTGACATCCTCTCCTCGCACCCCGGGCGCGTTTATACGCGGCAGCAGATCATAGCCCGCATCCAGCGCGAGGAGAAGGATGTCACAGACCGCACCGTCGACACGCTGATGGTCGGGCTCCGCCGCAAGCTCGGCGAGTGGGCGGGGCATGTCGAAACAATCCGGGGGATCGGCTATCGTCTCACGCCATGAAACGCACATTGTCTTTCATTTTGCCTCCGGCGCTTGCATTTACTGGCGTCATTGTCTGCTGCGGCATTTTATGGAACCAGACCACGAGGTTCAAGCGGAGCGTCGATAAAATCGCGGAGGACGTGCGCGTCTCGGTTATCGACCTGAACGGGAATGTGGTTTACGACTCGGCCGGGAACGACCTGCCCAACCACGCGGATCGAGCGGAGTTCGAGGCCGTCTGCGCAGACGGTCTGCCTCGCAGCGTCATACGCGAGTCGGAGACGCTTCACATTTCGATGTTCTATTTCGCACGGCGCATCGGCGACTACGTGTTGCGCATCGCCGTTCCATACCAGGCGGTGACGGATGCCAAGGCGGACGCGGTTCACGGGCTCATCGCCGCCGCCGGGACGGGCGCCTTGATTGTCGCCGCGCTGTTCTTCCTCACGCGGCGTTACGAACGGCGGCTTTCGCGTCTCTCCGCCGAGCGCGACCTTCAAAACAAAATGATGGAGGAAATGCGCAAGCTAGAGAGTTTTCGCACAAATTTCATATCCAACGTCACGCACGAGATCAGGACCCCGGTGACCGGTATTCTCGGCGCTGCCGAAATGCTCGCTGACGAAACGGCCAGGCTTGACGGCACAGACCGCGCCGAGCTTCAGAATGTCGTCAAGAACCATTCTTCGCGGCTCGTCGCACTCGTGGATGACATCCTCGCGCTGTCCGGGCTCGAAAAAGCAGAGGCGGAGCATGACGCCGCATTCACACCATGCAATCTCGCGGACATCGCGCAGACTGCCGTCAACCTCGCCCGTCCTGCGGCTAAGAAAGCTGGCGTTACCCTCTCATTCATCCGCAAAATGCAGGACGCGGCGACGCTTGTCCGTCCGTGCGACGCGCGGCTGGTTGAATCCGCCGCCACCAACCTCATTCAAAACGCAATACGTTACAGCGGCTCGACAGAGGTCGAGGTCTGTGTCGAACGGACAACGGACGGGAAAGCGGCAATCAGCGTCATCGACCACGGCATCGGAATACCCGAAGAATGCCAGCCGCGTCTTTTCGAGCGGTTCTACCGAATCGACAAAGACCGCAGCATGGCGCTTGGCGGCACGGGCCTTGGACTCGCCATCGTCAAACACATCGCGCAACTGCACGGCGGACAGGCTACGGTTTCGTCCAAACCTGGCGCAGGCGCGACATTCACGCTAGTCATTTAAGCGCTAGGCAAAGGAAAGACTATGAATCAGCTGTTTTCAATATCGGTAATCGTGGGCGGCGGATTGGGCACGTTTCTGCTGGGCATGAAGCATCTCTCAGAGGGCCTGCAGGCCGTCAGCGGCTCGGGCCTCAGACGGTTCATGTCCTTCGCGACCACCCACCGCCTGGCTGGAGTGGGTACGGGCGTCATTTCAACCGTAATCGTCCAGTCATCCTCGATCATCACTGTAATGGTGGTCGGGTTCGTCTCGTCAGGCCTCATGAACTTGTCGCAGGCTATCAATGTCATCATCGGCTCGAACATCGGAACCACGGCCACGGCATGGCTGATCGCCTTTGCGCCGGACGTGAAGATGCTCGGGCTGTGCGTCGTTCTCGTCGGTGCGGCATTCTACTTCTTCCAGCGCAACGAGCGGCTGCACAATCTCGGCCTCGCCTTCATGGGACTCGGGTGCATCTTCATGGGGCTCTACTGGATGAAAGAGGGAATGGAGCCGGTTCGCTCCATGCCGGTGGTGGTCGACGCCTTCAGGTCCCTTGACGCGACGACGGCGTGGGGGCTTGCAAAATGTGTTCTTGTCTCGCTTGCCTTTACCGCAGTGGTTCAGTCTTCGGCGGCGACGACCGCGATTGCCATGACGCTCGCCCAGCAGGGGCTGCTGAGTTTCGAGGCGGCCGCCGCAACCGTGTTCGGGATGAACATCGGAACGACGATGACCGCGTGGCTCGCCGCTCTCAACGGCTCCGCCGAGGCCCGGCAGACGGCGCTTGCGCACACGCTCTTCAACGTCGCGGGGACGATCCTGCTGATACCGTTCTTCGTCCCCGCGATTCTTCCGCTGGCTACGTCCTTCTTCCCACACTACGCGGACGCCGTGACGACGAACGGCGTGACGACGTACCCGCACATGGCCGCGCCCATGGCGGCGGTCCATACGATCTTCAATGTCATAACGACGTTGTTCTTTCTGCCGTTCACGCGACAGTTCGCGCGTTTCGTCTCCCGCGTCATAAAGGCCCCGCCCGCCGAAAAACCGCATTTGAGCGCGCTCAGGATGTCCTCGTACATCTCGCCCGTCATCGCCTGCGACCAGGCGCTTCTCGAAGTCGGATTCATGCGGGACAGCGGCCTTGAACTCCTGGCGGGGATCAAAGACGTGTTGGCTGGGACGGCAACCGATTCAGCCGAAGAGCACATCCTGCATCGCGAGGAGGTCTTGGACAATGTCCAGCGCGAGATCACGGAGTTTCTCGGCAAGATCATGGTCAAGCGCGCACCGACCGAGGTGTCGGACAGGATTGGACGGCTTTTGCGGCTTTCGGACGAACTGGAGTCTGTTTCGGACGAGGCGGCAGCGATCCTGAAAGCGACGCGGCGTCTCAGGAAAGGCGGGCAGAACTTCTCTGAACAGTCTTGCCAAACATTGCTGGGCATTCATGAGATCGTCTTTGGACTTGCGGAAACGGTGTCGGGGCTCATCAAGACTCCGCGTCCGAGGTTCGACCTCGCCGCGCTTCAGGCGAATTCGCACGACATAGGCGGACGCATCCATGACGCCAGACGGAACCAGCTGGATCGCGTCGGCCCAGACGACCCGGATTCTCCGGTGCGCGTTCTAGCCGAACTTGACATCCTGAACTCATACGAACGCATCCGGTCCTGCTACATCAACATGGCAGAAACCCTCGCCGGCCGCAAATGAACTTCCTTCAATAGGCTGGCAACAGAAAGGGCTGGATAATGACGGGGGCTCGCCCCGGGCGGATTCCGCCCGGGGGCACCGGACAAACCGGATATGCCGGATAACCGGGCTTCCGGCCAAAATAGTTCGGGGCTACTCAGCGGCGCGGATATGTGCTATAATATGTTTGATGCATCCAGTGACACTAGACGAGGTCGCAAACGCGCCGCGCCCGGGCGGCGGATTGCGTGCGCAGGGCGCGACGAGGGTTGCGCTCGCGGTTGCGCTTGCCGTTTTGGCGTGGGCTTCGTCCGCGCCGGCAGCGGAGACCGAATCCGCTGCAGAGAAGCTCGACGAGCTGGGCATGACGCCAAAGGAGTGGAACGACTTCGGCGGCGAGCGCAAGTACGTAACGGTAAAAAACGCCGGCGAGTTCACGGCTCCGAAAGGCCTCGGCGATGAATGGACCGTCGTCGCGATGGCTCGCGGCGGACGCGCCAAGAAGGTCCCCAACTGGGATCGTCAGTTTCACCTCTACGCGCTCGTCAGGGAGTCCGGTGGACGCGAGACGCTGTTTGTCGACGGCCGGCCGGCAAAGGAGTCCGCGAAAGGCTTCGCGGTGTGGCGCGAGACGGGCGCGGAGCTCGCCGAATATCGCGTTTATGAAACGCCTCTCAGCGAGCAGCAGCTCCTGCAGGTGGCGAACGGCAACCGCCCGTGGCCGTATATTGCCTCGCAGGTTCGCGAGTCGATAGCGTTCGTCGACACAAACGCGGTTTTGAGACTGGGGTATGAGCTGCCGAACTCGGTTGTTCTCGGCGAGGGCGGCGAGAAGAAGCTGTACGCGAAGGGCGTGCTGGCGCAGTGCAGCATTGGCGAGCCCAAACGCTTCGAGCTGCGCGACGGCGGGGCTCTCGCGATAGGCTCCGGGGGCTTTCTCTTCGACTCGAATTATGCTCACGGGCATACGAACGAGGTTGTTTTTTCGGGCGGGGCGCTGGCGACATACGAGCCGTCGTTCATGAAAAGTGCGTCGCCGGTGCGGCTGGCCGGTGCGGTGCGGCTCATCGCGAAGGATACATTCGTCGTGCGCTCTTCGTTCGAGGGGGCGGGCGAGCTCGTCAAGAGCGGCGAGGGGACTGTCGGGCTGCAGTATCCGTGCGAACGGGCGACGGGCAGACTCGTTGTCTCGAAGGGGACGCTTGTCATAGGGCCCGCCGGGAGCTGGGGCGGCACTGTCGAGGTGAAAGCCGGCGCGACACTCAAATGTGCGTCGGTTTCGGTCGTGGGCAAGCTTGTGAAGTCGCCCGGCGCGAAAGTCGTCGAGACCGGCGCCGGGCGCCGCGGCGACCTCTCGCCGGACGCTTTCCCGCAGCCGGCGACGGCGTACGATCTCAAGCGCATGCAGCGCGAGCGAATGGGGCGGGGCGTGTACGCCTTCAGATGCAGCCCGGCAGAGGTTTGGATCGGCTGGCGCTACAAGTCGACGGACCCTGCGAACGCGGCCTTTGACGTCTTCGCGAACGGCAAGAAGCTGAACACTTCGCCGATAGCAGACGTCACATATTTCAAGACGCGCTGGACGGGCGCAAAGACGACATACAGCGTCGCGCGCGCCGGCGCGTCGAAGCCGTCCGGCGCGTCGACGTCGTGGACGCTCCCGGCGAACGCGCCTGTCGGCTACAACGACATACCGCTCGTGCCGCCAAAGCCGGGGCGCACGCCTGACGGCAGAGAGTACACGTACTATCCGTGCGACACGACGATAGGCGATTTGGACGGCGACGGCGAATATGAACTTGTTGTGATATGGTGGCCGACGCTCGCGTTCGACAATTCTCAGGGCGGGCAGGCCGGCGAGACGTGGCTTGAGGGCGTGAAGCTCGACGGCTCGGGGCGTTCTCTCTGGAAGATTTCGCTCGGACCGAACGTGCGCTCCGGGTCGCACTATGTGCCCGTGATGGTCGCCGACTATGACGGCGACGGATCGGCCGAGGTGGTGGCGAGAACCGGCGACGGCGCCGTGGACGGGCGCGGTCGCGTGCAGAACGGCTGCGTCTGGGCGAAAGGGGCTTCGTTCAAAGACTGGCGCGTCGAGGACTACAATGTCGTCTTCGCGCCAAACTATGTCACTTGCTTTTCGGGCCGGACCGGCGAGGCGCTCGATTCGGTGCCGTTCAAGCCGGCCGTGCTGGACGACACGGCGGCGATCGCCCGCAGGGACCACAAGGCCGTAAACAAGGTCTGGGGTTCGCGCAATCCGGGCAACCAGGCGTTTCGCTTTCTTTCGGCTGTCGCGTACCTCGACGGGGTGCATCCGTCGGTGGTCATGTGCCGCGGCTACTACTCGAGAACGTGCATGGCGGCGTACGATTTCGACGGCAAAAAACTGAAGGAAAGGTGGTTCTTTACATCCGACGACCAGCGAAACTGGGGGTACAACGGCCAGGGCTTTCACAATCTGCGTGTAGGCGATGTCGACTTTGACGGCAAGGACGAAATAATCTACGGGCACATGTGCGTCGACCACGATGGCCAGGGGCTGTGGACGACCGGTTACGGGCACGGCGACGCGATACAGCTCATACAGGCGAGTCCCGAGACGCGCGGGTTGCAGCTCTGGACGTGCCACGAGAACAGGCCGTACGGCGTCTCGCTAATCGACGCGCAGTCGGGGCGGACGATCTTTCACACGCCGGGGCCGATCGACACCGGCAGCTGCAACGCGCTCGACGCTGACGCCGCGTTCCCCGGGGTGGAGCTCTTCAGCGGGGCGCACTGCGGCATATACTCGGCGAAAACACTCGAGCGCTACATGCCGCCGAAGCCGAAACCGCCGAGCCACTACTACAACATGCTGCGCTTCGGGATATGGTGGAAGGGCGACATGACGCGTAGCGCATATTCGGGCGGCGACTCGATAAACGACTACAGTGTGAAGGACCGCGAGTCGCGCTGCATCTGGCGCGGTGACGGCTCGGCGGGCAGCAACCACGGCTCGAAGGGGTGCCCGTGCCTGATAGCCGACCTCTTCGGCGACTGGCGCGAGGAGCTTCTTCTGAGGCGAAACGACAACAGGGCGATACGCGTGTACATGAGCGCGGAGCCGACAAAATGGCGCTTTCACACGTTCCTCGAAGACCCGGTGTACAGAATCTCGGTGCTGACGCAGAACAACGGCTACAACATGCCCACGGACCCGGGCTTCTATTTCGGACCCGATCTGCGCGGGCGAGGGATAATGTTCAGGGGGACGAAAATCGACTGATGCTACCCGGACGGGTATACTGTCAACGCACTCAAAATGGTATAATAGGAACCATGCACATGAAAACGAAAATATTCGCGGCGGCGGCGCTTGTGGCGTTTGGCGCTTTGGCACAGAGTCACACCTTCGAAATCGGCGAGACTGATTTTCTGCTCGACGGCCGGCCGTTCAAAATACACTGCGGCGAGGTGCACTACGCTCGCATACCGCGGCCGTACTGGCAGCACCGGCTCAAGATGCTGCGGGCGATGGGGTGCAACGCTGTCGGGTGCTATATGTTCTGGAACTTTCACGAACGCATGCCCGGCCGGTTCAAGTGGGACGGTGCGGCCGACGCGGCGGAGTTCTGCCGGCTCGCCCAGGAGGAAGGCCTTTGGGTCGTGCTGAGGCCAGGGCCCTACGCATGCGCCGAGTGGGAAGGGGGCGGCGCGCCGTGGTGGCTTATGGCCGAAGACATGAAAGACGGCGCCAAGCCCATATCGATGCGTTCTTCAGATCCGCGCTGGCTCGAGCCCTGCAAGCGATGGATAGCCGAGGTCGGGCGCGTGCTCGCGCCGCTCCAGGCGACGCGCGGCGGGCCCATACTTCTCGTGCAGGTCGAGAACGAGTACGGGCTGCACGGCAGCGACGTGGCCTACATACGCGCGCTCAGAGAGGCGACGCTCGCGGCCGGGTTCGAAGTGCCGCTCTACGCCTGCAACCCGCCGCGCGTAATAGAGAACGGGTTCGTGCCGGAGCTTTTTCAGGCGGCCAACTTCGGGGCCGACCCGGAACAGCGGTTCCAGATAATACGCCAGCACCAGCCGAATGGTCCGCTGATGTGCTCCGAGTACTACCCGGCCTGGTTCGACACCTGGGGGCAGGCTCACCACTACGCGAAGAGCGACAGGGAGTTCTTCGGGCCGATTGACTGGATGCTCGACAACGGCGCCAGTTTCTCGCTCTACATGGCCCACGGCGGCACGAGTTTCGGCGGCTGGGTCGGCTGCCGCAATCCGGTCGTCCCCAACGTGACGAGCTACGTCTACGAAGCGCCGA
>JAZQBR010000030.1:0-2795 GCA_045545855.1 Kiritimatiellia bacterium | reverse complement strand
CGAGCGGAGCGGTTGCACCCTCGCGGAGGCGCTGGCCGCCGCCGAGGGCAAAGGCCCCAAACCCAAGACGCTGCCCGACTACTCGCCCACCACGATGAAGCTCGAGGAAATCGACGGCACGACCAAGGGCGGACGCAGCCTCATGCTGGGCGACTTCGTGCGCCCGGAGAACCCGAAGTATCTCGGCGGGACGCGCATCCTCAGCGCGGAACAGAACCACTTCACCGTCCATATCGGCCAGGAGACGTTTACCGCCGACGGGAAGAACGGCGGCGCTGGCAACGCCGTCATCGCCAACAGGATCGAGACCCTCTGCGGCAAGGTCCACGTGAGCCAGGCGTCCAGCGTGATGCGCGCCCTTTCGCAGGCCGCGCACCAGCCGCTCCTGCCGCTGCTGCCGCAGCACGGCATCCAGGGCGGCATCGGCAACGAGCACATCCCGCTCACCTACACGCTCTCGCGCAACGACGACACCGGCGCCATCACGATCCGCTACTCCGAGCCCGAGGGGATGCCCGTCAAGTTCCACTGGGAGACCACGGTCGCCCTCGACGGCTCTTCCACATCGACCCCAATCCAATTCACCGAAACCCTCGAGGAGTCCGGCAACAAGGCGCTCGCCAAGACGGCCGGCGGCACCAGCCCCGCCGCCAAGACGATGCAGAACTTCATCCTCGACGCATCGGGCGCCCATGAAAACGCCCCGGTCATGGAGAAACTCGGCCGCTTCAACGCCAAACTGCAGGAAGAGACCCGCAAGGGCCTCGTCAACACCTTCGCGTTCCTCGTCAACAAGCACCTCGTCAAGAAAGACGGAGGCGGCAACCGCACCGAGGACTTCGACTGCGTGCATTACCAGTTCAACCGCGACGTGGTGGCCGGCGGAATGACCGTCAACCTGCCGGGAGGCGGCAAGGTCTCGACCACGAACTACGAAACCGCGCGCGACCAGCTCGTCCAATTCATCACCGGCGACGACAAGGCGACCTACAAGGCCGCCTCGGCCAACGTGAAGAAGCAGACGGGCCTTCTGATGTCGATCGTCACGCAATACGCTCCGAGCATGGTCAAGAACGCGTTCGTCTCCACCCTGTCCAATGGCGGACACGAAATGTCGCTCTCGGGCGGACGCATGAAAGCCCCAAACCCCTTCCAAAAACCCCTGACCTGGACGCTCGGCAAGGCGGAGGACGGCTCGATCAAGGCTTCGGTGACCATCACCGAAGGCATCGGCTTCTTCTTCACCGCCCAGGGCCAAACGCAAGTGGACGACACCGCCAGCTACGAAGAAACCACCCTCGACATCACCATCCCCGCCGGCAACCTCTCCACCCTCGCCGACCAGGACTGGTCCACGTTCGACGAGGGGGCGTTCAACGCCGCCGGCAACAACACCGACGCGCAGCTGAAGGCCATCCCGCAGCAATTCCGCCTCGAAGCGACCGTCAACGCCTCCTACAACCTTCACTTCGACGCCCCGGCCGCCTAGCCAACCTTTCAACTATTCAACGGCGAGAGCCTTTTCGCGAACCTCAACAAGCGTCTCGCGCCTTGCCTGAACTACCGGCGCGTGGTCGGCGGGGAGGTGGTTGAGACGTGGTTTTTGTGCAGCGTTTGCCGGCGAGAATGCGCAGTTGGCCGACGAAGCAGGTGGAATTCTTTGCTTGGTTCCCGCCCCACCAGTGCGGGGCGATCGGCCAGCCGCCGGCGCGCGCGAAGTCCACGAGTTTGTCGAGGCGGGCCAGCGTTTCAGCCATGTCCCGGCAGCCTAGATAAGCGCCGAAGCGCTTCAGCTGATCGTGCGCCGCCGCAGCGTCCTCGCAGGCGTTGGCGAAGGCTGCGCCCGCCTTTGCAGCGTTGTCGGCGTGCTTGCGGGCGAGCCACAGGTCGAAGTTTACCGCCTCGGCGAGCTGAAAGAACCTGGCGGCAATGCCGATTTCAATGCGCGCTTCGTCCCCCAGCCGCGAGAAGAACGCGTCGTAGCGGCGGCGGATATCCGCGATGTCAATGTCGGCGGGCGCGACGCCGGCGACGGCGCGCTCGGCGACGAGCGAAAGCAGTGTTTCGTTATTCATGTTCACTCCTTATGAAGTCTTGGAATTCGTGATAGAACCTCGCTTGCTTTGCCTGGCGCGCGGCTTCGGCCGCCTCTGCATCGCGCCGCCCGGCGCCGGAGAGCATTTCGCGTCTGGCGCTTTCGCGCTCGTCCATCTTCGCGTCGATGTGGGCCTGACGCGCGGCCTCGATGGCGGCTTCGCGTTTGCGCCTTTTCTGCCATGTGGCACAGGCGGACGTCCACGATTTCATGATGTGCGCGCCGATGCGCCAGCCTTTCGACTCGTAGAAGTTCCAAAACTCTTCAGCGTCGAATGAGTAGCCATGCGCGGCGATATATGCGGCGACTTCGTCGACGGACGGCGGTTGGAACATTCTCGCTTTGCCGCGAGCAGGCTTGTGTCTGATCTGTTTCAGCGTTTCGTCCAGGCGGTCAATCGCCTCGACGAGTTTTAGTATTGTCTGTTTCATGATGGTTTTTCCTTTCTTTGGAGGCAATTGCAAAAACCCCGAATATATCTCACGCCAAGTTCGCAAAGAACGCGAAGTTTCGTTTTTAGGGTTGCTTTGCGAACTTAGCGTACTTTGCGTGAAAGTCGGAGGCCAAAGCGGTCTTAGGAAGACAAAGGGCTATGACAACTCCTTGGCTCACAGAACGACATGGCTACGATCCGACTTTCGCAAAGAACGCGAAGTTTCGTTTTTAGGGTTGCTTTGCGAACTTAGCGTACTTTGCGTGA
>JAZQBR010000029.1:0-16330 GCA_045545855.1 Kiritimatiellia bacterium | reverse complement strand
CTTTGTCTTCCTAAGACCGCTTGGCCTCCGACTTAGGGCGATGCGGTCCTTGACGCTGCCGCCGGGGTTGAAGTATTCGACTTTGGCGAGAACCCGTGCGCCGCCCTTGTTGAGTCTGTTCGAGATTTCCACAAGCGGCGTCCCGCCGACCTTGTCAAGAATGGTTTTTACCGTGCTGCTCATGTTGGATGCTCCTTTCTTTGCTGTGCTGGCTGCTCGGTCAGAACTGGTACTGTGCGCTTAGCACGAGGCCCGAACCCACGCCGAGGTTTTTTGCTGAACCGTCCCTGTAGAACTTGTCTTTGTCGCCGGTCTGCACGAGCGCCGCGACGAGCGTGAGCCGTTCGTTGACGAACCACGCGACGTGTCCGTCCCAGTAGTCGTGGTTGCGGATTCCGTCGCCGACTCTCGCGCCCTGCTTGTATTCGACGCCGATCGCGATGTTCTCGGCCGGCAGAACGTCTACGTTTGCGAACGACACGAGATCGTAGTGGTTGTGGCCTACGACGCCGTTGACGACTTCATCCGTGTAGAGGGCGCCCGCCGAGACGAGCACGGGAACGGGGGTCTGTGTGATGAGCTTGGATGCTACGACGTATGCGTCGAAGCCGTCGTCGTCGAGCTTGAGCGCATCGACGGTCCTTGAGTCGGTATACTTGTAAATACCGCCGACGGCGATTGCGGGGATCCATGACGTGTCGAATGAGTTCTCGTCGAGAAGCTTGAGCTTCGCGCCGAGGTTGTACTTGTTGATCGACCTGTCGCCGTACTTGCGGGCGTTGACGAGCTCGTAGCCCGCCGACACCTCAAGCCTGTCGGCAAAGGTGAACGCCGCGCCGAACGCGCCCCATTCGATCCTCGCGTCGTTGAGGCTCACATACCACGCGCCGACTTGCGGACGCGACACTATGCCGTCGAGCGACGACTTTTCAACCGAGTTCGTCCCGTCGCCGCCGTCGTCGCTCCAAGGTCGGCCCGCGGTGTAAGCGAGCGGATTGAACGCTATACCGCCCGCGCCCTGCAGGTTGTTGAGCGGCACGCCTGCGAAAAGCGGCCCTGCGAATAGGGAGAGGCCTGCGGTCGCTATTGCTTTCTTGTTGATGTTCATTGTATGATTCCTTTCTTGTGTGTTTGCGTGTTGTGGTTGAAATGGTCCGCCGAGCCTAGACTCGGCGGACCGGGGGTTAGATTGCCGAGAGTGCGGCGTCGAGGGCGTCGATGATGTCGTCGATATGCTCTATGCCTATTGAAAGCCGTATAAGCTCGGGGAGGACTCCCGCCTTTCGCAGGTCTTCGTCGGAGAGCTGCGAATGGGTTGTGGACGCCGGATGGATTATGAGGCTCTTCGCGTCGCCGACATTGGCGAGAATCGAGAATATCTCGCCGTTGGCGGCGTCCGTCACGCGCCTCGCTTCGTCCGCGCCGCCCTTGACGCCGAATACCACCACGCCGCCTGCGCCGTCCGGCAGATATTTCGCCGCGAGTTCCGGCTGGGTTAGAGAAGGGTATTTCACCCACGCCACCTTCGGATGGGCCGCAAGCCATTTCGCGACTGCGAGCGCGTTCTCGCTGTGGCGTGCGATTCGCAGGGGAAGCGACTCCACGCCCTGAAGGAAGAGCCACGCCGCGTCCGGCGCGAGCGTCGGCCCCTGGTTGCGTATGCCGACGGTGAGCAGGCGTAGCGAGAAGGCGACGGGGCGCAGAGGTTCAGGCAGGTCGTGCGCGAACCTGAGGCCGTGGTAGCCGCGGTCGGGCTCGTTGTAGAGAGCGAACTTCGGGTCGCTCCAGTCGAAGTTGCCGGCGTCCACGACAACGCCGCCAATGCCTGCGCCATGGCCGCCAATCCACTTTGAGAGAGAATGGATCACGAGATTCGCGCCGTGCTCGATCGCCCGCAGAAGCGGCGGCGGCGTGAAAGTGGCGTCCACGACTAGCGGCAGGTGGTGCTTCTTCGCGAGCGCGGCGTAGCCGTCGATGTCTGCTATGTCGAGCGCCGGGTTACCTACGGCCTCTATGAAGATGAGGCGCGTCTTTTCGTTGATCGCCGCCTCGGTCGCGGCGAAGTCGTTCACCGGCGCGAAGTTGACGTGGATGCCGTTCTGCGGCAGGATCGCGTCGAACTGTGCGAAGGTACCCCCGTAGAGGTTCGAGGCGGCGACGATTTCATCGCCTGCGCGGGCGATGTTGGTGATCGTGAAGTAGATGGCGGCCGTGCCGCTCGCGAGCGTCTGTGCGGTCGCGCCGCCCTCGATGGCGGCGAGGCGCGCGGCGAGAACGTCATTCGTCGGGTTCATGAGACGGGCGTAGATGTTGCCGAGTTCGCGGAGGGCGAAGAGGTCGGCGCCGTGCTTTGAGTCGCGGAAGTTGTAGGCGGTCGTGCGGTAGACGGGGACCGCGCGGGAGTATGTAGCAGGGTCGCCGTGGACGGGCTGTCCGGCGTGAACCGCCAGTGTTTCGATGTGCTTCTTTTTGTCGCTCATGGTCGTTTTCCTTTCCTCTTGTTGGAACGGGGGATATTGTCTCATATTTTCGTGCGAATAGGGTAATCGGAATTTGCTTCTTTGCTCCATAGTCTGCCCCTATGCGTCCGCCGGGCGGGGAAAGAGGCTTCCCGGCTTCACGGCCCGGCATTCACGGCAAGCGTGATTTCGCGCGCCGTGTCCGAAACTAAACGCAAGTTCTGGAAGTAAACGCAAGTTTATCCGATAACTTCTGGCAAATCCCTTTGCAAAGGTGGGATATTCCAGCAGGTCGCGCCTTGTTGACTTTCGCCATAATTTTTGCTAAACTGCGTGCGTTTTCTTTGGGTGTGTTGCGCCTTGGAACGTAGAGTTGCCGAAGATGGCTTGATATGGTGCTTCAGGTATGTGCATGATGGACCAGATACGCGCGAAGCGGGATGAAATTTACGCTATCGCAAGAAGGCACAAGGCCGAAAAGCTTTGGGTCTTCGGCTCATGCGCCCGCAGGGAGGAGCGCCCCGGCAGCGACGTGGATTTTCTTGTGAAGTTCAATGACGGGGCATCGTTGTTCGATCAGGGGGCGATTCAGGCGGGGTTGCATTCCATATTGGGGCATGGCGTGGATGTTGTTGACAGTGATGTATTGTCACGGGAACTATTTTTTGCCTATGCGGTGAGAAAGGACATGGTGCCGCTATGAAGAAGGCAAACGAGATTAAAAAGAGACATGCTGGCGGTATAACTCCCATGCCGTATGCCGATGTGCAGAAACGAATCGTTGTCGTAAGACGGCAGTCCGTAATCCTTGATGCCGATGTAGCGGCACTGTACGGCGTCGAGACAAAGCGCGTAAACGAGGCTGTCCGCAATAATCGAGACAAATTTCCGGCTGACTATATGATTTCGTTGACGGACGAGGAGTTTGAAGATTTGCGGTCGAAACTTTCGACCGCAAATCCAATGTGCCCGACCGCAAAAATCAGTTCCAAATCGCGCTATGCTCCCAAGGCGTTCACGGAGAAAGGCCTTTACATGCTTGCGACCGTCCTCAAAAGCCGCAGAGCAGTTGAGGCGACGTTCGCTATAATCGAGACGTTTGCGAAGGTGCGTGGACTGAAGCGTGAACTGGTGGAGCTGCACAACGAGAAAGACCACAAGAGACAAGCGGAGAAGATGCATCATTTTGGTGAATCGCTGGCTGACATCGTGATGCCGGACCTTGACACGGTGGAAACCGAATCCTCGCTTGAACTCAACTTCTTCATTGGCAAGATCAAGCATACCGTGCGAAGAATCAAGAGACAATAACTGAACGCAATGACAAACTGTAAACTGAAATGAAAGGAAAGACAATCAATAACTAACCGGAATATAGGCGGGCAACGGCCCGCCGCATAGACAATTTGCGCTGCAAAGCGGTCGTCAAGTGAAATGTGAGAAGTTTCAAGAAGGACGGCACCTTGCAGAGGAAAACGCATAATGCGTTCGCCTCTCTTTGTGTTTCCTTCTAGGCAATTCTCACAGCCTCACTTGAGACACGAAGAGAGGCTTTCTTATGTCCTCGATTCGTGTCTAACCGTCAAAGCAAAGCGACACGGAACGAGGATTGGCCCGGTTCTTGCGACGTGAACTCCTAATAGGGTGACAAAGGAAACAGTAATGAAACACAGATTATGCATATTGCTCGCATCATGTCTGCCAATGGCGACGATCGCCGCCACAACATACACAGTAAATTACAATCTCGAGGAACTCAGTTATACTATAGACGAAAGAAACCAGACAGCTACGATTACGCGCATAAAGTCGCGTGGGAATACTAAAGGCAATATTGCGCTTCCGAGCAAGTTGGATGGGTATCCAGTAACGAAAATCGAAAATAGCGCTTATTACGGGAAGAATAGCGGGGTGGTCCGGGAAGGTTATGCGCTTATAATTCCGGAAAATGTTGTAGAGATTGGAGCAGGGGCTTTTTCGCAATGTGCAGTTAGCGAAGTCAAGATTCCAACTACGCTGAAGAAAGTCGGCGCAAATGCGTTTTTGAACTGCCCTAATATAGAAAAAGTCCAAATAGAAGACTTGTCGGCTTGGTGTCAGATTGATTTCGCAAATGATACCTCCAATCCTTTATCACGTAGAGGAGCTTTTGCGACGCCTTTCGACTATAGAGATTACTGGAATGAATATCAGTCCACAGGACGTGGCCTCTGGCTGTTTAGCGGATACAGCATGTACGGCTCGAAGCAATATCAAGTGATCACAACACTTGACATTCCTGATGGCATAACATCGCTCAAACCTTATCTGTTCGCGGGGGATTCGCACATATACACGGTGAATATCCCCGCCAGTTGTGCCGAAATCGGAGAAGGCGCATTTATCAACAGTTCAATTGAGGCGGTGAACTTTTCTGCTTCAGTGCAAACGATTGGCTCGAAAGCGTTTTATGGTTGCAGGGGATTGAAAGAATTGCGAATCCCGGACGGCGTCATGACTGTCGGCAGTTATGCTTTTTCCCAATGCCATGGATTGACGTCCGTGCAGATATCCAATGGCGTCCAAGAAATCGCGGCCGATGCTTTTGCAAGCACTCGCAATCTGAATAATCTCAAGACGGTGTCAGGACCGCACAGATTCCGCAGTCTTTTTGCAAGTGAGCCGACAGCTTATGCTTCATACACATATACCGATGCAATAATCACATTCGATGCCAATGGAGGTCTGGTTTCAAGTCCTTCCATTACTGTGGAACTTGGCGCAACAGTCGGAACGTTGCCTGCACCGGTCAAATCCGGTCACACCTTTGACGGATGGTTCACTGCCATAAACGGAGGAACAATGATTTCAAGCGATACAACGGCTTCTCGCGATGCAACATACTACGCCCATTGGACAGAGATACGGCATACGGTGACTTTCAATGCCAATGGAGGCGAATGCGATGAAGTCGATAGAACATGCACGGAACTTGAAGGCATCGGGGAATTGCCAATTCCGACAAGAGAGGACTATCAGTTCGACGGATGGTTCACAGAAATCGATGGCGGAAGCAGAATCGAAGAATCAACCGTGGTTTCAAACGATGCGACTTTCTTTGCGCACTGGACGGAGGAAGCCGTGACAGAGGTCGCCATGCCGCGCATATCTCCCGAAGACGGCGCAGAGTTTGTTACAGAGAATTGTCAGGTGGTTATAACATGCGACACGCGCAATTCGACGATATACTACTCCACAAAAGGCACTCCCCGGCAGACGGCGGCATATGAATACACAGGTCCCTTTTACGTGTCGGACACGGTGACAATTAAAGCAATAGCTGTCAAGCGAGGATGTAAAAGTGAATATGCAACTGCCACTATAACCAAGAAAGAACTTTCTTTGCAGGAAGTTCTGGAATCACCGTCTCTTGAGTTCTCTACTGGCGGTGATGCGGCATGGGGGATGGATAGTGACGAGTCTGCAGTTGGGCGCACATGCGCCCGTAGCGGGAAGATAGGGTTGAATCAAGAATCTTGGCTGGAGGTTGCTTTGACCGGTGCAGGGCAACTTGCGTTCGACTGGCGGGTTTCATGCGAACAAGACGATTCTGGAGATTGCTCTTGGGATAGGCTTGAATGTGTGGTAGATGGAGTGGAATATAGACGCATAGACGGAACTCCAAGCGGGTGGGAACGCTGTGAAGTTGAATTTAGAACAGATGGGGCACATGTTGTCAGGTGGCGCTACATCAAAGACGATTACGATGACGATGGTGCAGATTTTGAAGATTGCGCTTGGGTTGATAATGTCGCATGGACGCCAAAGATGGTTGTAAATGTAGGAGTGTCTGGCGATAAGGGCGAGATCGAGGAAGTGGGTGGAAGGTATGTTGTTACGGCGAAGGATGGAAAGACGCTGACAGATGCCGACTTCATTTTTACTGCTGTTCAAAAAGAGGCGTACAAGATTGATATTGCAGCCGACGGCAAGTCTGCGACGGTGGCGCTGGCGGCTCCGCAGATTGCGGTGGCGGCAACGGCAAAAACACCAGAAGATGTAGGCGACCCGGCAGGAATCCTTGTTGTGGTGCCGGATGACAAGATTTCCGCAAAGCCTACACCGAAAAACAGCGAAAGCGTTGGTGCGCTTCCGGTCAAGACCTATCCAGGTCTATTCTATCAGGCGTCGTGGGGCGCAGAGCCGAATGATCTTGCTTCTGGGGAGAAAGTGCAGGCAACGACCGATACGCTTTATCTCGGCGTAATCAAGCAGACAGGCAAGACTGGCTTTTACAGGCTCTCGGTCAGCGAAAAATAATAAAAGCCATATCTATAAGCGGGAAGGCGAAGGCGACCGTCAAGCCGGAAGGTTCGCCGACCTCGTTCTTTCTGCGCGTGAGGGTGAAGTAGCGGGCAGCAATGCCAGAAGATTAGTGGTGCAGATTTCAAGTGCCACTTGAAATCTGCACCGAGCCAACCGGGGACAGTCCCTGGTTTTCTTCCTGCGAGTGAGGGTGAGGTGGCGGCGGAGGAAAGCCGCTCAACCGTGCAATCTAAGTGACTTATGCCCGGGCGGAGGAAGGACGCCGCAGACGGGGAGGGAACCTTCGGCGGCGGGGGAACTATGCTTGAAGTCAGACCTTTTGGACAAAAAGGTCTGACGATATCAACAAAAAGGTCTGACGATGAGGTAAAGACTATGTCCAGCAGAGATAGGAATATGGCGAAGCCCAGTTTCAAGCTTCGCGAGGTGATACTTCCAGGGCGTAAAGTGCCTGAAAAGGGGAAGTACAGGGCCATGGCGAAAGTTCGGAGGTGGATCATGTGAAGTTCGGCGAAAACATCGTCGTCACAGGCCGCGATCTTACTGTGACGGACATGATGAACCAGATGGATGTGTTCATGTACGACCGCTCTGGCCACAAGAAGTATGACAACTGGAGCATAAAACAGATGATAGAGCACATGCCTACGCGCATAGTCGTGCCGTTCCCGAGCGAGTTCAAGAAGGACGACTTCGCATCGAACTTCAAGAAGCTCTACTTCATATTCACGACGAACAGCGTCAAGGACGACGGCCCGATCCGCCAGATCAAGTACAAGCACGACGTCGAAGTCGACTTTGACTAGCGCGGCCGTGGTTGCGCGGCGGGACTCATTTCGCGGGAGAGCGGCCGGGTTTCGTGAATTCGCTTGTGCGCTTGCCGCCTAGGGTCAACTGATAGAATTTCACCCAATCGACCTGCATTTCCACAGGTAGCGTTGATTCGTCCACTTTGCCGACCCATTTCCCGCCGAGCTGCATGTCGATCATCAGGTAGAAGGGCGCGTCCCACGGCCATCGTTCGCGGCTGTTGCCGACCTTGCGGTAGGAATGGGTCTGGCGTCCGTTCACCCGCCACACGATCTTGTCCGGCGTCCATTCAAGCGCGTATACGTTCCATGAGTCCGGGCGTATTTCGCCGTGCGCCGTGTTCGGCGGGTCGCCGGGGTGGGCCCTGGTCCAGGCGGAATGCACGGTATGATGGACGAAAGGGTCGTGGTTGAGGCGCTCTAAAATGTCGATTTCGCCGCAGTCCGGCCATTTGCAGGAAGGGTTTTCGGGCATCATCCAGAACGCCGGCCACGCGCCTTTCTGCGCTTCAAGTTTGATCCGCGCCTCGACTTTGCCGTATTTCATGTTGAAAAGGCCCTTTGTCGAAACGCCTCCCGCCAGCACGCGGCGGCTGTCGGACGAAAGATCGTCGTTCCTGACCCCTTTAAGATGAAGGATTCCCCCCTTGACCTCCGCGAGGTCGGGGCGCGCGGAAATGTTCTTGATCCAGTCCGCGCCGGAAAGCGGGTTGCCCTCGATGCGGGTCCACAGCTTTTCGTTGAGCGACGCGGCGTCGAAATTCTCCGTGAATTTGAGCGTCCATTTAGGTTTATGGGCGGTTTTTGCGTCCGGCGCGGCCCACGCCCCACACGCCGCAAGCGCGGCGAGCAGACGGACGGCGACTCTGGCGAAATGTTTCATGGCGCACATTATACCATATTATCCGCTTCCCTGCCACCCTGCACCTGCGCCGCTGTGCGTAAAATAGCACGTCGTGTCCGGAACTAAACGCAAGTTTCCTTCCTAGGAAGGAATGACGGGAAATGTCCGGCCTTTCAATCCCGTCCCGTGTTATCAAGGACTAAACGCAAGAGAATCTTGCATTTGCTTCTGGACATCACAGCCAGGAACTTTTCGCGACATAAGAACTCTTCGCCCTTGCCTTGCGCAATGGCAATGTGCTATAATGTGCGCGTTCGGTTGAAAGGCGGCGGGTGTCGCCATGATGCCGGGCAGATATACCTGTGATGTGCATGCTGGACGAGATACGCGCGAAGCGTGACAAGATTTACGCTGTCGCAAGGAGGCACAAGGCCGAAAACCTTTGTGGCTTGCGGTCGTGTTTTCTGAAAGAGCCACAGGAGGTGCCGTAGTGAAACTGTATCACGGAAGCAATGTTGAAGTGCGGTCGCCAAAGGTGGTTCCTATGGTCAGGGCGTTGGACTTTGGACGGGCGTTCTATCTTAAGACCGATGCTGCTGTCGCCTGTTTGACATTTGTTGAGAGGGTGTCTGTATGAGTCGCTTGCCTGCCGATTTTCTTGACTATTATGACGAAGAGGTCGTGCGCCGTATTGTTGAGAAGTACGGTTATGATGAGAAAACAGCGCTCGGGCTGTTTTTAGAGTCGCAGACATATCGCATGCTTGCAAACGCTTCGATGGAAATGTGGCAGTTCGGCCCTGAGGGTATATTCAACATCTGGGAGAGCGAAAGAATCACCGGAACGCCGCACAATTCAGCATACCTGAGGATGCCGTGATATGAGCAGGGAGTTCAGTTTCTTTATCTATCTGTTGGAGCGGTATGCGGAGCACCTTGGCGTCGCAGCGGATGAAGCATATCGTCGGCTGACGCAAAAGGGGCTTGTCGACTACGCTGTCGGCATGTATGAACTGTATCATGTAGAGGCGATAGAAAACGCCTTTGCCGATCTGGACGAGAAACTCTCGGCATAACAAACAGTCGGTCCTTCCGCAACCGAGGCCATGGCAAACTGCGGCGCGAGATGCGCAAGGTGGGCATAGGGTATTGACACAAGACAGGCTGTTGTGGTATACTGCCCGCCACCTAAGAAAAATAGGCATCATGAACAAGAACCTTCTTCGCAACTGGCTTCTTCTCCTTGCGCTTACGAGGCGCGGGGCGGTTTTGCTCGTCTGAAGAGGTTCAGGGTTCAGATCAAAGTGAAACGGCTCCGCGCACAAGCGGGGCCGTTTTTCGTTTTGCCGACAACCCCAAAAGGAAAACAGCCAGATGAAAACAATCCAGATATTCGACACGACGCTCCGTGACGGCGAGCAGGCCCCCGGATACTCGATGAACCTCGACGAGAAGGTGCGCATGGCGCTCCAGCTCGAGGCGCTCGGCGTAGACGTGATGGAGGCGGGCTTCGCCGCCGCGTCGCCGGGCGACTTCGCGTCCGTCAAGGCCGTCGCCGACGCAGTGAAGTCCTCCTCGGTGTGCTCGCTCGCACGGGCGCTGGAGAAGGACATCGACGCCTCTGCAGCGGCCATCCGGGGCGCGACGCGTCCGCACATCCACACTTTCATCGCCACGAGCGACCTGCATCTCAAGTACAAGCTGCGCATCTCCCGCGCCGACTGCCTGAAGCAGATCCGGCGCGCGGTCGCCTACGCGCGCAGCCTCTGCGGCGACGTGGAGTTCTCAGCCGAAGACGCTTCGCGCACGGACGCGGACTTTCTCTGCAAGGTGTTCGAGGTGGCCATCGCGTCCGGCGCGACGGTCGTGAACATCCCCGACACGGTGGGGTATTCCACGCCGGACGAGTTCGGCGCGCTCGTCGCATCCGTCATGAACCGCGTGAAGGGAATCGAGAACGTGACAGTGTCCACCCACTGCCACGACGACCTCGGCCTCGCCGTCGCGAACTCGCTCGCGGGCGTCCGCGCCGGGGCGCGTCAGGTGGAATGCACGATCTGCGGCATCGGCGAGCGCGCGGGCAACGCCGCTCTTGAGGAGGTCGTGATGGGGCTGCGCACGCGCCGCGACGCCTACGGCGAACTAGCCACGCGCATCCGCACAGAGGAGATCGCCCGCACGGCCCACCTGCTTTCCACGATCACGGGCGTGCGCATCGCCCCCGGAAAGGCCGTCGTGGGCGCCAACGCGTTCGCGCACGAAAGCGGCATCCACCAGCACGGCGTCCTCTCCAAGGCCGAGACGTACGAGATCATGACGCCGGAATCGGTCGGGATGAAGCAGACGGAACTCGTGCTCGGCAAGCATTCCGGCCAGCACGCGCTCGAGACGCGCCTCAAGGACCTCGGCTACGACCTCGACGCCTCACGCCTCGCGGAGGTGTTCGCTGCGTTCAAGGCGCTCGCCGACCGCAAGAAGCAGATCACCGACCGCGACCTCGCGGCGCTCGCGGAGTCGCGCGTCGCCGCGCGTCATACGGGATCGCAGGAATGGAAGCTCGACTCGTTCGTGGTGAACAGCGGCAACCACATGAGCGCCACGGCGCAGATCACCCTCGTCAAGGGGAAGCGCCGCGTGCAGGAGGCTGCCATCGGAACCGGTCCCATCTACGCCGCGTTCCGCGCCGTGGAGAAGATCATCCGCCACCGCTTCACGCTCGAGGACTACCGGATCGAGGCCGTCACCGAGCGGCGCGACGCACTTGGCGAAGTGCTGGTGAAGATTTCCGACGCGAAAGGCTCCTATCGCGGACGCGGGGTTTCCACCGACGTCATCGAAGGCTCGATCCTCGCCTTGCTGGTGGCCGTCAACCGCATGATGGAGGCGAAAAGATGAAAATGACAATGACACAGAAGATCCTTGCCGCGCACGCCGGCAAGGCGGAGGTCCGCGCCGGAGAACTGGTCATGGCAAGACTCGACCTCGTCCTCGGAAACGACATCACGGCGCCGGTCGCCATAAAGGAGTTCCCGAAGTTCGGCCGTACGCACGTATTCGACTGCGCGAAGATCGCGCTCGTCCCGGACCACTTCACCCCGAACAAGGATATCAAGGCCGCCGCGCAATGCGCCGCGATGCGGGCGTTCGCGAAGGAACAGGGAATCGCCAATTACTTCGAGGTGGGGCACGACTGCGGAATAGAACACGCGCTTCTTCCCGAAAAAGGACTTGTCACGGCTGGCGACCTCGTGATCGGCGCCGATTCCCACACCTGCACATACGGCGCGCTTGGCGCGTTCGCCACGGGCGTCGGCTCCACGGACATGGCGGCCGGCATGTCGGCGGGCGAGACGTGGTTCCGCGTCCCCGAGGCGATTCGGGTGGTGTTGAAAGGGAAGCCCCGCAAGTGGGTTGGTGGCAAGGACGCGATTCTGCACCTGATCGGGCTCATCGGCGTCGACGGCGCGCGCTACCAGTCGCTCGAGTTCACCGGCGAGGGCGTCGCGAACCTGTCGATAGACGACCGCTTCACCATCGCGAACATGGCAATTGAGGCGGGCGCGAAAAACGGCATCTTCCCCGTGGACGACCAGACGCTCGCCTATCTCCGCGAACACGGCGCAAAGCCGCCGCGCATCTGCGCGGCCGATCCGGACGCCGAATACGCGCGCACAGTTGAAATCGACCTCGCCGCGCTGGAGCCGACGGTCGCGTTCCCGCATCTGCCGTCCAACGTGCGGCCAGTGCGCGAGGCGGGCGAGGTTAAGATCGACCAGACGGTCATCGGTTCCTGCACAAACGGAAGAATCTCCGACATGCGCGCCGCCGTCGAGGTGATGCGGGGGCACAAGGTGGCGGACGGCGTCCGCGCAATCGTAATCCCCGCCACGCAACGCATTTGGCTCCAGGCGCTGGAAGAGGGTCTTCTCAAGGTGTTCGCGGAGGCTGGCTGCGTCGTCTCGCCGCCCACTTGTGGCCCGTGCCTGGGCGGTCACATGGGCATCCTCGCGAAAGGCGAGCGCTGCATCGCGACGACCAACCGCAATTTCGTCGGGCGCATGGGGCATATCGAATCGGAAGTGTATCTTGCGTCCCCTGCCGTGGCCGCCGCCTCGGCCATCGCAGGTCACATCACCGCACCGGCCAACGACTAACCACTAACCACTAATCACCAACCACTATGAAAGCACACAAATACGGGGACAACGTCGATACGGACGTGATCATCCCGGCACGGCATCTCAATACGTCCGACCCCGCCGAACTGGCGGCACACTGCATGGAGGACATCGACGCCGCCTTCGCCGGCCGCGTCCGGCCTGGCGACATCCTTGTCGCAGGCCGCAACTTCGGCTGCGGCTCCTCGCGCGAACACGCCCCGCTCGCGATCAAGGCGAGCGGCGTCGCGTGCGTGATCGCGGAGAGCTTCGCGCGCATATTCTACCGCAACGCGCTCAACATCGGCCTTCCGATTCTGGAATGCCCCGCCGCCGCGCGCGCGATCTCCGCCGGCGACGAGGTGTCCGTCGATTTCGAGACGGGCGAAATCGCCGACGAGACCACGGGGCGGACGTTCAAGGCTGAACCGTTCCCGCCGTTCATGCTCGACTTGATTGCCGCTGGCGGACTTGCCACCTACCTGAAAGGAAGGAAATGATGAAAACGAAGATAACAGTTCTTCCCGGCGACGGAATCGGACCTGAGATTGTCGCGGAGGCCGTGAAAGTGCTCCGCGTCGTGGCGCAGCGTTTCGGGCACGACTTCGAGCTGGTGGAACATCCCGTCGGCGGCGCGGCCTATGACCTTTGCGGGGACTGTCTGCCGGAAGAAACGCTTGCCGCCTGCAAGGCGGCGGACGCCGTTCTTCTCGGCGCGGTCGGCGGCCCGAAATGGGACAGCCTGCCGCCGGAAAAGCGTCCCGAGCGGCGCGCCCTCCTCACGCTTCGCCGCGAACTGGGGCTTTTCGCCAACCTGCGCCCCGCGAAGGTATGGGATGCGCTCAAGGGGGCGAGTCCGCTCAAGGACGAAATCGTCGCGGAGGGCATCGACCTCCTGATCGTGCGGGAACTCACCGGCGGCGCGTACTTCGGCGAGAAAGGACGCTCGGACGGCGGGAAGGCGGCATACGACGTCACGCCGTACTCCGAAAGCGAAATCGTCCGCGTTGCCCGCGTCGCCTTCGAGGCGGCGCGACGACGCGGGGAGGGACGCGCTCCGTCGCGTCCGCCGAAGGTGACGAGCGTGGACAAGGCGAACGTTCTCGAGACGTCGCGCCTGTGGCGCGAGACGGTGACGGCCCTCCATGCGGCGGAGTATGCCGACGTGGCGCTCGAGCACATGTACGTGGACAACGCGGCCATGCAGCTCGTCCGCGCACCGTCACGCTTCGACGTGATCCTCACCGAGAACATGTTCGGCGACATCCTCTCCGACGAGGCGTCGCAGATTACCGGCTCAATCGGGATGCTGCCGTCGGCGTCACTGGGCGCGGCGAGGGGCGGCCTCTACGAGCCGATCCACGGCAGTGCGCCGGACATCGCCGGCAAGGGAATCGCGAACCCACTCGCGACGATTCTTTCCGTTGCGATGATGTTGCGACATTCCTTCGGGCTTCCCGTTGAGGCAGACGCGGTAGAACGCGCCGTGGCGGACACGCTCGCCATCGGCCTGCGCACGCGAGACCTTGCCCCCGACGACGCATCCTCCGTCTCCACGACGGAAATGGGCGATGCGGTCGCCAGCCGGATTCTCCTGCCTGCCGGGCGAGCCGCCGTGCAAGGTAGAGCCTCATAGGCATATCCAAAGATTGTATATTTCGCAAGGGTATGATACCACACTTGCGCCCAACGGCAGGGACAATAAATCGCCATAGCCAGTGGACGGGAGGGGCGGGTATTTGGTATAATATATCGTCTTAAAGCACCGAAGGACTGAGCTAGCTAGGAGGAATATGGGCGAAAAAAGAAAGATAGTCGTGACGAGCGCGTTGCCGTATGCAAACGGCGACATACATCTCGGTCACCTCGTGGAGTATATACAGACCGACTTCTGGGTCAGGTTCCAGAAGCTTCGCGGCAACGAGTGCGTCTACGTCTGTGCGGACGATACTCACGGCACGCCCATAATGATACGCGCCCGCAAGGAGGGTATAACGCCCGAGCAGCTTATCGCGCGCAGCCACGACGAGCATGTGCGCGATTTTACCGATTTTCAGGTGAAGTTCGACAACTACTACACGACGAATTCGCCCGAGAACAAAGAGCTCTCAGAGCAGATATACGCCGGTATGGAGAAGTCCGGCGCGATCACGCGCCGCACCACGCCCCAGCTGTACTGCGAGCACTGCCGCATGTTTCTGCCCGACAGGTTCGTGAAGGGCGTCTGCCCGAAGTGCGGCGCCGGCGACCAGTACGGCGACAGCTGCGACAAGTGCGGCTCGACCTACGGCGCCGAGGAGCTCGTTTCGCCGAAGTGTACGACATGCGGCGGCACGCCCGTCGTCAAAGATTCGGAGCATCTCTACTTCGAGTTGGAGCCTCAGCACGAGTACCTTGAAAAGTGGATACCCGGCCACACGACGAGCGATGTCTCGAACAAGCTTCTCGAGTGGTTCAAAGAGCCTCTGCGCGGCTGGTGTATTTCGCGCGACGCGCCCTACTTCGGCTTCGAGATACCCGGCCACCCCGGCAAGTTCTTCTACGTCTGGGTCGACGCGCCTATCGGCTACATAGCGAGCCTCAAGAACCTCGGCAAGTTCGATATGTGGAACGACCCGAATGTCGAGCTGTACCATTTTATCGGCAAGGACATAATAAGGTTCCACTGCCTCTTCTGGCCCGGCATGCTGCACGCAGCCGGCTTCAAGGGTCCCGACAAGGTGTTCGTGCACGGCTTTTTGACGGTCAACGGCGAGAAGATGTCCAAGTCCAAAGGCACGTTTGTGAACGCCCGCACCTATCTCGACCACCTGCCGCCGGAGGCGCTTCGCTACTACTACGCGGCCAAGCTCGGCGGCACGACCGACGATATGGATTTGAATCTGGCGGACTTCGTGCAGCGCGTGAACAGCGATCTCGTCGGCAAGATAACCAACATCGCCTCGCGCGGGGGCCAGATGCTGCAGAAGAAGCTCGAGGGCCGTCTGGGCTCGCTTGACGACGAGGGCCGCGCGCTCGTCGGGCAGTGCCGCGCGGCGGCAGACACGATAGCGAAGTTCTACGAAGATCGCCGCTTCAACCAGGTGGTTGTCGAGATATGCCGCCTCGCCGACGCAGCGAACGAATACTTCGACCGCCGCGAACCGTGGAAGACCGTCAAGACCGACGCCGAGGCCACCCGCACAACCCTCACGGCCGCGCTCAACGCCTTCAGGATGATGGCGATTTATCTGAAGCCGATTCTGCCCGCCTACGCCGACAAGGCGATGGCGCTCTTCGGCGAGAGCGAATGGACGTGGGCGAGCCTCGGCGAGACGCGCGAGAACTGCGCGCTCGGGCCGTATGAATATCTCGCCAGCCGCATAGACGCCAAGCAGGTCGACGCGATGATTGCCGCGGCGACGGTGAAGCCCGGCGAGTCGGGCGAAGTAAGCCACGAGTCTCGCGCGAGCAAGAACAAGGCCAAGGCCGCGCCCGCCGCCGAGTCTGCGGCGCCCGCCGCGCCTCTCAAGCCCGAGATCGCTTTTGGCGATTTTGAGAAGCTCGACCTCAGAACAGGCGTCGTAGAAAGCTGCGAGATCGTGCCAAAGAGCGCCAAGCTGCTCAAGCTCGTTCTCGACGCGGGTCCGCTCGGCAGGCGCACCATCTTCTCCGGCATACGCGGCGCGTATCCCGACCCGGCCGCTCTCGTCGGCCGCGAAGTCGTGTTCGTCGCCAATCTCGCCCCTCGCAAAATGTCCGTTGGCGTTTCAGAGGG
>JAZQBR010000028.1:0-2577 GCA_045545855.1 Kiritimatiellia bacterium | reverse complement strand
CTGGACCTATTAGAGCCTCGCCGCCGCAGGCCCGTCCGGGAAAGGCCTTTCCGGGCGGGCCGTTCTGTTCGGACACTCGTCCGACTGAACAGTAGCATAGTATACCATATTCCGATTAGACAAGACCTATTTTATCATTTTTCCATTGGCCGAGCTTTTGGCGTGACACGCCGCCGCCGCTTAGAACGAGTTCAAGCGGTATTGGCTTTAGCGGGCCGCCCGGTGGTCGGCCCCTACCGGGGGGTATGCATGGGGTTGAACCATGCCGATTTGAGGCGGCCTGCGGCCGAAGTGTTCTAACAACCAACAACCGTATCCGCCCCTAGCGGGGGCGCCCGTTTATAGGGCGCAACCCCCGAGCTATGCTCGGGGCGGGCGTTCAGCAACCAGTGAAGTGTGGATTCACGTCCGCTTCCCACTGGACACTGCGCTGTTGGTTGTTGGTTGCTGAGACACTTCCAACGCATTAAAAACGATTCAGGGGCCCCAAAGGGGAAAATCGGCTTTTAATGCGTTGGCCGTACATGCGGGCCGCACCCCTCTTGTGCTGTCGCCGAATTTTTGGTAAAATACCCACTTCAATGGAAAAAGTAGACACAGCGATGGCCAAGGCGGCGGTTCTGACCGAGGCGCTGCCTTACATAGTCGACTTCAAGGGGTCGGTGGTCCTTGTCAAGGTCGGCGGCTCCGTAATGGAAATCGCCGCCAATCTTGACATGCTGATAGACGATATCGCGTTCATGCGCGCTGTCGGGATAAAGGTCGTGATAGTGCACGGCGGCGGCAAGGCGATATCGAAGGCGATTACAGAGTCGGGCCACGAGCCGCAGTTTGTCGACGGCCAGCGTGTAACCGACGAGGCGACGATGGAAATCGTGCGCCGCACGCTCAACAATGTCGTCAACCCCGACATCGTCCGCAGACTCGTCTCGCGCGGCACGAACGCGAAGCCGCTTCACGGCAACTGGATTTTCTCGGCGAAGAAGATAACGTCGCCCGACCGCGGCTATGTGGGAGAGATCGCCAGCGTCGACACGAGGGCGGTCTGTGAGATGCTGGACGCCGGCATAATACCGGTCGTGACGCCTGTGGCGACCGGTGCGGACGACGGCCATCTCTACAATGTGAACGCCGACATCGCGGCCGCCGCGCTCGCCAAGGCTCTCAAGGTGCGCAAGTTCGCGCTTGTGTCAGACGTGCCCGGCCTCTTGAAAGACCCGGCCGACCCGCGCACTCTTCTCTCGACCCTGCATCTGGATTCCATCGGGCGGCTCAAGGCCGACGGCACGATTTCGGGCGGCATGCTCCCGAAGATCGTCAGCTGCGAAGAGGCGATTCGATCGGGCGTGAGAAAGGTGCATCTAGTCGATGGGCGCATGGCCCACTCGCTGCTTTTGGAAATATTCACGCGTGAAGGCGTGGGAACGGAGATAACCGAATGAGCAACAAGTCCCAGGAGATACTTGAACAATACAAGAGCGTGGTCATGCCGACCTACGCGCCGTCGAGGGCGATCGCGAGCGGCAAGGGCGTCACGGTGCGCGACGCAGACGGTTTGACGCTGTATGATTTCACCTCGGGCATAGGCGTGCACAACACCGGCCACTGCCACCCGAAGGTGGTGCAGGCGATTCAGGACCAGGCGGCCAGGCTGACCCACTGCTCGAACCTGTTCGCGAACGAGCCGGCGACGCAGCTCGCGGCGAAGCTCGTAGAACTCTCCGGGCTCGGCGGCAAGGTCTTCTTCTGCAACTCGGGCGCCGAGGCGAACGAGGCGGCGATCAAGCTCGCGCGGCGCTGGGGCGCCCAGAACGGCGGGCGCTACGAGATTGTGACGATGCGCCAGGGCTTTCACGGGCGCACCCTCGCGACGCTCGCGGCGACCGGCCAGGCGTGGTGCCAGGAGGGTTACGACCCGCTGCCGGTCGGTTTCGCATACGCCGATTTCAACGACATCGAGAGCGTAAAGGCCGCAGTCACCGGCAAGACGGTCGCCATCATGCTGGAGGCCGTGCAGGGTGAAGGCGGCGTCACGCCGGCGACCGGCGAGTTCATGAAGGGCGTGAGAGAGCTCTGCGACGAGAAGAACCTGCTCATGATCTGCGACGAGGTGCAGTGCGGCATGGGCCGCACCGGCACTTGGTTCGCCTGGCAGGGCTACGATGTCAAGCCCGACCTTTTCACGCTCGCGAAGGCTCTCGCCGACGGCATCCCGATGGGCGCTCTCGTCTCGAACGCCAAGCTCGCGGATGTATTCACCAAGTCGTCCCACGCGTCGACATTCGGCGGCAACCCGGTCGCGGCGGCGGCCGCGCTCGCGGTCATCAATGTCATAGAGGAGGAAGGGCTTCTCAAGCGCGTGGCCGAGGTCGGCGCGCTCTTCAGAGAGGCGCTTCAGGGTTTTGTCGACAAGTACGACAAGTTGCTCGAGGTGCGGGGCAAAGGCCTCATGCTCGGTCTTGTCGTCGACGGCGACCCGGCGGCTGTCGTCGACGCGCTTCAGGCGCAGGGCATTCTCGCGCTTACGGCCGGCGGCGGTGTCGTGCGCTTTCTGCCGCCGCTCGTTCTGGACGAGGA
>JAZQBR010000027.1:0-8658 GCA_045545855.1 Kiritimatiellia bacterium | reverse complement strand
CCTCCGACTTTAGACGGCACCGCCTTCTATCTTGCGCGTTTCTATCATCGCCATATGCGGCGGGTTCCTTTCCCGGCGTCAGCCGAATATCTCCCTTGTGGTCTGGTGGGAGCTCTCGTAGGTCTTCTGCATCGTCTGGCGGGCGCTGTCGATGATGTCCTGGCCGGAGGAGGCGAGTTCCTTATCCTCATCATACGCCTTCTGCTTGCGCGTGGCGTCGGCCTGCTCGATCTGGGCGTCGGCCTGACCCGCCTGGGCCTGGTAGTTGACTTCAGCCTGCCAGTGCTGGTTGAGCGTCTGGCCGAGCTGGCCGACGAACTGCGCGCCGGTGCCGATGGCCGCCATCACCCAGTGGTTCTCGCTCTGCTTCGCGACGCGAAACGCCTTGTCGGAGCCGTTGGCGATCTTGCCCATGTCAAGCGCGCTCATGACGTTCTGCTGGTTGGCGCCCTGGCCGACCGTCTCGGTCTTGAGCGTCTTGAAGGCGATTTCGTTCGCGACAACCATTTCGTTGTACTTGGCCTTCTGGTCCGCCTTGGGCGAGTTGACATACTCCGAGTCAAACTTCTCCTTGACGTTCAGCACGGCGTCCCTGAACTCCGCCTTGGCCTCGGCGAAGTTGGTCTTGGCGGTCTGCAACCCCTCCTGGGCCTGGGCGAGCTCGGCTCTCGCGGCGACGACCGCCTCATGCTCGGGCTGGCCCTCGACCGGCGGGTGCTGCTCGAGCGCGGTGTCGAGAGCGGCCTGCTTGGTGGCGACGAGCGACTCGGCGTTGGCGAGCTGGGTATTGGTGTTCTCGAGCTTGCCGCGCGCGTCAATGACAGCGCGGTCGTTCGTGAACGCGCTCTTGATCGTGTCGACCGTCACGCCATCGGGCAGTTTCGCGGCGGCCGCCTTGCCGGCGCTCGTCGTGATGCCAACACCGTTGACATTCGAGTTTGAAGCATTCTTCGACATGTCGGCCGCGACACCCGCAGCCTTTGTCTCGGCGAGAACACCCTTGGCGGCGCTCGCGACACCCACGCCAATCGACGCCGCGGCCGACGCGAGCATCATCGACATCGAAATCAGCATGTACTTCGTGCCCTGCTGCTTCGCGACCTCGGCCATGGCCATGGTCTTCGTCGCCTGTCGCTCGTACGACTGGGCCTGGAGCTCGTTGTCGGCCGCCTTCATCTGGGCAGCGGACTTCTTGATCTCCTGGCCGGCCTCGACTATGAGCGACAAAATCTCTAGAAGGTTGAAGATCGTCGCTGCGGCGCTCTTGCCGTCGGGCGACTGGATCTTGGACGTCTGCAGCCCCTTCTCTTCGATCTTCTCGGCGACTCTCGACAGAAGCTCCTGCGCGAAGTTGGCGGACTCTTCAGGCGTCATCGCCGCGAGTTCAAGACCGTCGAGTTCTTCCAGAAGCGCCCCTAGCACGGACTCGTCGGCTATACCTTCGGGCGCGTCGAGCTCAGGCGTCATCTCGAGGACGATGGGCATCTCCTTGCCGTCGACCGTCGTGTTAAAGGTTATAGTCAGACCCTTCTCGTTCGAGACCACCGACACGTCCTTGACGTTCTCGCTGGCGAGATCTTCTCCGCTCACGCTTTTGAGCGCGTTCAGCAACGCCTCGTAGTTGGCCCTTGTGTTGTTTGTGACTTCCATTGCTGTGGTTCCTTTCTCGTTTGGCGTCTGTCAGGCGGTAGCGCCTGTCTGCTGTGATATCTCGTCCATGACGTTCGTGGCGGATTCCAAAAGCTTCTGCAGGTCGGCCATGGCCTCCTGGAGCTGCTGGATGAGCTCCTGAACCGCTTTCGTATCCTCCTCGAGCGCCTTCTGGAGCTTTTGCAGGACCGACTCGAGCTTCGCCAGATCGGCCTGGGCCTTTTGCGCGTCGAAGTTGGCGTCGTTCGAATCGTACGAAGCGTACATGCTGAGGCCGCTAGAAAGCATCCCCACGCCGGAGACGACACCCTGGACGACGCCGAGCGCGCCTGCCGCGCCGCCGAAGCCGCTGGCAAGGCCGCACACGGCGGAGACGGCGCCGAGCACAATGCCCGCGATCATGAACTTGTCGTTCACGTCCTCGCTGGCCTTCTTCCACGCCTCAGAAGCGCTCATGCCTTGAGTGCGGTATTCCTGAGCCTTGTCTTTGACCTGCTGGGCGAGATCGTCCTTGGCGACCTGCTGGTAGATCTGAAGGCCGGCGTTGGCGCAGGATGCGGCAGCGCCAATGCACGCGACGACAGCGAGCACGATGCCGAGCGTGGCGCCGGCGGTGACCACAGCCATGGCAGCCGCGGCCACCGCGACTACCGCCGCGACTACCGCCAGCGCGACCGACACCCAGCCCATCGCCTCCTGCAGCTGCTTGGCGCGCGCCGCCTCGTCGAGCTTCTCCATGCCCTCGTTGATCTTCTGCATGCGCGAAGCGTGCTGGGCCTGAAGCTTGCTCTTGAGGTTCTTGATGCGCTCCTTCGTCTGGGCGATCTGCTCTTCAGAGGCCTTCTCCTTCAGCTCGGCGATAAGCTTCTCGAGATCCTCGACGCACGCGAGTATATCCTTGAGCTCCTCGTCGTCCAGTTCCGGCACTTCGTCGACGTCGACCATCTTCTTAGTGGAATCGGTCTTCTTGATCGAGTCTGGTCCGCCGACCGGCGACGAAGAAGAAACAGAGATGTTCTCGCCCTGAAGAATGACCTCGGTCGCATCGTCGATAATCGCGCCTGCGCCCTGCGCCTGCTGGCCTGCGGTCGCGCCCGGCACCTGAAGCGGCGTCTGGGGCACCTTCGGCTGCGTATTGTTGTTTACTGTTAGTGACATGGGTTTATCTCCTTTCTGCCCTGTATACACGCAAGGCGGCGAAAGGTTACGCGCCGACTGCGGAATTCTTCGCTTCCGCCTCGTCGCTGACCTTCTTCAGTTCGGCGAAGGTATCCTCGCCAAGAGCCTGCCTGAGGGCGGCGGTCTTCTCCAGGTACTTCTGCGTCTTCGGGTTCTTCTCGGTGCAGAAGATCTCGACGGCGCGCACCGCGCTCGCCGAATGGAGCTTGTCGCCCTTCGCGAGATAGCAGAGCGCCGCGTAGTACATAGGTTTCGGGTTGCTCAGGTCCAGGAGGGCCGCCTGCGCGTAGGCCGCGATCGCCTCGTCGTAGCTCTTCATCATCTGATGGGTCGAGCCGAGGCCTGTCCAGTACTTCTGGCTAAGGTGGTCGAAGAGCACGAGAAACTTGAACAGCTTCAGCGCCTCGTCGTACTTGCCGGTCGTATAGTAGCTGTACGCGAGAGAATACACCGCGTTCAGCTGCTCGTCGCTTATGCCCTTGGCCATCTTGAGCGGCTCGCCGTTCATTATGGTCCGGGTGGCGTTTAGGAACATTTCCTTCATACCTTCGCTTATCTCTGCCATTTTCTCTTCCCTCCTTACGGGCTTTATTTGCTTATTGTAGATTGATTGAGCCGCTTTGGCCGCCTGGTTGGCCAAAGCGGACTTATCAGGCCATATCCTCGCGCCGGCTGGCGATCTCGTCTTGCATATCGGCGGCGATGTCGTCCATCTGGTCGCTGATGATAAGCGCGATATCGGTCTTTTCGAGCTTCGCCTCCTGCTTGGCGACATCCCTCGGCCGGTCGGTGTCGGTTTCGGGCGCCACCTTGGCGAGCTCGGCGGTGATCGTCTTGAGAATATTGACGTCGATGGCCTCGAGACATGTCGAAATCTGGCCCTTCATGGCCGCAATCTCGCTCTTGTTGCGGTCCAGAGCGGCGGTATCCTCGGCAATGCTCTTCTCAAGCGTCGCGACCTTCTCGCGCGAAGAGCTGATAGAGGCTGTCATGTCCTTTATCTGCTTCTCGGTCGTCGCCAGCGCGTCGGTATTCTCCTTTATGGACTTCTCGAGCGCCTGGGACTCTTCCTTAAGGCTCACGAGCTCGGCGTCGGCCTCCTTCCCGGCCTCTTCGGTCGCCTCTTTGCCCTTGGCGGCCTCTTCGAGCTTGGCAATCTTGGCGTCAATCTCGGCCTTCTTCTGCTGCTGGGCCTCGATGTTCTTGTTGTATTCCTTGGCGTTCTCGCGGGCGTTCTCGATCTGGCGCTCGAGCGACTCGATCTGCACCTGCAAGATGGCGATATCGGCCTGACTCTTGTCGATATTGCCCTGAAGGTCGTTCAAGGTCTTCTCAAGGTTCTTGACGCTGTCGGCGAGGGCGAGCGCCTTTTCAAGCGAGGCGAGCTGCTGGCCGCTCAAGCCCTCTGCTATGGAGCTGAGCGTCTTCAGCTTGAGCGACAGGCGAGACTCGGCGTTCTCGTTCTTCAGCTGCGCTACGAGCGCCTCCAGATCGGTAAAACCATAGGAGACGAGCACATTTGAGCCGAACAGCAGCGGCACCTCGGTGGAAAGTTTCGTATCGGCGGCGACCTTCGACTCGTCGACACCGTTGTAGCCGGCCTTGAGAAGGTTTGGGTCGAGATTGACCTTGTTGTTTGTAGCTGTTATATTCATGGTTTGTTCTCCTTTTTACCCTGTATACACCTCAGATTTGAAAAGGTTTCATCATCATGCCGAATTTTCTGCGCCGCTCGGCGAGCTCGTCGTCGGCCGAGAGGGCAGGCGTATCCGGCGGGGCATAAGCCCCGGCCTCCGGGCCGGGGGCGCCGGCGCCGTCCGCGAGAGCCCACTTTTCGAGCGGATCCAACCCGCGGCGCTTCAACTCGCCGTTCATCGCGTTTATTTGCGCCTCTGAAAACCTCATGGACATGACCTGCTCGCGCGTGAGCCCCTGCGACTCGAGAAGCCGGTCTGTCTCGGCGAGCCGAAGCTCGGCCTGCGACACGAGGCTCTCGCTTTCGGCGATGGTCTTTCGTATCTTCGCGAGATGTTCTTCAAGCTCGTCTTTGTTCATACCGGCAGGCCCTCCCGAAAGCGGTGATTACTTTTTCTCAAGAGTCTTCAGCGTAAGTCCCTTCAGATCGTGCCCCTTCTCGTTCAGCACGAACGACGCGACAAGCGCCACGACGACACATACGACGAGGCCTATGCCGCCCAGAAGGAACGGATGGAACTTGAGGCCGAACACATCGCAGTGCAGTATCTCGCAGCTGAAGCAGACAAAGTAGTTCGCAGTGAGCCCGAGCACCGCCGCCACGCCCTTGATGCGCGGTATGAACACGCCCATGAAGAAGAGCCCCGTGAGCCCCGCTGTCAGCATGGCGATGTACTTGTTGAAGTTGTCAAAGAGCGCGCTGGACTCCATGCGGGCGAGCGTAAGCGCGGCCGCTATGCCTACGACGCCCACGACATAGGTGCAGACCTGGCCGCAGCGTATCTGGGCCTTGCCGGAGATGCCGGGGTTGAAGCGCTTCACGAAATCGGTCACGACCGCCGTCGACGCAGAACTCAGGTTCGCCGAGAGAGTCGAGATGGTCGCCGCGAACACGGCCGCTATCACGAGGCCGGCGAGCCACGGCGGCATCTCCGTCGCCATGAATATCGGCAGAACCGAGTCGCCCTTGGGCATCGTCACGTCCATAGCCTCCGGATGAGTGTGGTAGAACGCGAAAAGCGCCATGCCAATGCCGTAGAAAACGACCTGTGCGAAGACGCTCATGCAGCCGTTGAACCAGAGCGAACGCTTCGTCGCGTTCTCGTCGGGGGTCGCGATGTAGCGCTGGATGACGCACTGGTCGCTCGTGTAGGAAGAGAGGTTCGAGATGAGGCCTTGCACCGCCACCACCCAGAAGACGGGCTGTGTGAAGAGTAGTCTGAAGTCCCACATCTTCGTCTTGCCGTAGGAATCTGCGACCTGCCAGAAGGTTGAGAAGTGGGCTCCGTCGGGGCCGGTCTTCATTATGAGCAGCACCAGCACCGAGACGGCGCCGCCCATAAGGACGATACCTTGCACAAAGTCGCTCCAGATAACGGCTTCAAGGCCGCCGAGCGAACAGTAGATCATCGTCAAGACGCCGCAGATCAAGATGCACGCGTCGATGGAGATGCCCGTCACCGCGTTGAGCGCAATCGCCGGCAGAAGCGTCACCACCGCAACACGGCAGACCATGAAGACGACAAACGCCGCCGAGCCGAAGAGTCTCACGCCAAGATTGAAACGCTTTTCAAGATACTCGTAGGCCGATGTTATGCCGAGGCGGCAGAAGAACGGCAGGTAGTAGTATATGGCGACCGGCGCCATACCGATTATAAAGAACGCCATAACGAAATAGCGCCAGTCCTGGAGGTACGCCTGCGTCGGTATCGCGATGAAAGTTATGGACGAAAGCATTGTGGCGAAAATCGACATGCCGGCGACATACCAGGGTATGCGGTTGCCGCCGCGAAAGTAGTCGTTCTCGTCCTTTTTCTTGAAGATAAAGAAGCACGCCATACCCACCATCAAGAGAGCGTAGACGCCGACGACGGCCCAGGCCATCGCGCCGAACTTGCCGGTCTTCGTAAAGCTCGCGACCGACACGGCGGCTGTACGCTCAGCGGGGGCGATCTCGCCGCCCGCAAGAATAAACGTGTACTGCTCGGGCGTCTTGCCGGGCTTGATGCCCGCCGCCGCGCCGCAGCGCGGGTTGTCTTCTGGCGCGATCTCGCCATACTCGCACCACGCGTCGGTGACGCAGTTGTAAGCGAGAACCTTTCTCTGCCAGCCAAGCTTCACGGGGTCGGTTTCGGTCGAATTGCCAATCTTGCGGGCGATCCAGCCGCTTTCGCCAAAGCCGCCGACAAGGAGTATATGCTGGTGGCCGCTCGGCAGAAACGCCGCGCCGATCGTCGTCGTGTTCTCGGGTAGCGGAGAGAGCGGTCTCCATTCGCCAGACGAGAGGACAAGCGCGCAGCCGTCGTGAAGCGGCTTGCAGGTGTCAACGTTGTAGCCGCCATACACGACGAGCGCCTTCTCCTTTTGGTCGCCATTCTGAATCGCGGCTACATGTTGCAAGCGCGCAGGGCCCGGCAGAGGGGTCGTGCACCACGTGAAGTCGGCGCCGGTCTTGGCCAAGTCTGCGGTGAAGACGCGGTTCGATGCGACGACATACACCTTGTCGCCGTCGGCCGCCGCCGCACCCATCGCGACAGGCTCGGGGAGCGAAAGCGGGAGAGGCGTCACGCGCACCGCACCGTTTTCAACGGCAAGCAGAAACGCGTCGTCGAAGACATTTACGCCGTCTGTGCCGCCCGCGCAGAAAATGCCCTTCGGCGTCTCGCAGGAAACGCCCTCGGCGACTGGATGCGGCAGATCGCCGGCCTTGGTCCACTTGCCGTCCGGGGCGCGCACGGAGACATCGGCGCGATAGACCTTGTTCGTCCCTTCGAAGTCGCTGCCGCCGGCGACGGCGAAAGAGCCGTCGGGCAGAAAGCCCGAGAACGGGCGCGCCACCTTCGACGGCATCGTTTCACCCGCCTTCCAGCTAACGGCGACAGGCGTCGCCGCCTTCGCCGGGGCGAAGGCGAGAGCGAGCGCGGCCGCCGCCAGTACGCTCAGGCCGGAGAGAAGTCTGTTTTCACACCTATTCATTTTGCCACCCCCTTCTGCTCATTCAAGTCGTTTGCGTTTTCGCGTCACCGGACTTTACGCGCCGGAGCTACGCGCGCTTCAGTTGCGGGAAGAGTACGACGTCGCGTATCGAGTCGGTACCGGTCAGGAACATCACAAGCCTGTCGACGCCGAAGCCAAGGCCGCCTGTCGGCGGCATGCCGCACTCGAGCGCCGAGATGAAGTCTTCGTCAATCTTCTCGGTGTCTTCGCCGGCCTGGTTCTCAAGCGCCTTGCGCTGCTCCAGCGGATCGTTCTGCTCTGTGTAGCCAGGGCATAGCTCGCGCCCGGCGACGACAAACTCGAACACGTCGACAAGCGACGGATCGTCCTTGCAAGTCTTGGCGAGCGGCACGAACTCGTGCGGGATGCGAGTCACAAACGTCGGCTGCATGAGATTCTTCTCGATAAGCTTGTCGTAGACCTCGTGGGTCAGCATGAGCCCGGTCGTCACGCCGTCCAACTCCAGATTGGTGCCGGTCTCGCGCCCTTTGGCCTTGGCCTTCTCGAGCTGCGTCGCGAAGTCGAGGTCGAACCAGTCGTCGCCCATCAGCTCTTTGACAAGATCCTTGTAGGCGACACGGCGGTATGGCGGAGTGAAGTCGATAACCGTCTTCGCCTCGCCGTACTCGACCTTGCGCGTACCGACGACCTTGTCGCAGAGATGGGGCAGCAGACCCTCCATTATCGCCTCCATCGACGTGCGGTCGCCATACGCCTCGTATATCTCGCAGACCGTGAATTCGGGGTTGTGGGTGCGGTCGATACCCTCGTTGCGAAAGTCCTTGCCAAGCTCGAAGACCTTGTTCATGCCGCCTACGAGCAGGCGCTTGAGGTAGAGCTCGGGGGCGATGCGCATTACACAGTCTTTGTCAAGCGCGTTGAAGTGGGAGAAAAAAGGCTTGGCGGCCGCGCCGCCGGCCTGGTCCTGCAAAATAGGCGTCTCGACCTCGACAAAGCCCTTTTCCCAGAGGTACTTGCGAATCTCCATTATCAGGCGCGAACGCATGAAAAAGCGCGCGCGCGACTCGTCGTTGGTCATCAGGTCGACATAGCGGCGGCGGGAGAAGTCGGATCGTAGCCATGTCGTTCTGTGAGCCAAGGAGTTGTCATAGCCCTTTGTCTTCCTAAGACCGCTTG
>JAZQBR010000026.1:0-4020 GCA_045545855.1 Kiritimatiellia bacterium | reverse complement strand
AGGAAGAAGTCGTAGAAATCGCCGCCCACCTCCTTCGCCGTCGCCATCGACGCCCATATGTCGAAACGGGTCTCGTCCGGGAACGGGGGGAATACGTTGGGCAGCGCCGCGAGCTGTATGTCGGTCGCCATCTGAAGCTCCTTCGCCGATTGCAAGCGCATCTGCTGGCGAACGAACGCCGATATCACGAACCCCACCAACAGCGCGACGAAAACGAGCGCCGCCCCGTTCAGTGTCGCTGTCGCCCCGACAAGCACGTCGCGCTGCACCGCCGCGGAATTTTTAGGTATCATCACGTACACCGGAAAGCCCTCTATCTCCTTGCTCTTCCAGTAGAAGGAATCGTCCGGGTCGGACCACTGCGCCCCCTCGCGGTTGGGCTCTTCGTAGTCGGAGAGCACCAGCCCCGTGGGCGTCGTCACGACAATGCCGCCGGTGCCGCCAACGCGCCAGTTGCGAAAGAGGTCCGTAATCGACGAGCGCGCGAGCCCGCGCAGCGATTCGCCGTCGCAGCCTATCTCTATAAAGCCGCCTGCGGAAGGCCTCCATACGCCGACGAACTTGCGCCACGCGCCGTTCGCGGTATTGCTTCTGAACGGCTGGCAGTACTCCGTCTCCGGCCCGGTCACGAGGCACATCATATCCTCGGCCTTGCCGCCTGCCGTCTTGAAGTTGAACGCGGGCTTGCCGGGCGAAGCGAGGTAGTCGGCGACCGACGAAGCCGTTATGTCGCCATTGGCGTTGGCGACGCTGATCTCGGTCACGTGAAGCTCGCGGGCGAGCGCCTGAAGAGAGGCCGTATCAAGCGGGTGGCCCTCGTCGATGCGCTCCCTCGCCGCCATACACTGCAGAATGAGCCGCACGTCGACGCAATCTGCTATCTCGGCCCGGGCGTTCTCGAACGTCCGGTCGACAAGGCGGTAAGCCTCGCTCTCCGACAGCCTGCTGTGCAGAAACCACGTGAACGCCATCGAGAGCAAAAACGCCGCGAGCACGCTCAGCACAAGCTTCAGGTTCAAACTCCGGCGCTGTGTCATTTCGCCCTCCCTTCGGCAATCACCGCGTTTGCGGCCGCAAGCACGTCGGGCCGCCGTTTATCGACCGCGACGGCGTAGAATTCGCGCGTCTCCTGCATAGAGACCGCGAGCATGCCGCCTGACGCGTCTGCGAGCGTCTTGAGCTGCATGCCGTCGAAGAGCACCGCGTCTATCTCGCCGTTCTTCAGCGCGGCGACCGCGTCTTGTATGCGAAGGTAGCGCTTCGGGTCGCACCCGTGCAGGCAAAGATATATGTCGTGCGCCGAGTCGGACTCTATACCTATCCTAAGCGCGTGCAACTGCGACATGCGCGGTTTCTTGCCGCTGGTTCTGTACAGAAAGCGCGCCCCGCCCTCGCCGTATGGCTCCGAAAAATCGACATCGCGCCGGCGTGCGTCGGTCACCGTGATGGTGGCTATGGAAAAGTCGGCGGTGCCGGCCTTGAGGCGCGGCAGTATCTCGATGAAGTCGACGCCCTCCATCTCAAGCCGGCGCCCCATCTTCGCGGCGATTTTGCGCGCCATGTCCACGTCGGTGCCCACAATCTCGCCGTGTTCGTTACGGTAGCAGCAGGGCGGCTCGGTCGGGTTGGCAAGAAACAACAACGGACGCGTCTCGTCAGCAATGCGCGGGTCGACCGCCTGCCGCCCGGCTTCACCGGAACAGCCAGCCAGAGCGACAAGCACCAAAAGTGGAGCCAGCTTCTTATATGCACTCATGCAATTTATTCGCTTTTGTTTTCGATGGGCGGTATTATACCAAACTTGTCCGCCCGCCGTCAATTGCGCTGCAGACCCACTTGACGAAAGCGCCGGTTATTGATAAACTACCTTTTACTTCTTCGCCGCCACGGGCGAAGACACAGCCAAAGGAGGGTGCCCATGAACAAATTCGCTACAATCGCCGCTCTCGGCGCAGCCGCAATGACGGCCTTCGCCGCGCAATACGCCTACTCCGCCGAAGTGCCGTTGCGCGGCGTCGTCGAGGGCTACTATGGCAGGCCTTGGGGGACAGAAGGCCGCCTTTCGCTCCTTAAGTTCATGGGCGAGAACGGCATGAATGTCTTCGTCTACGGGCCGAAGGACGACCCATACCACCACGCCAAATGGCGCGAGCCGTATCCAGAGGCCGCCCTCAAGGACTTCGCCCGCCTTCTAGCCGCCGCCAGACAGAACGGCGTCGCGCTCTATTGGGCCGTCCACCTGGGCGACGGCTTCAAAAAAGGCAACGAGGCCGACTTTGACGCCCTCTACCGCAAGCTGGGGGGGATGTATGACGCGGGTTTCAGAGCGTTCGCGGTATTCTTCGACGATTTCGGCGGCGCAGACGCCGCTTTCCACGCCGAAATTTGCAATCGTGTCGTGGCGGAATTTCTCGCGACGCACGAGGGCTGCGAGCGGCTGATCATGTGCCCGAACGTCTATTGGGGCTTCGGCCACCCGTATCAGCGAACGCTCGGCGAGAAGCTTGACGCTTCAGTGCATGTCATGTGGACGGGGCGGGGCGTCTGCGACGACATTCGAGCCGACGATGTGCAGCGCATCACAGCCGATTTGAAGCGGCCGCCATTCATCTGGTGGAACTGGCCCGTGAACGACTACTGCCGTTCCCATCTTTTGTTGGGCAGGACGTACGGGCTTGGATCCGCGCAAATAGCAGGGCTTGTTTCGAACCCTATGGAAAACTGCGAAGCGAGCAAAATCGCTCTCTACGGCGTCGCAAAGTGGTGCCTCGACCCGGAGCGCTTCGACTCTAAAGCCACGTGGGAGGAATCGTTCGCGAAGCTTTATCCCGAGCCTGATCTCGCTCGCGCAATGCGCCTCTTCGCTGAGCACAATTCAGACCAGGGCCCGACCGTCCACGGCTACCGTCGCGAAGAAAGCGTATCAGAAGCGGAACTTTGTGCAAAGGCCAGACGCGAGCTGAAGGAAAGCGGCACTGTTTCTGAAGGTACGGAGCTGGAGCTGAGACGGCTTTTCTTCGACTTGCAGGTCGCGACCGAAATTCTCAAGCGGCTGCCGGCCGACCGCAGCTCGCTCGGGTGGGAAATAGAAGGATGGGTGCAGGACGAGCTGATACTGACGCGCGAGGCGTTCGCGGCGATCGAGCTTCTGGGCGGGCGCGCGGTCGAGTCGCATCTGAACAACTTGAAAAGGTTTCGAAAGATGCGCTCCGCCAATGACGCGAAGCATATCGAAAAATTCGCGGCGGCGACCTTCGGCGCTGACAGACGCAACATCCGCCGCCCCGAGGCTTCAACGCGCGAGCTGAGGCCGCTTGTGGAGTCTCTGGTCGTCTCGGCGCTCAAGAAGGTGTACGCGGAGCGCTTTGGCAAGCCGTTCGAGACTGGTGCCGAAATGTCCGCTTTCTCAGAGGCGAAATCGCTGCCCGTTCTTGTCGCGCGCCGCGACGGCAAATACGCCGGTCTTGCCCGCGTTCTGGAGTCGAAGCTGATTCTGCCAGGCGAATCTTTCGGCATACGCGTACCGGAGAACTGGCCGACGACATACTTCCATGCACGTCTCGGTACGCCCGACGCATCGCTTAAAGGTGTCATAGAAGTGTCAAAGGACGGTCTCGTCTGGCAAAAGCTCGCGACCCACAACAACGGCGGTGAAATGCAGAAGAGGCTGACCGGCGGCGAGGGCTGGCGCCTGGCGCGCTACCGCAACATATCGCAGGAACCCGTCGCAGTGAAAATCGAACTCTTCAAGTTCGACGTCACCGGCGGCGATTCGCCCGTCGACGCCCTTCTCGACGCCCTCCTCGCGCCAGCACCATGACATGCGGGAAACAGGGGGCAGGCAAGGGAGACACCCCCGCCCACCCTCGCGAAAGCGAAGTATCTACACCATAATCGCTCAATAACTGCAATTATATCTTCGCCTCACGGGGTCTCTCCCCATGAATTCGGCACCCTGAGCAATAGAGACGCGGCATCTTGCCGCGTTGAGTGGGGGGAGGCAACGCGGCTGGAAGCCGC
>JAZQBR010000025.1:0-4887 GCA_045545855.1 Kiritimatiellia bacterium | reverse complement strand
AAAGGGCTATCACAACTCCTTGGCTCACAGAACGACATGGCTACGATCCGTCTTCGCCTACTTCCGGCCCCTCGCGCACCGCATTCGTCGCGGCTACATACGCGACATAAGCGTTCCACTCCGACGGAGGAGTCTTTTTGTGAAGCGACCCGATAAGTTCGTCCGGTGCTTCACAATCGTGAGTTCCACACCATAGCGTTCCCGCCGCGAGGGCGAGGGATGAGACGAGGAACAGCCTACGCAGAGCGGCGGAGGACAAGTTGATTCGTGCAAAGGGTTTCATGGGTTTCATTCACCTTCTTCATAGTAGTAGGAATAGTCGATACCTTTCATGAACATCTCGCGGTCGTTGATCTTCGACGTCAATGCGCCATTGAGAAGCGCTTTCAGCTCCGAAGCGTCCGTGGCACTTCTGCGCATCGCGTCGAGGTAGGCGGACTTGTCGATTAGACTCCAATCGGTCATACGCAGCTTTCCGTCTGGAGCCCTCAGTTTCAACTGGGTAGTGGCACTAACCAGTTGGCCGCCCTCCTTCTTCAGCTTGGCTTTCAGGTACTTCCAATAGTTGCGCGTCTTGGCGTAGTCGGATTCGCGGTTTATGGCGGCAACGATATCGAGCACGGAGAACCACCACTTGGAAGCGGAATCGTCCCAAATTGCCCGCACTTCGCGGTCATCATAGAATCTGATCGAGGTTTTCATTGTTTCAACTCCTTTCAGTGGCAATTGGAATTGGTCTTGGCAACCTTTCAACATTGGCAACATTTCCTAACGATTCGTGCAAATGGTTTCATGAGATGCTCCTTTCGGTCATTGTGCCGCATCAATCAGGTTTTTGATCGATTCCACCACATGCGCATACGCGATGTCTTTGGCAAATGGAGCCTTACGACAATACCTTTGCCATTGCTCCGCCAGTTGTTGCGACACCTTCAAGGATTCTACGATTTGCAAACGATTTGCCCAATACTCTTCAGAGTGCCGGTTTGCAAACGTATTCCTTATGGCTTTGGCAAGAATCTCCGCCTTGAACTCGCGCCGTGCCCACAGCATATGCAAGTCGTAGAAATCGCGCAGCCTAGTATTCGCCGCGCCCCTCGACAAAACGGTTTGCAGCTTCTCCGCGACAACCGTCTCGACCGTATACGCCAAAACCGTGATGTGCGAACTGCCGTCCAAAATCTGCGTAAACTTCCTTTTCTTGGCCCTTGGCGTGATCTTGTCCCCGAATGTCACGTCAATCGCAATCGGCAGCCGTATCGTGCCCACGGACGCCACAAGCCAAACCGTGTATCCGCCGTAATCATCATCCTTGCGGATTTCGTCTGCGCCAACCGACTTTGCCTTGAACTCAATACCGTCGCCAACCTCAACCGCCGCGATTTCGGCGACCACTCTTTCAATCGTCGCCTCATCCGCCTTCATGCCAATGATCGTGGCGTCGATATCCATTGTAGTGCGGTGGGCAACACCGAGAATCGCGCTCATCAGCGTACCGCCCTTTATGACTAGATTGTTCGCGTATGGCGACGCGGCGATTCTCGCCAGAAATCTTTCCGTGAAGTACCGTTGGAGCGCATGCTGCGGCGCGATGTCCAGCTCCTTCGCAAGATTGTTGATTCTTGCCCTGACGCTCATCGACATGGCCGTATCGCCGCTCACACCAATACCTCCATGACCTTGAGGACCTTGCGCTCGATGCCCATCGCCTGTGCGTATGCCGCCAATTGCGGAATATTCTTCTCCCGGCTTCCTGTATAGGTCCTTATCGCTTTCGCATAAGTCTCCACATCCATGCGCGAGTACGAGCGGATTATGTCGCAAATCGTCCTTTCGCGGTCGTAGCAAGCCACCTCGTTCCCCATGAACGTCTTTGCCGTTCCCCTGCCTAGATCGTGCAACTCTGGCCTTATCCTGTAGGCGTTTACCGCGCTCGCGATGCTGTGCGGGACCGATCCTCCATATGGAACCGTGATTGATGGCATTGCCGGGATCCGATTGGAAAGTCCATGCAGATTCAGCGCGGTTTCGTGGGAAAAAACGATATTGTCCGACCGCATGGCGATCAACGCCAGTTCGTCCGGCACCGCATCCGTCCTGGCGTACACGCCCTGCGCCACGCGCTGCAACTCCCCGCGCTTCGCCATCTGCGACAACACAGCACGTGAAATCCCCATCTTTTCTGCGTCCGCAACGCGCAGAAAGTCATTTCCCTTGAAATATTCATCAATCTTGAACACTGCTCTTTCCTCACTTTCGGGCAATGTTATATCATATCTGTTGCCCATTTGTCAATAGACAAAAGTCAAAATCCAAGTTATGCCATGTTGGATCTCTCCTTTGTGGTGTTTTGCTTCTCCTTGCCCCCACCGTGCGAAGGGATGGAGCCGCAAAGCTATTTCCCGTGAAGATATATCCATACCATTCCGTCTGCTTTCTCGAGTTTCAGTTGTGCCACACCACCAAGGAAGCCATCAGGCAGTGTCCCGCATACAAAATAACAGCCATTCGTGTCCGTCACACGCCAAGGTCTCTCTGAAAGCACACCCTTCCCGTAGATATCCACAAAGATTCTCTCTGCCATGCAAGCAGCATCGGCAGGGGATGAGCATGGATTGGCAACCAAAGTCTTGAAAACTATGGGCTTTGGGTCAAGCCACCAGACTTTATCATCGAGAATCCACACGGCAGTCGGGCCGTCCTCTCCACCAATTATGCCGATGGATTCCGCTTTTTTCACTGTGTCATCACACCCTGCTGCCGCGAGCGCGAGGGATAAGACGAGGATCCCCCTACGCAGAGCGGCGGAGGACAAGTTGATTCGTGCAAATGGTTTCATGGGTTGCTCCTTTCTCGTTAATCGCATGCATTGAAAACATAAAAGCAAAATCCGTATACTGCTAATACGCACATGCCGGTGTAGATCGCCAATAGCCCCATACGCCCTTTCATAGTCTTCGACATCAGATATGCGACGGCAACAATCGCGAAAGCGAGATATGCCGGCGTAACGACCCAATGATTAACTGTGTCAATACTGTCAATACAGTCGCCGAAATGATTTAGTAATCCGACAACACCCCATGCCATACCCCAAGGCACGAAGAAGATGCCAACAAAAAGGATGGTAACCGCATAATAGAGGTTGTCAAAAGCATAATATACCGAAAGAGCCAGCACTGGTAAGTATGGAATTGCAAATAGTGTTAAAAGTCGCTTAAGCATATATACTCCTTTTCTTTATAACTTAATCTCTCCCCTCTCGCGCGAGGGATGAGACGAAGATCGTTCGTGCAATTGGTTTCATTTTCACCTTCCTTTCGCCATTCTGGCGGTATTATACCAAACTTCGCCGTTTTTAGGATGCCGCGTAGTCGGATTCGCGGTTTATGGCGGCAACGATATCGAGCACGGAGAACCACCACTTTGAAGCGGAATCGTCCCAAATTGCCCGCACTTCGCGGTCATCATAGAATCTGATCGAGGTTTTCATTGTTTCAACTCCTTTCATTGGCAATTGGAATTGGTATTGGCAACATTTCCACATCTTGACCTCCGTAGCCTCGGCGAAGGAGGTTGGCAACATTCTCCTCCAGCCCACGCTTGCCGTCATCCATGTATCATTTCCGCTTCGCTTCGGCGACAAGGTCGAGGGTGGTTTGCCACCAACCACGGACAAGACGGCGAAGGTTGTCGAGGCGCGACGGTTCCGGCAAAAGTTCTCTGCTTGCAAGACTGATTACGCCCACCGCCCGCTGATAGTCCCAAAGTTCGCTGATGTAGTCGAGCCGCGCCTCGGACGGAACGACAATCGGCGGGAAACCGGCGCAAAGGACGGGCAAATTGGCGAGCAACCGGGCGATTCTGCCGTTGCCATCGAAGAACGGATGTATCCGCACAAACGAGACATGCGCGAACAGATACGCCTCCAAAGCCGAATCCTCGTCCTTGATGTCGCCAAACAAAGAGTTGAACGCCTTTATCCAGTCCCGCATCAGCTTAGGCGTTTCGTCGGCAGCGGCGTAGGGCATATAGACGCTCCTGGCCCCCTCAGCTCCGTAAGTGCCGTTGTCCTCGCGCTTCCATGCGCCAACGGGCCTGTAGATATCGCGCGTCTCGTCCGGCACGACGATGCGATGCAGCGCAAAAACATCTTCTTCGGCAATGCGCCCCTTGTCGATGAGCGAGCGCACGAAGTCGACGCCGTTCGCGTGGGCGACAACATCCTGATGATCCTTGAGCGGCTTGCCCTTTACCGTGAGCCCATACTCCAACACCGCCATCGTGTCGCCCAGCGTGAGGGTGTTGCCCTCGATGGCCGTCGAATCATGTGTCCAAAGCGCCCGGATCGCCTTGAGCAACTCCGCTCGCCTTGACTCGCTGATCCCATCCAGAAAATTGCGCCGCCTCGCACCATGCGTCCGCAAGAACGAGGCGACCGCATTGTGGGATATTGCGAGATTATGCCGAGCAAGCATTTCTCCGGCAATCGCCCTTACGCTTGCGCCGTTAGCTTTAAGTTCCTTTACCTCGGCCTCGTAAGGCGCGAGCTTGGACTGAAACGGCTTACCGCCTTTTGTAACATCTTTCTCAATCATGACACGCGTATTGTAACAACTTTTTCCCACTATGTCAATGATGAAACTGTTACGACGCTATCCCACTCATGGAGTTTTCATTTGGCTGTCTGCTTCTATCCGATTCCAGCACTGCACTTCGCTACCATCATTGCGGGGTCTCTCCCCATAGATTCCATGCTTCGTTGGCAACGGTTCCCCCGCCCATCCCCGCCGGTAGGGGCCGACCACCGGTATCCCCCGGCCGACAGGCCGTCCGCGAAGCGGATGCCCTAGCAGGGGTGCGGCCCGCACGCCCCCATGCCGTTCC
>JAZQBR010000024.1:0-6730 GCA_045545855.1 Kiritimatiellia bacterium | reverse complement strand
CTATTATCTCGTCCTTTGACATCAAGCCGCGTATGTTCGAGAGCAACACCTCGTTGCGGTCGTCGACGCCCGGATGAAAGACCGGGCGCCCGTCCACAAACGTCGCGCCCGGCAGCGCCGTGCGCCTGTCGTCGAAGGCCGGCGTCGAGCCCTCGCCGGCGACGGAATATATCTCGCCGGTTATGTGCATGTAAAGCGTCTCGATGAACAGGCGGCTTTTATCGTCGGCGAGAGCGGGCTTTGTAAGCATCGATTCGAAAAGCGCCGCGATCTCGTTCGCCTTCACGACGATGCCGTCTTGATCGATACGGTTCAAAGCAATAGCCTCCATCAGCTTTTCGAGCTCGGGTATGATGCGCTCGAGCGCCACGCCGCGCCTGACGCCAAAGAGCTCTATCTCGTGATGGCCGCGGTGCTTCGGCATGCGCGCGAAGGAGTACTGGTTGCCCTCGTAAACGCTGACAAGCTCTTTCAACGCGCGCACGAACTCCTCCGGTGCCGTTGACGCAAGCCCCACAAACTTGCGAAACTCGGTCAACGAGAGAAAGTGGACACCCTTCATCGAGTGATAGTACCTAAGCTTCGATGAGATACGCTTGACGGACGCTGCCAAAGCGACCTTCATGTCGTTCTCCGTCCAGGCAAGCGACTTTACGCGCCATTCCTGACCGAGACTGCGGTAGTGCTCGATTGTGGCGTCGTTGCGCTCGCCCATGACTATATCAGGCATCGAGAAGCCCGCAGGGCCGAGCAGCCACGCGTCGGCAGCAAACAGGATCTTTGGCGGCACGTCTCGCTGCGATATCTCGATGGTATCGTTCACGACATTCGCGCAGAGTATGCAGTGCATCAGCACATCGCCGCGCTTTGCGCCCGGCACGGTCGAAAGCTTCCAGAACCGTCCGTCCAGAAGCGGGAACGCGGCGACCGAATGATTGCCGGTGGTCATAGTCATCACGTGGCCCTTAGCGCCGCGCCTGAGGTCTCTTTTGGAGACGACCAGCACGCTCGGATGCTCGCCCAGATGCTTCGCAACGCCATGCTCGAATATATACGTATCGTCGCCTATATCCCAGGCGTAGAAAATCCGATCACGCCCCATAGCGACCGTATTGACCTCGCCGCGGCGCTTCGCGCCACCTTTCTTGACGCGGCTGATGAATGAGCGAATCGCCGTCATTCCCTCTCCTCCCGGTGATGCTGATGGTCATTCTCCCCGCAGGAACACGAATGGGCGGCGATCGACTGCTCCTTGGCGAGCAAATCCTCGGCGAGCGCGCCGGTGGCGTCCAGACCGGCCTCGTCGGCGGCAGACAAAAGGTTCTCCAACGCCGGCATGACATAGCGGGAGAAGCCGGTCTGGCCGACGGACGCCAGACGCCCGTACGCGCCAAGGGCCTGGACCAATCTCTCCACAGCCGCGCACGGCAGCACATCCGGCACCTCGGGCCGGCCGCTCTCCTTGCCGTAGAGCGCGGCCAGGGCAGAGCGAGCCTTCTCAGACATCTCGACATACGGATCGTACAGAAGCGACGCGAGATCGTACACGGCCGGCCCGAGCCTCATCCCCTGGAAATCGATTATACCGAACTCGGCATTGCGCCACAGGACATTAGTTGACTGGAAGTCTCTGTGCACAAGCCGCACCGGCTCGCGCGCGAGCTTCGCCGCGACCGCCTCGAGCTCGACAGCGACAGCCTTTGGACATTCCATCGCGAACCGCGCGCCAAGGCAGTGCTCGGCGAAAAGGTCGCGCTCCCACTTGTACAAGTCTGGCCCGAACGCAGGCTCAAGATCGAGCCCCGACGCGTCGAGCGCATTGAACTTGGCGAGCGCGGCAACCACCTTCGCGTATTCATCAAGGGACATCTTGCGCTCCAGCCCGGCCCATTCGAGAACCAGCGTCTTTTGCTCCGGCAGGTCGGCAAAAACCTCCGGCACCGGCACCCCCTTGGACTTGAGCCATCTCGCATGCGACGCGTATTTGGCGTTCTCGGCACGCTTCGCATCATCATAGACGATCGCGACAGCCTTGCCGCCCAGTCTGAAGAAACACCGGTCGCTGCCGCGCGCGCCGAGAAACTCTATCTCGCCAGGCGCGGCTGCACGGCCGGATATCGCCTCGACCGCCGCCTTGACCTGCGGAATGTAGGCGTAGGCATTTTCTTCACCGGAACGGTTTACTTCCATATACGAGTCAACCGTCCCCAAATCAGACCACAAAAGCGAGCCGGGCGAAATGGCTTTGACGAACCTGCCCTCCATCGACGCCTTCTCGTACGCGTCGATGATCGACGAAAAGCCGGCTGGCGCGACATAATCGAGAATGGCAGGCGACAGAAGCGCGACACCGCAGTAGGTAAATGTGCCGCGGCAGCCCGCGTCAGGGCTGCGCCAGCAGGTTACAAGCCCGCGATCCGGCTCGACCTCGACAGTGCGCGGCCCCTCCTCGGTCACAAGGCACTGGCCTATGACATCCGCCGAAGATGACGCGCCGCCGTCGAACGGGCACTCGTCGACGCCCTCGACAACAATGTCGCCGTTCACCAGATAGAAGTCGTCGCCCGCGAGCCAGGCCCTGAGCGGATTGAGCACGCCGCCCGTACCCAGTATCTCCGGCTCATGGCTCACACGGCAACCATTGGCCGCGCACCATGCGTCGACCTGATTGTGCAGGTGGTGGCTGTTGACAACGATTTCCTCAACGCCCCAGGCGCGAAGCGTCGCCACGATGCGCGCGAGCATCGGCTCGCCCCATACGGGCATCAACGGCTTCGGGGTAATGCACGTGAAAGGCCTGAGTCTCGTGCCCAGCCCGGCAGCAAGAACTATAGCCTTTTTCGCTCGCATCACACCGCCTTTCGTTTTAAAAGTTACTTCCAAACCGGTCTCTGTCTCTGTGCCTTCATGCGAGGCTCTTCGAGGTGAAGCGAGTACCACTGGTCGCCTAGGCCGGAGTTGTTGAAATGGGCCACCCTGTTGTTCATGAGCTCCTCGTGATTGCGCTTGAGCGTCTCGTTGTCGCTGGACTTGAGCGCTTCTGTCAGCACCTTGAAGGCATCATCCACCTTGTCGCGCTTTACGAGTATCCACGAATAACAGGCCGCTAGCAGCACGTTCTGGTTGTATCTGAGTCTGCGCACGCCCTTCGCGTAAACCTTCGCGATTTCTTCAAGCGGAGCGTCAAGCATCTGAAGACGCGCCAGCTTCATCGCAACGAGCTGAGGGTCGGCCATGATGACCTTGGGCATGAGCTCGTCGACCTTTTTGAAGTCTTTGATCATCCAGCAGAGCTGCACCTGGGCCGTAGCTATCTGGCGCTCGATCATCGGGACCCACAGCTTGAACCTGCGCAGGCGCTCGGTCTCGGCGAGGGCGTCGCCCACGAACGCCTTTGTGTCTTCGGCAATCTCGCGCTGCGCGGCCTGCATGGAGCCCGGCGGACGCATCTGCCAGCGTTGCACCTTCTGCTGCAGCTTCTTCTGCCCTTCAAGCAGAATCTTCTGCACGCGAGCCATATCGGCCAGCATCCGCTTTCTCATCGTCATGCCGAAGGCAATCTGAAAGGCCATGAATACAATCACGGCAATGACGATACTCCACGCCACGCCCCAACCTGCGGCGAAAAACGCCGCGCTGAATGCCCCGGCTGCCAAGGCAATTGCTATGCACATCGTAATCATGCCCACATTATACCATATTTGAGGCCGGTGTGCCGAAAATTGCGCAAAAAAAAATCAATGCGTAAATCAGACTAATGTTTGCAGGCGCACACGCCAGGGCTCAGCCGACGCGCGCGGCGACCATCGACGGCGAAACGCCCGTCAGCAGAACACGCTTCGTTTTGGACGTTTCGCCAGACTTGAAGACTACGCGCGACTTTGCGATGCCAAACTCGTCCGCAAGAGTCTCGATCAGCTCTTTGTTGGCCTTTCCATCGACTGGCGCGGACTTTATGCGCACTTTTACCGCGTCGCCCGCCAGTCCATCCAAACCCGGACGCGACGAGCGCGGTTGCGCGCGAATGTTGAGCACCACGCCTTCAGGAGTTTCAGTCATGTACATTTCAAAGCCTCCAACTCTTCTGGCGCAAGGTCGCGCCATTCGCCGGGCGCGAGGCTGGGCGGCATGCGAAGCGCCCCTATCGCCGTCCGCTTGAGAGATACCACCACGAGATGGGCCGCAGAGCACATGTATCTTATCTGACGCTTGCGCCCCTCGCGAAGGCGAAACTCGAGAGTCGTCACATTGTCCGGCGAAAGGCTCACGACATTGACAGGCACCGGGCGCGTCTCGTAACCGTCCGGCATTCTGACCGGTCCGCGCAGTACGCGCAGCTTGTCTTCGCTCCAGCGGCCAGCCGCCTTGACTATGTATGTCTTCTCGTGGGAGTATCTGGGATGGGTCAGCTTCAAAGTCAAGTCGCCGTCGTTCGACATGAGAAGCAGACCTTCGCTGTCTTTGTCAAGACGGCCGACAGGCACAAGCCGCTCGCGAATCTGTCCGCGAATGAGGTCAGCGACGGTGCGCCCGCCAAACGGGTCGCTCATTGAGCTCAACACGCCTACGGGCTTATAGAGCATGATTGTCCGCTTGCGCTCCGGGGCCGAAAGCGCACACCCGTCGACGGCGACGCGCGCAGCGTCCGGGTCGAAGCGCGCGCCCGGCTCGACGACTACGAGGCCGTCTACCGTCACGCGGCCGGCGGCAATCAATTCGGCCGCCCCCCTTCTCGAAGCCGCGCCCGCGCGGGCGATAATATTCTGGAGTCTTTCGCCAGCCATCGTCTTGTTTATGCGCCTGTGGCGTCCACGGCAAAGGCGGAGTTCCCGCCCAGCTTGACGAAACGCCCCGAGGCGACTGTGCGATCCATGCGCACCAGCCTGAGGCGGGTCTCGGCAGCGGGCTCGGGCACGGCGGCCGGAGCGGCGGCACCGGTGGCGATATCAAAAAGAGCACCAAGTGAAATCGTGTCGGACTCTGCGGCGACTACGCGGTAGAGCCCGTCATCCTTCCATGCAGAAACTGCGCCGGACGTCGCGGCGAAGCGTCCGTCGACTATTATACGCTGCTCGGCAGAGCCGATTTCAGGCAGCAGCAACGCGTCGCCGACTTCCATCGTCGTGGCATCTGCCGCCGGAAGCGAAAACGAAGCGAACTCCCTCTCGGCCGGCAGTTCCTCGGCCCGGACGCCGGGATTCGTTACATCAATATAGCGAAGCTCGCCCAAGGCTGACACGATGGAGCTGGAGAGCGTCAGCGCGAAGACGGCCTTGTCGGCGCCGTCGACGCCGGTTATTCGCGCGAAAACCATAGGCGCGTCTTCGACCGACGCCTCGCGAACAAGACCGACAACGGAGAACTGGCGGCGAACAGCATTCTCGACGAGCTGAAAAAGCGGTCCGCAATTCTTCTCTACGAGTGCGAGCAGCACCGGCTCCGGCACATCGGCGCGCGACGCCCACAGCGCGTGCAGGTCGGGAAATGCGTCCGTATCGGCAAGCCTGAGGACGTGGTCGTCATTCTCAAGGCGAACAGCCAGATCTATCGTGTCGGACGGGTGAACGGCGTCTAGGCGCATCGTGCATTGTTCTTCGCCAAACCGGCACGGCATAGCCCACGCGGGCGATGCGATGATGTCCGAAGATGTTGCCTTGGACCACCTAGGTAGTGCTGCGAGTATTTCTGATGGCTTCATGACGTGCTATTCGATGACTGACTTGCGGCGCGAGGCCGATGGTTTAACATTTACGACAAACTGGAAAGACGGCAGCCTCTCGGCAAGCTGCTGGGCGAACTGCGTCTGCGAGCGTTCGACGAGCTGTGCGATTGTCGGCGACGCGGGGTGAATCTCTACGGTAATCGAAGCTCCTTTCGCCTCCAGGCGAATTTCAGAGCCGTCAAGGACAGTCGGTTTCAGGCGTATCGTGACTTCTCCGTCACCGCGCACAAGCGACGGCGTCACGCTTATTGTATCAGCGACGGCAATTGCCGCGTCGACAAGCTCCTGGGTGCGAGCGGTGGCGGCCGAAGGATCAATCGCGACGGCGATTGGTGCAGATGCCGGAGCGGCGACTTCGACTGGCTGCGGCTGCAAAACGACAGGTGCGGCCTGGATTTGCGAAACCTTGGCGACATCGTCCGGCTCTTCGACGCGCCCGGCGGCGGCGGCAGGTTTTTCGGCGACAGGCCGCTCGGGGGCTGTTGCCATGTGATTTTCAGTCGCGGGCCTATGTTGAGCCGCTGACACTAACCTTTCAGCGATCGGCTCTGCGACGGGGTGCTCGGCGACAACTACCGCTGGCTTTTCAGTTACCGGACGCTCGGTGGCAGCAACTACCGGCGTCTCAGCAACAGGCCGCTCGACGACGACCGAAGGCCGACTATCGGCAACTGCCGGCGTCTCAATGACAGGCCGTTCGGTGGCAGCAACTACCGGCGTCTCGACGACGGGCCTCTCGGTGACAACTACCGCTGGCTTTTCTGCAACCGGACGCTCGGTAGCAACAACTACCGGCGTCTCAGCGACGGGCCTCTCGGCAACAACTACCGCTGGCTTTTCTGCTGCCGGACGCTCGGAAGTAACGACTACCGGTGTCTCTGTGACAGGCCGCTCGGTGACAACTACCGCTGGCTTTTCTGATGCCGGACGCTCGGGAGTAACGACTACCGGAGTCTCAACGACAGGCCGCTCGGCGACAACTACAAGTCGGAGGCCAAGCGGGCTTAG
>JAZQBR010000023.1:0-10931 GCA_045545855.1 Kiritimatiellia bacterium | reverse complement strand
CGCTCTTGAAGGAGGCGTCCGACGCCGGCCTTGTCGAGGCGGTTGACGAGTATGCGAGGTGTCTCTTCGAAGGACGCGGCGTCGACCCCGACCGGGAAGCGGCCGCCTCTCTCTGGCAGCGCGCGGCGACGAAGCTCAAGTACGCGCCGTCGATGGACAGTCTCGCGACATGCTATCGCACCGGCGCTGGCGTCGCGACCAACGAGCAGTGGGCGGTCGCGTGGTACAAGCGCGCCGCCGATTTCGGGCACACGGGGGCGATGCGCCATCTCGCCGACTGCTACGATATCGGTACCGGGGGGCTGCGGCGCGACCACTACAAGGCCAACTGGTGGCGCACTTTCGCCAATGCCGAGGAGGGCGACCTCATGGCCAGAGTATGGCTCGGCTCGCACAGTCTGGAGGAGCGATGAAGCGCTGGCGGATGATGTTCGCGGCCGCGTTCGCCGCCGCCGCTGTAGCGGGCGCCGCGGCCGTCCCGGCGGAAGATAGCGACGCCGCGGCGATAGCGGCGCTGTTGAACTCGCGCTCGTCCGGGAGCCCCCAGCGCTACGCGGCCGCCGCCGCCAGGGTCGCCCAAGGCGCGGCCGAGGGCAAGGTGCTGCAGCAGTTTCTCATAGCCGTCGTTTCACTCGACCCCGACGCGCCCCGCGCCGCGCAGCTGACCGAAGAGACGCGCTCGCGCTATCTCGGCAACTCCAGGCCCAAGATAGCCGAGCTGGCGAAGGAGAAGAACAATCCGCTGGCGTGGTACTTGCTGTCGCTCGAGGCCAATGATATGGAGATGCTCCGCCGCGCGGCCGATCTCGGCAATGTCCAGGCCATGAATGCGCTCGCGACGATTCGCCTGATGGACGTGATCGACCGGGGCGTCACCGGCGGCGAGGCTGAAGAGTCTGTCATGCGGGAGTGTTTCGCGCTGTATTCGCGCGCTGCGGCGCACGGCGACGCGAACGCGCTTAACAGCCTGGGACTCTGCTGCCAGAACGGCTACGGCTGCGTGCAGGACGACGCCAAGGCGTTCGAGTATTTCAAGAAGGCGGCCGAAAAGAACCACCCCGAGGCGTACAACAATCTCGGGCGCTTCTATCGCGAGGGAATCGTTGTGGAGAAAGATCCCGCCGCGGCCGTGCGCTGCTTCGAGAAGAGCGCCGGCATGGGCGAGCAGTGGGGCCAGCTCAACTTCGCGACGGCGCTGATGACGGGCGAAGGCATCGGGAAAAACGAGCGCAGGGCGATAGAGCTTTTCGAGAGCATCGCCAAGAAGGGCAACGCCGATGCGATGGAGTTTCTGTCGCGCTGCTATTCGAAGGGGCTCGGCGGGCTGGAACCCGACGCGCACCTCGCCGCCGTCTGGCTGGTGCGCGCGCGCGCGGCCCGGGGCGACAAGAACGCCGTGAAATGGCTCGAAGTGAACGGGGAGACCGTCAAATGAGACTTCTTATGATAGGCGACGTGGTCGGCTCGCCGGGCCGGCGCACTCTCAAGCGCGAGCTGCCGCGCCTCAGGCGCGAGCTTTCGCTCGGGGCCGTCGTGGTCAACGCCGAGAACTGCGCGGCGGGCTCGGGCATCACCGCAGCCCTGGCCGCAGAACTTTTCGAGGCCGGCGCCGATGCGCTTACTCTAGGCGACCATACTTGGGGACAGAAGGAGTTCCCCGGGCAGATCGACTCGATCGAAGCCCTCGTGAGGCCTGCGAACTATCCGGCGGAATGCCCTGGCAAGGGATGGCGCGTCATCTCGACGCCGCTCTTTCGATTCGCGATACTGAACCTTCAAGGCAGGGTTTTCATGAACCCGGTGGACTGTCCGTTCAAGGCCGCCGACAAGGCGCTCGCCGAAATGCCCAAGGACATACCCGTTTTCGTCGACTTTCACGCCGAGGCGACAAGCGAGAAGATAACGCTCGCCCACTATCTCGACGGACGCGTCACCGCCGTTGTCGGCACCCACACCCATGTGCAGACTTCTGACGCCATGCTTCTGCCGAAGGGCACGGCCTATTTGACCGACCTTGGCATGACGGGCCCGTACGTCAGCTCCATCGGGCGAAACCTCGCGCCCGTTACGCGGCGTTTCATCACCGGCATGCCGGCGCGCTTTGATGTTGTCGACGGTCCGTGCGTCCTGGAAGGCGCCATAATAGACTTCGACCCTGCGGCGAAAAAGGCCTCGTCCATCGAGACGTACCGGTTTCGCGAGCCGCTCGCATGACACTGCTCTGGGACTGGAACGGCACGCTGCTCGACGATACGCGAGAGGCTGTCGCCGCCATGAACGAGGTGCTCGCGCGGCGCGGCCTCGCGCCGATCGATATCGAGCTGTACAGGCGGGAGTTTGCTTTTCCCGTAAAGCCGTTCTACGGGAAGCTGGGCGTGGATCTTTCGTGCGAAGACTGGGACGCGCTCGCGCGCGAGTACCACGACGCGCTGCACGCGCGGCCGGCCAGTCTCGCGCGGGACGCCTTCGAGGCGCTCGGGCTCGCGGGGGCGGCCGGCGCGCGCCAGGCGATAGTGTCGGCGCTTCGCCAGGATCTGCTCGACGCCGAGACCGCGCGGCTTGGCGTGAGGGACTGTTTCTTCGCGGTGCGCGGCACCGACAATCTCGACGGCAGCTCGAAGCTCGCACGGGCGAAGGAGCTTGCGGACGAGGCTGTCGCCTCGGGCGGCGGACCTCTCGTCATGATCGGCGACTCGTTGCACGACCTGGAGGTCGCCGGGGCGGTCGGCGCGCGGTGCGTGCTTTACTCGGGCGGCAGCCATTCGGCGGAGCGGCTGCGTCCGTTCGCCCCGACAGGCGAGACGCTCCTCGAGGCGGTCCGCCTCGCTCTCGCCGCCGCCGGACGGCCGGCGCCTCCTCGCGTTTGCAGTGGACTCGGGGGCGGTGGATGTGGTATAATACGCTCATGACCAAAACTGCGAGAAGAGGCCAGACCATGCTTGAGTACGTGCTCACGTTCTCGGCTCTGCTTGTCGCGGTCGGCGCGCTCGGGTACCTTGTGCACGCGACGCGCCATGCGGTCGTGCGCACCGAGCGCATGGTGAGTTCAGACTATCCGTAAAAAACCACAAAGAGGAATACCGGAATGAAGAAGATGAAAAAAGGTCAGACGATGGTCGAGTACATCCTTATTGTCAGCTTGATCGCCATCGCGCTGATAGCGGCCGTGAAGGTGTTCAGCGGCAAGATCGGCGACAAGTTCGAAGAGGCCGGCGACAGGATAGAGGACGCCGGCAACTGAGCGCCTGAAGGCCCGCGCGCCGGGAGTTTGCCATGAAACTGCGCCGTGCCCAGGCGATGGTCGAGACGCTGGTCGCCGTCCTCGTGATTCTGATGATTTTCGAGGGCGCGCACAGGGTTTCGCGCATGGTCGCGGCCAAGACGCTGCTCGACCACGCCGCGGCGCGCGCGGCGCGGGCGAAGGCGGTGGGGTTCGACGAGTTCATGTGCGAGAAATCGGCGCGCGTCGCGATGATACCCGTCGCCGGGCGCCGGCTTTGGCCTGTCGAGGGCGGTTTTGACGAGGTGGCGCGCATGCCTATCTATCTGACCGCCGAAGACTGGGCGCGCGCCAATGCCGTGCTTGACTACGAGTACTGGCACACGACCGATTTCGATGTGACCTCCGGCGGGGGGACGAGCCCGCTGGCCGAGGCTGAAGTCTTCATGCGCGGCGGCGATTTCGACATGACCGGGCGCGCGGCTGTCGAGTCGCACTATCCGTTCTACATGCACGACCTCGGGAGGTGACGCCTGTGCGCAAGGGCCAGATAGCGCTATTGCTGCTTTTCGCGCTTGTCGCGATAGCCGTGTTCACGCTTCTGAACGTCGATACGTTCATGTCCGTCAGGGCGAAGACCCGTCTGCAGAACGGCGGCGACGCGGCGGCGCTCGCGGCCGCGCGAAAGCAGGGCGCGCTCTTGAACGAAATCGGCCGGCTCAACATCGCCCACATTGTCGCCGCCGCGAAGGGGGAGACGAACCGCTGCGAAGAAATCGTGCTTGAGCAGCGCCGCCTCGCTCTGCTCGGCCCTGTCGAGGCGCTGCGGCTCGCCAACCGCGCGGCCAAGAAGAACAAGATGGAGGTGCGCGCCGAGTTCGGCAATATACTCCACGAACACGCCCAGGTCGTCCGCCTCGTCTACGCCGGCGGCGGCGAGGAGGGCGACCCGTATCCCGAGCCGTATCCTGGCGCGTGGACCGACTATGCGACGGCGATAGAGGACGTCCTCGCCGAGGGGCTCGCGACAGGTCCGGACAATATCGAGTTCTATGATGCGGCAGGCGGCCACCTGCTGCTCAACCGCCAGTTCTACATGGCTGTCGCCGCGAAGGACTGGTGCTGGTTTTTCTTCAACTGCTACGGCGTTCTGCAAAGCTACGGCAGCTACCACGACTGGGCGCCTCTGCCGTCGCGGCGCGACAACCCGATGGACAACAGCGAAGTGTTTTCTCTGCACGTCGCGGCGCGCCGGGCCGCGCTTGTCGAGGTGTTCACGCTTGACGAGGTGGCCGAGCTTCTGTCGCGCTACTCGGGCGACGGCGTGACGCGCGACGATCTGGAGCGCTCGCTTCTTGTCGCCGACCCGGGCCAGACATGGTTCTTCTTCGACCCCTACGGCTGGCGGCGCTGGTTCAACGGCCGCGCGCTCGCGGACGATGACGAGAATGGCGATTTTCCTCTGGCCGGCGAGGTAAAGGAGGAGTACAACGTTCGCGGCTGCGCGGCGGTATGCCGGTGTGTCGCCTCGGTCGATCCGGTCGCGGTCGATATGGCCTCTCAATTTACATGGTCGGCCGCCGCGAAGCCGTTCGGGCTGGTCGAGAGTCTGGAGGGGGAGCAGGGCGTTGTGACCGGGCTGAGGCATTTTGTCGTGCCGGCGTTTACCGACGTGCGGCTTGTCGCGATCGACGCGGTGGACGGCGCCGATCTCGCGACCGCCGACTTCGGCTGGGTGCATCACCTGAGGCATCATCTCGGCGCGTATCTGCAGAAGGGCCCGCGCATTGCCGACGATTGCTTTTACTGCCTGCAGCTTCAGACGTGGGAGCATGACTACTTCAGACGCGAGGGTCTATTGTGGCTGAAGTACAATTCGGGCACATGCCGCCGCGGCGGCGGCGGAGGGGGAGGCGGCCATGGCGGCACGAGCAGGGGACACTAGCCGCGCGCGCGCGCCGCGCCGCGTCCGCCGCGCCCAGGCGCTGGTCGAACTCGCCATCGGGATGTTCGTCGTCTCGCTCGTGCTCGCGTCGCTTTTCGCCTTTACGCGCTACATACTCGCTTCGCTGGAGATGCAGCGCACGATAAGAGCCGAAGCCGGCCGGGGCGCGTTTGGCGCGCATGGCGCCGACGAGTCGTATTCCTCCGCCGTACGAAGCGAGACGATAACGGTTTCTCCGCTCGCGGCCGAATATGTATTCGGTTCGCGGCAGGTTAAGATAAAAGAAGAGGTCCATATACCGCTCATGGGCGTGGGCCTATAGGGGGAGTGCCGCAGAAATGAAGACAAAAACAGCAAAGAAGAATCCGTTCGCCGTTCGCCTCGCCGCGTTCGCCGAAAAGCTCGCCGCCAGAAAGCTTGACGCGGCGGTAGTGTTCAACCAGGCCAACGTCCGTTCTCTGACCGGTGTCGACTGCGACAATGCCTGCCTGCTTGTGGGCGGCGGCAAGGTCGTTTTCTACACCGACTTTCGCTACTCGGTCGCGGTCGCGCGCACGGTGCCCTGGCTAAAGGTGGAAGATATCCGCAAGCTCTCCGGCAAGAAGCCGCTCGCGGTGCGCGGGCTCGAGTTCAAGAAAGTGGGCTACGAGTCGATCGTGACGCACGCGAAGTTCATGAGCCTCAAGAAGGTGTTCCCGAAAGCAGAGTTTGTAGACGTGCTCGAAGACATAGGCGAGCTGAGGGCCGTCAAGACGGCTGAAGAGCTGGACGCGCTGCGCGCGGCGGCCGGGCTCAACGACGAGATATGGGCAGAGGCGCGTGCGAAGTTCCGCGCCGGCATGACGGAGCGCGAGATGGCGCGCGTCATCAAACATCTCATGATAGAGCGCGGCGAGGGCGAGGCCTTTGAGACGATAGTCTGCGTCGGCAAGAACGCGGCCGAGTGCCACCATGTGCCGGACGACACGGTTTGGAACGGACGCGAGCCGGTGCTTGTCGACATGGGCGTCAAGCTGGGCGGCTACTGCTCCGACATGACGCGCAACATCGTGCCGGAGCGTCCGTCGCGCGCCTACCGCAAGGTCTACGATCTGGTGCGCGAGGCGAACATGCGCGCGATTGCCGCGGTGCGTCCCGGTATGACCGAGGCGGCTCTCGACAAGGTGGCGCGCGACTATCTGAAGAAGAATGGTTTTGGCAAGGCGTTTGGGCACTCCCTCGGCCATGGTGTCGGTATAGAGATACACGAGAAGCCATTCGCGCGCGAGAAGGGCAAGATGGTTCTGAAAGAAGGCATGTCCGTCACGATAGAGCCCGGCGTCTATCTGGAGGGCAATCTAGGCGTGCGCATCGAAGACCTCGTGCTTATAACCGCCGGCGGCTGCGAGGTTGTTTCGCACAGCGAGAAGTAGTCGGCCGTAAGTCTGCCGTCACGGCACGTCAAAGACGGCGACGGCATCGCCGAGAGTCGGGTAGACGCGGCAGATGGCGCGAATCTCTGCGGTAGGTTCCCGCTGGTCTGGTATCATCACCGCGTCCATGCCTGCGGCGCGTGCGCCGAGTATGCCGCTGAACGCATCCTCGAAGACGCAGCAGCGCGCCGGCGCGACGCTGATTTTCCGGGCTGCCAGGAGAAATATGTCCGGGGCGGGCTTCGAGTTGGCGACTTCGCCGCCGGTGGCGACGGCGTCGAAGAATTCCCTGACGCCGGCCGCGGCGAGGTTGTGTTCGACAACGCGGGCGGTGGAACTGCTGGCGACGGCTGTGCGAATGCCGCGCGCGCGGCAGAAGCGAAGCATCTCCAAGAGACCGGGCTTGGGCTCGGGCGTCGCGGCGAGCTGTTCGTCCCAAGCCATGGCGACGCCCGTTTCGCAGTAGCGCGGTATGTCGAGCGACGGATACGCCCGCGCGGCCATTTCGCCTATCTCCCGCAACCCCGTGCCGCTGAAGCGTCGCGGGAAGGCGGGGTCCATCTCGATGCCCTGGAGTTCCGCGGCTTTGATCCAGCACTCCTGGTATATCTTTTCGGTGTCGAAGATGAGCCCGTCTTGGTCGAATATTGCGCCAAGGTATCGCGGCGTGCCTGTCGCGCCATTTGTTTCTGTCATGCCGTGCATGGCGGATATTATACCATAAATCGCCGCGCCGTATCGAGCATGTATTCATTGCAGGCCTTGTATTCCATATTTACACTCGGGCGGGAAGTATGCTATACTATCACAAAACCCGAAAACCCACAAAAATCTGAATCATCCGGAGCGGAAGAAAATGGCAATAGGCGGCAGATATGACTTGGAGGCCGTTAGGCGCGCGGCCGAGGAGGCCAAGCGCAAGGCGCGCATAAAGGCGATAGTTTCAAACTGCACCGCAGGGCTCGTCCTTGTGGCGATAGCCATAGGCGCGAAGATAGGCTGGGACAAGTGGCAGGAGCATCGCGAGGCGGAGCGCAAGGCCGCCGCGATCGCGGCAGAGAAAGAGGAATACGAGCGGCGTCTGGCCGAAGAGCGCCGCGAGAAAGAGGCGGCCGAGCGCAGGGAGCGCCAGGAGCGCCAGCGCCTGGAGCGCGAAGCCGAGGAAGCCCGCCGCCGCCAGGCGCGCGAGGACGAGCTGCGCCGCCAGGAGGAGGCGCGCGCGAGAGAGGCCGAGGAGCGCGAAGCCGCGCGTCGGCGCGAGCTGGAGGAGCGCGAGTGGCAGGCCGAGAACAAAGGCTTCGCCGATCGCGCCGTCGCGGCGCTGCGTTTCGCGATAGACGACTATCTTGTAGTGGAGGCCGAGAGCGAGGCCGGCGTCTTCGCGCGTGTCGACGGCGCCCGCTGGGAAGATCTCTCAGCCAAGGCCGCCGCCAAGAGCACCATCGAATTTCTCGACACGGTGAACGCCGAAGGCGCCGTCACGAACGCGTACTCCGAGGCGAGGTATCCCGACAAGGCGACGCTGCGCGCGCTTCTGAATCTGCTCGACGCCGAAAAGTTCGTGATGGTCGTCAGGTTCGACCGCGAGCGGCTGCAGAACCAGAAGCTCATGCTGGTCGCGCCCGATCTTGCCGAGGGACTGGCGACGCCGGCCGGCGCGCGCGCGATGAAAGATTCGTCCGGCAGAGTCGACGGCTGGACCGCCCCCTTCGTCTACAAGCGCACATGGCCGATGTTTGTCATGCGCCGCGAGGCCGTCGACAGGTTCAACCGCGACTGGCGCGCCGTGCGCCGCAAGATTCTCAAAGACGCCGCGAAACTAACCGACGCCGAAGCCTTTGTCGACGCGCGGTTGAAGAGCGAGATGGAGGGCTCCGTCGACGCACTCAAGGTCGATCTCGCGACGCTGCGCGTACAGTCGGCGCCCGCGTCGAAGGACGCCGAGAAACGCTCCACGGGCCTCAAGCCGTCCGTGCGGCTGAAGGGCTCGAACAGCAACATAAAGTCGTTTCGCTGAATCGCGCGGCCGGCGCCGGGCGCGAAGTTCGTCAACACGCGCGGCGGAATATATGGTATAATCTCACACATAACCCAATACGGAGGTACAACATGCAGAAGACGATAATAAAGAACGCACATGTAATCTCGCCTGACGTGGACCTCGAAGGCGCCACGATCGTGGTCGAGGGCGGCAAGATAACGAACGTTACGACGAAGAAGACGTCCGAGAAGGGCGCCGATACGATCTTCGATGTCAAGGGGCAGTACGTGATGCCCGGCTTTATCGACGTTCACACGCACGGCGCGCTGACATACGATTTCTGCGACGCAGATCCCAAGGCGGTGTTCAAGCTCGCCGAGGCGAAGCTCGCCGAGGGCGTGACGACGGTTCTGCCGACGACGCTAACGGTCTCGACCGCCGAGCTCAAGACGGCCGCGGCCAACGCCAAGGCGTACGCCGAGGCCGGGATGCCTTTCGCGAAGGTGCCGGGCATCCACCTCGAAGGCCCGTTCATCAATGTCAAGTGCTGCGGTGCGCAGAACCCCGAATTCGTCCGCAAGCCAGACATCAAGGAGGTGAAGGAGATCGCCAAGATCTACCCCGTAAAGCTTATTTCCTATGCTGTGGAGACCGAAGGCGGCGACAAGTTCGCCAAGGAATGCATCAAGATGGGGGTCGTGCCGAGCTGCGGGCACACCGGCGCGAAGTTCGCTGATCTCAAGAAGGCGTACAAGTTCGGTCTCAGGCACATGACCCACTTCTGCAACCAGATGACGCCGCTGCACCACCGCGAGATAGGCATGGTTGGCGCGGGCTTTCTCGTCGAAGACCTCAACACCGAAGTTATCTGCGACAAGATACACCTCTGCCCCGACATGCTGAACCTCATCTTCACGCGCCGCAGTCTCGCGCACGTGCAGATGATCACCGACTCGCTCAGGTGCTCGCACTGCAAAGACGGCTACGCGTTCACGATGGGCGGGCTCGAGGTCAAGCTCGAGAACGGCGAGGCGCGCCTCGTGAAGGGCGGCAATCTCGCCGGCTCCACGCTCTGGATGGGCATGGGGCTCAAGAACGTCCACGACGTGACGGGCCTGCCGCTCAAGGACCTCGTCCGCACGACCTCCTGGAACCAGGCGATCGAGCTCGGCTGGGGCGATACGCTCGGCAAGGTCGAGAAGGGCTACACGGCCGACCTCGTTGTCGTGAACCCGAAATCGTGGAAACCTTCCGCGGTCTTCGTTGACGGCGTCCAAAAGATATGATATAATATCCGCCGTTTTGACGATATAAGGAGAGATGGCTGAGTGGCTGAAGGCAGCGGTTTGCTAAATCGTCGTACGGGGTAAACCCGTACCGGGGGTTCGAATCCCCCTCTCTCCGCCAACAAAGGCGAAAGGCTCCCGGGGTGAAAGCTCCGGGAGTTTTTCTTTTGCGGCGTTCTAGGTGCGCGAAAAATGGTTAACGCGGCAGCGAGGGGGCGAGACTAAATGGAGACGCGGCATCTTGCCGCGTTGGTTCGCACTGGAGACGCGGCATCTTGCCGCGTCAATTCATACTGAAGCGGCAAGCCATGCCAGCGCGGGGTTGTTTCTCCTTATGTAGCGAATGACGCGCTCAAAGTGCGACTCGTCCCTTACGTATCTATCGAAATATTCCTTCTGCCACACTTTGCCTGTGCGATTCAAGACCTTGTTCACTGCATTGGCAGAATAAGATTTCCATGTATGCAATATCTGGCTGATTCGAAATCCATTCAATGGCATGAAACAGGCGTGTACATGGTTGGGCATGATGACATAAGCGTAGATGCGGTAGCGAACGCCGTCGAAGTGGGCGATGGCATTCTTCACGGCGGTGCGCGCCATTGCGTCGCGGAGAATGCATTCGCCATAGCCTTTGTCAAGCCAACCTTCGATTTCAGCGGTTATGAGGAGGTCGTGTTGGCATTGTGTTTCAAAGCTCCATGGACGAGGATTGCGGCTCATCCATTCCGACTCAATTGCCAGCCATTCGGAAATCTTGTTCTGAGGAAGAGAGTCCGCAAGCCTGAACGTTACGAACACTGTTTTGCCTGTCTGCTCCCAATGCGGCAGGTTTCCTGATGCAGACGGCGTTGTATCGGCAAGCGGGGAATAGAAGAGGGGCTTTTCGATGTTGTCGGGAAGCGTGAGTGATTCGGTGGTATACATGCACATAGTATATCATATTTTATGACGTATGAGGGCGGGATTTAACGCGGCTGGAAGCCGCGTCTCCAGAGGGGACGATAGGGGGTGTGATTGGAGACGCGGCATCTTGCCGCGTTGATAAGGGGGAGGTTAACGCGGCTGGAAGCCGCGTCTCCAGAGG
>JAZQBR010000022.1:0-4119 GCA_045545855.1 Kiritimatiellia bacterium | reverse complement strand
CGATCACGTCCGCGCCGTAGCGGTCGCGCAGTTCGAGCATATGCTTGTATTCGCCGGTCAGGCCTTCGCACTTGCCGAGGATTTCCTTGAGCGTCCCGCCCGTGCCATCGACAACATGGACGCCGACCATGCGGAACCAGAAGTTCGTGTCCATGTCGGTCGTGCAAAGAATCTGGTTCATCTTCGCCGTCGCCTTGGCGGAATAGACTTCGAGCGCACCCGCGCCGTTCCAGGCGCTCTCGTTGGCTTCCACATACGCCTTGCCGGGCGTGTCATAGACGAAGAGGACGTCTATCGTACTGAAGTCCGCGTCCGCCTTGCCCTCAGGCACGGGACGCTTCGCGACGCCGGTAATCTGCGTCTGCCAATTTGTTATGACGGCGCGGTTCGCGTCATTGTCGTGATATACCGTGCCGTCAAGCCGCGTCACATAGTCGAGACGCCGGAAGTTTTCGTTTTCCTCGTCCGGCTCGGTGGGCTGCTTGCCGACGCGGAAGTTCAAGTTCTTCACCTTAAGGCCCGCTAGCACGTCGTCAGGAGAGCCGAGCGCCGAACCGCCGAGCGCAAGCTTGGTCGTCGTGTGATTTGAGAACTTCAAATCTGTTGAAGAATAATACACCGTGCCATCCACCTTGATCGTCGCGCCGCTGTTGTGGACCCAGTTTAGTTCTATATAGTGCTCTCCAGACTGAATCAGCTCGCTTGTCGTGTATCCCACCGTCGAGAGCGTACCGTCCGCCTTGCGCCAGATGACCTGCTTCGCCGCATCGTTCGTCATCACGACGCGCGAATCCACGCGAGTCGTCCCCAAAACCGAATCCCAGCTCAAAAGCGTACCGTACACGCCGTCGGGAATATCCGCATCGAAAGAAAGCGTAAAGGTGTTTGTCGCAGAGCCGAGCGTGATGTATATTGGCTTTGCGCCGATCTCTGCCCATTCGCCGTCGATGGAAAGCGAGACGTTTTCCTGCGTCATTGCGATGCGGCTCGTCGTACCAGGAATTTCACTGACAATTTTGAGCAGCTCGCCGTATGTCGTTCCAGAGTCCGCCGGCGAAACGTAGCTCCAGCCGGACGGAATGGCTTCGCTCGGCGTCGCAAGCAGGGTCACAGAGCCGAAGCCTTCCTCCTCCGCATATTGGCAAGCCTCCGCAAGCGTCGCGAACTCCACTTCGACGATGCCATTGCCGACCCTCGCAATTGCAGTCGCTACAAGCGTGTACGTCTGCGTCTCCGGGTCGTAGATGAATCCAGCAGCGGAGTAGTCCGTCGATGTGCCGTCATAGACTTTGACGACCCTGCCGTCAACCTGTCCGTTTGCGACGGCGCTGAGCGCCGCCAGCACGTCGGTGTAGTACACGGTCTCGCCGCCCGTAGTCGTCACCGACGCCTTCGCCCACACCGGCACCGCCTCCGGGAACTCGTAAAGCGCGAGATCGGACGGCGCAAGCCAGCTGTTGCCGAATACGGCGACCGCCTCGATAATCATTTCGCTCCATGGAACCGCTTTGGCAACCGAATAATCGCTAATGGCTGTCGTCGGACCGCCGATGGCGATTTTCGTCACGCGATTCTGGGCTCCAGTAAATCTAAGCCCCGTCTTTTCGCCTCCGGCAAGCGATTCAATCGTCGCGCCAGTGTAAACCGCAGTTCCGTGTCCATCGGGATTCTGGTCAATCGCCCAGGTGGACATAAGCAAATAACCGCTCTCGGGCATCGATGGCGCAGGCGACGAAAACGCAAATCCGTCCGGCTTCAAAGTAGAACCATCGAGCCAATATCCTCTAAGATCGGACGACCCCTTGGAAGCGAGAGCACCGAAGTCCTTGGTGTTGAAAAAGCCCGCAGGCACCGCGTTTTCCGCCGGCGCGCCGCCGGACGGAATCGTGTATTTCACGAGCACGGTCGCATTGGTAAAGTCGCCCGACGCCGTATCGATTACCGCGCCAAGGGTGGTGCTGTCGCCGATGACGATATTGCCGTCGTCGTTGACTGCATTGCCATTGCGGGCGATGGAATAGCCGCCGTGGTCGGCCGCGTCGTCCTCGAACTCGCCCGTGACCCAAACCGCCGTCGGCGTCGGCCCGTCATACGTCGGTTCGTCGGGGGTAGGGTCATCCGGCTCTTCGCTCGGGTCGTAGGCGTAAACGACGCTGACATTGCGCACGGCGGCGTTGTTCATTGCCATGTAGAAATTGACGGTGAAGGAGAAAGTGACCGTCTGAGTGCCTTCGGGGATGGAGATTTCTCCAGACGAGCGCCAATCAGAATTGTAGTCGGTGGCGGTAAAAACGCTCTCCGAGCCGACCGTAACGTTGAACACGTCAGAATCCATGAGTTCCGTCCTGTATTCGAACGAGAGCGTCGCTGGGCCGGTGATGACAGTAGAAAGCGTCGAAGTAACACCGTCTGAGTTGATTACTCCGCTTCTGGCGACGCCGCTATCAACATACCATGCGGGCGAGGAAGTCGTCCAGGCGAGTTCCGTATTGCCGAGAGCGGCGGCGAGGGGGAGAACGGAATATTCTCTCGTGAACACATCGCCCGCGTTGTCGTTCGCGTCGTAGCTTCTCGCCTTGATTGTTGTTGTCTGCGCCAGGGAAATGGGTGCGGAATAGAGCGTGCCGTTTGTCTTCGTCGGCTCTGTGCCGTCGGTGGTGTAATAGACGGAGCAGTTGTCGGAGAGGGATGAGAGAGTAATCTTGTCGGCCTTGCCGTTTACGACGGAGGCGTCGCCCGCCTTGGTGAACTTGACGCCCAAATGCCAGCGGCTCGCGTAGCCGCAGTTGTCAATAAGCACCTGGCGGTTGTTGTGCGTCGCGTCGCCCATCGGCACGTATGTGCCAGCGTCATAGTGCGCCGTAGCCCACGCTGTCGGAACCACCGTCGCCGCGCTCGAATTCATCGTAACAAAGCACAGGTCGGGAGATGAGAAATACGGGAGCATGTTGCAGTAGTTGAATACGCCCTTTCCGTAGCCGCTGTAACCTTCTTCGGTGTTGTCCCAGAATTTCACCTCTTCGTCTGCCGCAGTCCAGCCTGTTTCGGCAAGCGCTTCGGCGCGTGTCATGAACGTGCCGTCGGGGTTCTTGAAGAAATGCTCCTTGTAGGCCATGACGGTGCAACCCCACCATGCCTGATAGGAATTGTTCTGGTAGAGCGTGTAGTTCTGGTCGCCGGGATACTTGAACTGGTAGCCGAAGGAATACGAGGACGATTGCTGGCCCGACTGGGTGTCCTGCGTATCGGAGTGTCCGCAGCCAAGCGTGTGCGCAACTTCGTGAGAGCAAATCTGGAACGCGCCGAACGCGCCGGAACCTTCCGCGACGGCCATTTCCACATCCACGACACTCACGGCCTTGCCGGCGAAATTGACTGCATATTCCGCGTCAGTTCCCTGATATGGCGTCGAGTTGCCGTCCGCGCCGCCAGAGCGGTAAATGAGCATAACGATGATGTCGGCGGCATAGCGTGCACGCTCTTCGAGGAGGCCGTCCATCGAGACGTCTGATTCCGCCGTATTGCCGAGCACTACGTTGTATGCCTGGCTCCAGGCCGTCGCGGTCTTCGAGTTGCGTGCCTGGACGGTCGTGACGCCGGCGAGCGTGTATGAGAAATAGTCGTTGCTTTGTTGCGTCAGGTTGTCAGTGCCGGTCAAGCGTGAATTCGCAAGGACATTGTTCATCTGCGTGACGCACGACGATGCAACCGAATAGGCGTCCAAACTGTTCTGGCTAAGGTAGTCCGCAGCTCCTGCGTCATAGACGAACAACAGCCGAACCGACACGGCCGCCTCGGCGGCAAACGCTGCGAATCCAACAGCCGCGCAAGCGACCAAGCGCATAAGAAAACTCTTCATCCTGCTCTCCATGTTCATATACAACCTCCTGCATTGTTTGTCTGCGGTCTTCATAGTGAACCTCATTCTTCGCGGATATTATATCACATTTTATGGGGAATGGCTATATGGTAGATAAATTTGGAGGTTCCCCAATTTTTTCTTCGCTAGCGAGGCATTGCGACGGCCTGCGCGTTTTCAAGCCGATTTTAGGGAAAGAGCGTTGCCTTTCAAGTTCGATCTTCGGTATAATACGAAGTGCTAACCACCAAACAGGAAAG
>JAZQBR010000021.1:0-6473 GCA_045545855.1 Kiritimatiellia bacterium | reverse complement strand
AGCCAAGCGGTCTTAGGAAGACAAAGGGCTATGACAACTCCTTGGCTCACAGAACGACATGGCTACGATCCGACTTCGAGGAGCGTGACGGTAAGCGCCTTGCAGCCGCACTCGGCGAGCGCACGGTAGATGGGCTCCATCTTTACGAAGTGCTCCTTCGAGAACGGCTCCACGCCAAAGAAGCGCGACACAGCCCACGGGTGCTGCCAAATGTCGAGAAAGTATTTCCAGTCCTTAGCCGGCGGCAACACACGGTCGATTACAGTGAGCGACAGCGGCCCGAAGGTGTAAGTGCCCGGCTTCGCATCGGGGCTGGCGGCGATCTTGACCATCGTCGGCTTCGCCGCGTCGCCTGTCTTCCATTCGCGGCAGATATCGGGGACACCCCTATGATCGACTACCTCGCTTTTCTTGATCATGGAGATGAAATCGCTCTTCACCTCGTCGAATTTGAGAAGCGTCAGCGAGACATCCTTGCCCGTATCCATTCCGGCAAGGCTTGCCGCCTTGTCCAGCAGTGTCTCGGGTATCGCGAAATACGCCGTCTCTCCGCGCCAGACGGCTGCGTCTAACGACGCAGAATATGCAAATGTGGAAGTATGCAAATATGCAAGTATGCTAACAACCAATGTTGCCAGCACCCTGCCATTTCCATATTTCCATAATTTCATATTTCCACAGTTCCACAATTTCTTATTCATGTGTTTCATTCATTTCTGTATGTTTGTCTGGTTGCATGGCTCACGCCTTGAACTTCGTCGCAATCGCCTTGCCCTTCGTGCCGAGAGACGAGACCGGCCGCACGGCGATTGTCAGTTTCTTGCCCTTAGGCAGCTCCGCAACAGGTATGTCCACGGTCGTCACTCCCCCGTTCGGCTCGTGGCCGATGCCGAGGTTGACGCCGCTGAAATATTCGCTCTTGAAATATCTCTCCTTCGGATCGTCGCCGACGACCACCACGTTATAGGCATAGACGCGGCAGCGCGGATTGCCGTCTGCCATCGGAATCTTTATTCTGACGCACGCGGTCTTCGGGGCGTTGGAGTCTGGCTTCGGCGGCTTTTTCTCCGGGTCGTTCGGGTCGGGCAGCACCGTCGAAGCCCTCGTCACCGCCAGTTTCGCCTTCTTCCCGAACTCCGGTGCGCCGATGACCTTCTTGAGCTCGTTGTGGGAGAACGGATGCGGGGCAGGACGCGGCTTCAAGTCGCCAAGCGGAAGCACCCAGTCCGCCCCGAGCTTGCCGCCCTGCGCGACCTCGTGCCGCTCGAAGACGACCATGTCGTCGAAGACGTTCACGATCATCGCCTGACGGGACGGCAGCTCGGTGCTTCTGAAGCTGACGGGGTCCTCCGGCAAGTTGATGTCGCTCGGCGGATACATCCCGCATCCGCCGTCGTAGCGGCACGAGCCCAGCGCTATGTTCGGGAAGTACCCGCCGATGGTGCCCCATTCGTAGTAGATTGACTTCCAGTCCGCGTTGCTGTGGTGCCAATGGCCGCAGAAGCCGATGGCGTTGGGAAACTCCTTCAGCGCGTTGCAGAAATTGCCGTGGTGCCGCCTGTGCGAGAGGATGAAGAACGGCTTCGTCCCGCGCAAAGAGAAGTCGCCAGCCTTCGAGAGGATGTATTCCGCGAACGCATCCTCGTGGAGCGCCTTCTGCTCGATGTGGTCATCGACCCAGTGGCGACAGAAGAAGTGGTAGCCCTTGACCTCCCTGTGGAAGAACTCCGAATACGGCTCGCCCCATACGGCCTTGTAGTGGCGCGCGATATCGGCGCATATCGCCCGCTCCTTCCAGACCTTCGGATCGGGATAGACTCCCCGGATATGGTGACCGTCGTCGCCGTAGAGTTCGTGGTTGCCGACGACGAATATCTTTGGCGGCGCGCCGCGCGTACCAAACACGTCGTCGAAAACTTCCGTATGGAACTCCCACTCGCGTACGCCCCCACGGTGCGAGGCGTCGCCGAGATGCAGGAAAGCGTCGATGCCCCGCGCCTTGAAAAGCCTGAACGCATTCCGGATGTAGTCGAGCGTCATCGAACGGTAGAGCGACTTCCCGTCCCATTCGACCATCAGATGCGTGTCGCTCAGGATGCCAAGGACAAGATTCGGTTTCTTCTTTGTTTTCCAGCCGAGCGGCGCGGCGAACATCGGCGTCCCCGGCAGCGCCAGAAAACCTAGCGCCGCCATCGACTCCTTCAAAAACTCTCGCCGCGTCAGATTCATGCCGCTCTCCGGGGGAATTTTGAATGTTGCCAATGTGGAAATGTTGCCAATGCCAATGTTGCCAATTTCCAATTTATCCTCCGTAGCCTTTGGCGAAGGAGGATTGGTAATTGGTATTGGTTATTGGCAACACTTCCACATTTTCACATTCCCAACTTACCTGAAGATCATTATCAGGCCGGAGGGCTGGACGTTGAGGACGAGTTTGCCGTTAACGACCGAGAGCGAAGCGCGGCGGCTGTCGAGCGCGGGGCTGTTCATGTCGAGGACCAGATGCTCTGCCGCGCCAGCGGGGGCGTTTTCGAGGATGACGTGTTCGCCGCCCTTGAGGCGCGTGCCGTCGATGCGCAGCGTCGCCGTGCCGGTTTCAGGCAGCGCGAGGCCCGGCACGATGAAGTTGGAGAGCGCAATGGTGTTGCCGGAGCTTTCCACCGCGAGCGTCGTCCCCGACGCAAGCGAAATCGTGCCCTCGCCGGCGATCTTCTTGCCGGCGGCGATCTTCAGCGTCGCCGTGTCCGTCACGGCAAGCGTCGTGCCGGAGGCGATGTAGGTATTCGCATTGTCCTCGGAAAGACTGGCGTGCGAACCGGTCGTGGCGACAATAACCGTTCCGCAGCCCGCGATAGTGACATCGGCGGCAGCCAAGATGCGCCCTTCGAGCGTGACCGTGCGCTTGACCGTCGAATCGCTGTAATCGGACGTGTCGATTGTGAGCGATGTGTCTGAGTCGGCCGTCAACTGCAAATCGCCCCATGTCGTACCATTTAATCCGGTATTTTGGAGCGTCCAATCAGCCGAAGAATAGAGCGTGACCTGGTTGTGCTGGATATAGAAACGCGTCTGCTTTTCGCCGAAGGGATTTAGAAACTTGAATCCATTGCCGCCGACGACCCACTTGCCGGGAGTTGTGCCGTCGGCGCTATTGGATTCAAGTCTGAAGTAGACACGCCCGTCTGTTCTGTCGAGCAAGAAACCGCCCACCTTGATTGGCTCCGTGTTTGCCGTGATGACATCATACTGCTTGGCTGTCGTACCCGATTTGCATACCGCGTTTCCGCCGACGGTCACAGTCCCCTCGTTGGAATAGAGGAACGTCCCCTGCCCGTTGCCGACCACGAGGTCGCCATCAACCGTGAGCGATGCGTCCTGCGCGATGGCGAGGCGGTTGGCGTTGGTGAGCGAACCGGAGAGGTGAAGGTCGCCCGCACCGATCGTGACGACCGCAGACGAAGTAGGTATCGTAATCGTGTCAGCGCGGAACGTGTCGCCTACGAAGAGCGTCGTCGCCGCCGCAAAATCAAACGTCACCTCGCCGCTCGTCGGCACGACGCCCGTAGTCCAGTTGTCCGGGTTACTCAAGTCTCCGCCGCTGCCGCCGATATATGCGATTTCGCCCTGCTCATAACCGTAAACGCAGACGATCGCCGTCCTGTCCGCGTTGAGCCTGAACTGCGCATTCTCGTCTTGCGGGAGCGCCGCGCCATTCAGCACATTGTCGGCAAACACGCTGCTGCCCGAAACGCGCACGACCTCGTAGACGCCCTTTGCCAGTCCGTCCGGAATCGTGAACGCGAGCTTCTCGCCCGCGATAGCCTCCGGGACGACGAGCGTCGTGCCTACCTCTACCGTCGTGACGCCTGTGTATGTAGGCTGAGCCGTGAGCGTCACCTTACCGCCGCCCTTGTAGGTCATTGCGCCCGATTCGCCGGACTTGTTCTCAATCTCCCTATGAACGGTGACCGCATAACCCGCCGCATCTATCGTGCCGCCGTTCGCACTAGTCTGGATAGAAAGTATTGCCTCGTTTCTGACTAGTCCGTTGGCATTCTCGGCATTCGCCTTCAAAGTTCCGCCGTCGAAAAGAACCGTCGCAGAAGCTGGAGTTCCGTATTTTTGAATGACTTTTGTCGTCAGCGTGCCGCCGGACTGCAGTGTAATCAAGCCGGAATTGCCGTCGGAGCCCATGTTGACTGAACCTGCGACCTCAACTGTTTCGTTCATTATCTCCAACTCGCCGTTAAATACATTAAAGTTGCCGACAATGGAAGCTGAACCGCCGGACAATATCATGCGGCCTCGTGTTGCCGCGGGGCTACTGCCGACTTCATAGTTCTTGCTGGCAGTAATTGTGACATTTGTCATGATGAAATCACCGCACCTGTCCCTAAAGTGCCATCCTGCGTTAAACATTCCCCCGATTTGGACGTAGCTTGCCGACGACGATCCGTCTGACGGTCCCACGTTGAACTCGCTGCAATTCACGACTGTGCTGTCGCCCTCGACGCGCAACGAGCCGCTGTTCATGTTGACATTGATTGATGAGCCGAACGTTCCGTTTTTCAGGGTCACGTCACCGCCGCCGACAGCGCTCGCGGGTATCGTCGAAAGCGTCTGTCCGCAGTAGTCGAATGTGACGGGATGGTCCGTTCCGAACACAAGCGTGCCAATAGGAGCATTTGCGACAAGCGTTCCCTCGGTTAGCGTCGTCGCATCGGTGCGCGAAGAGCCGAGCGTCAGCGTTCCCGCGCCTGTCTTTTCGAGCGCGCCCGCCGTGGGCGCGGCGATCGTGGCGGAGACGCCGGAGGCGACGGTGACCGTCGGGACGGTGAGTGTGCCGCCGCCCACCGCAACAGTCGTGTCCGCGTTGAACGTGGCGGCGACCGCCGTGGCGTTTGCGCCGAGCGTGACGGTGGAGGCGTCGTCGAACACGGCGTAGTTGCCGTCCGTCCAGGTCTTCGCCGTGCCAGTCGCGTTCGTCCAGGCGTTGGCCGTCGCCCACGCCGCGTCGCCGCCGTTCCAGCCGAGGTCAACCGCAGGCGCAACATAGTGGACCTTTATCAGGTTGCCGTCGCGGGTGATCGTCGTGCCCGCCGCGCCGCTGTGGGTGATGGTCGCGCCTGCGACATCTTCATCGGTAAGTCCGCTGTATTCAAACACATAGTAGTCGCCATCCGCCGCGACGCCCGTGACGACGAGGTTGCCGAGAACGGACGCCTTCGCATCAGCAGTCGTTGCGATTATCTTCGTGCCGAGCTCGACCTTCGTCGCACCCGTGTAGGTGTTGGCGTATTTGAGCGAGACGGAGCCGCCGCCCTTGAACGTCATGCCGCCGTCGTTCGCGCCTTCCGGTCCAATGGGGCGTGCGACTTGGATGTTGAACCCGGAAGCGTCTATTGTACCGCCGTTGGCACCGACATTGACGGTGATGTTTGCCTTGTCCGCGATAATCGCCGGCCACGAGGTGCCATACACGCCGTTCGCCTTTAGCGTTCCGCCGTTGAAAAGCACTGTGGAAGTCTTGCCTTTATTGCCATCATAAATGAGGCTTGTTGTCAACACGCCTCCATTTTCAAGGTACAGTTCGCAACCTTCGGCCACATTGCCAAGGCTGACATATTTGCCCGTCTTGCTGATTTCGATTGTGCCGTTGTCAAGAACCACTTTGCCGTTCTGTATGTCCATATTGCCGTTTTTGGCCTGTAGAACGGCTCCGCCAGTAACGGTAAGCCCCCCTTGGTATGTTGCGTTCTCTCCAATGCGAATGCCGGCACTGATTGGATATCTTCCGGATTCGATGCGAAGATACCCGCTACCGTTCGAATCTGCCACGATAATCCCGACGCTCGATCCAAAATCAAGGCCGAAATCCGGATCGGTAGCGCGCAAAACCAAAGGTGCCTGTTCCGTCCCCGCGCCGCGAAGGCGCGTTCTCCAGACCGAGAAGGAACCAGAGAATGTTATAACCGATCCGTTTTCACCAGTGAACTTCGGATCGAATTTGTTGTTTTGAAAATACACCTCATCGGTTCCAGGATAATTACCCCCTTCCCAATTCGCTGTATTGTTCCAGATGGTATCACCCGCCCCTGTCCAGTAGCGCGTTGCCGCCCATGCGCCGCCTGTTGCGAACGCGAGAGCGATTGCAAGCGCCGCAGCGAGGCGGTGCGCTGTTCGTTTTGTTGGTGTCTTCATTTGTTTTTCCTCCTTTGTTAGTGGTTAGTCGTTAGTCGTTAGTGGTTAGTCGTTGGTCGTTGGTGGCTAGTGGCCCTGGAAGTCCGAAGTCTGAAGTCCGAAGTCCTTAAAACCTCCTGGACTGCCGCGCGGCAGAAAGAGTAAGACGCCAGGCCGGCGCGGCACCCGATGGCAATGCCATGAAAACACCTGAGTGACACCGCCACCAAGTGACAGCGAAGTCGGAGGCCAAGCGGTCTTAGGAAGACAAAGGGCTATGACAACTCCTTGGC
>JAZQBR010000020.1:0-19141 GCA_045545855.1 Kiritimatiellia bacterium | reverse complement strand
GTTGTCATAGCCCTTTGTCTCCCTAAGCCCGCTTGGCCTCCGACTTCGGTAACCACCCCCTTTGGAGACGCGGCTCCCAGCCGCGTTGCCTCCCCCTTCTCAACGCGGCAAGATGCCGCGTCTCCATTTTGCCGTTGCCATTCTCAAATACACGGGCCGCCCGGTGGGCGGCCCCTACCGACGCGGGGGGGCATGTTCGGGGGAACCGGTGCCAACGCGGCACGGTAGGGGCCGACCACCGGGCGGCCCGCATCGGTAGGGGCCGACTACCAGGCGGCCCGTTCACCAACGGAAATGCTTGCCGCCGTCGCGCTTTGGATTATCGGCGGGCTCGCCGCCGGGACGCTGTCGGGCTGCGGCGGCATGGGCCAAAGCGACCACGGCACCCGTACAACGGTCTGGGCGATTGGCATCCCCGGCGTCGCGATACTTCACGATACGACAGTCTCGCCTGTCAATACCGACACCTCCGAAAACAAGGCCGTCCAGGTCAACACAATCGACATAGACCCCAAGTTCAAGTAATGCGCAAGGCAACTTACAGACGCCCCGTGGGCAAAGGCTACCCCCTCTGGCAGGGTCGAGCTTCTTCCCGCACGGACGCGCCGCTAAAAGGAATTTGGGGGTGAGTTTGGCGTGGCGGGACGCTCTCGCCGAGGATGCACCGCCCCGCCGGCCGAAAAAGCCGAAGCAGGTGTCGGCGGCCCCAGATGGAATCAAGGAGGCGAGGTATGAGTTATAGAGGGTTTGGCCTGTGCCGCACGTGCGAGTATGATGGCTGTTGCGAGGGCCTGCCGCATTGCGGCGGCAAATATTGGGTCAGCGCATGGGACGATGACGAAGAGGAAAATGGGGAGGAAGAGGGCGAGGAAGAGGATGGGGATGGGGAGGATGGGGATGGGGATGTTGGGGATGGGGATGATGGGGATGATGTTTAACGCAGAGGCGCAGAGTTCGCAGAGGTGGAGTGGGGGATGCTCTGCACGCCCCGCCTTCCTAACTGTATGCCGACTTCTTTACAGTGCAGACTCCTTTCATTATGCTATTCCAGCCGAGTTTTGCTCGGCGTACGTGTCCCTCTCCCGTTCCGGCGTTTCTTTCCGAACGCCCACGGCGGCACGACAGAGGCTTATACGCCGCCTCTTTCGCGCCATTCGCGCATGGACATTCCGAAACGGGACTTGAAGGCGCGCTTGGCGTTCGAGAGGTCGGAGAATCCGCACGACCGCATCAGCTCGCCAATCGGAGCCTTCGACCGAACGAGCCTGCGCTTGAGCTCGGCATAGCGTACGCGCAAGATCGCCTCGTGCAGCGAGCATCCGTACATTTCGCGGAAGCGCATGTCCAGAAGACGACGAGAACGGCCCGGTATGCTGCTCATCACGTCTTCGACCCCTATTCCAGCCTTGAAGTTCTGCCGTATGAACGCCATCGCCTCCTTTGCCAAGTTCCCTGACGGAGTGGCCGAGCTTGTCGTGTCGCGTTCCACAATCTCGAATCCGCCAACCTTGCGCGTTTGAGGAATTTTCGCCACCTTTTTGAACAATGCGTCGAGGGCAAATGCAGCAAGCCGGCCCGTCTGGACATGGTCGGGGGAAATGCTGGTAAGAGGCGGATCCGTCAATTCACACAAAACCTCGTCGTTGTCGACTCCAATGACGGACAATTTGTCCGGAATGGGCAATCCCCGCTCGTTGGCGGCGGCTATTACATGCGTCGCCCTCAAATCATGGACGGCGAAAACCGCTGCCGGCTTCGGAAGATTCTCCAACCAGTCGCCCAGCAGGACCATATCCGCCGACGATCCGTCCATGTGCCCTTTCTGGTCGTATGACCGTATGTCTCTGGCGCGCCTTTTTTCAAGGCCCGCGCGAAATCCCTCCTCGCGCAACTGCGGACAATAGGTCTTGATATTGCTGCCCACAAAACCAAACGACGCATAAAGTCGGCTGGAAACAAATTTTCGCGCAGCCGCATTGCCGATCGCCCAGTCGTCGTTGCGCACGAACGCAAGATTGCGCTGCCTCCTGCCAAGCCATTTTTCCCTAGCGCCAATGACTACAATGGGAATGTCCAAATCCGCAACTTCAGCCGAAAGAGGGATCGTGGTAATAATCCCATCCGGAGGAACGGATTCCGTAGGCCATAAGCAAGGCGCATTCCGGTCGCCATTGGCGATGGCAAGTCTCCAAAACGCGTTGCGCTTGGCGTAATCGCTGATTCCGAAAAGAATGTCGCGCTGCGAAGAGAATGCGAGCTCGACGCCGACCCAGACATTTTTTACGCCAGACGGCAAACGGCAACCTCTACGACCTCTACTCATTCAGTCGCTCCAATCATTTCATCGGCAACCTTTACGCCTTCCGGCGCATTGATCCGCGTGCGCAACGAGCCGCTGGACGTTCGTTCGACGCGGACTTCTATACGATACCCGCCGGGAAGCGCCATCGCGCCCTCCGCCCATTCGAGATCGCCAAGGTTTGGCTTCACATCGATCGTCTTGCAACCGACGTCGAGAGGTTTGATGCCTAGCACATGCTCGATGCAGAACGCCGCAGGCCCGGAACTCCAGCCATGGCAGAGCGAATGGCGGAACCCCTTGTAGCAGTACGCGCCGAAGTCGCCGTGGACGTCCTTCTTTCCGGCAACCGGCATTTCGTCGATGCGGAACGCGCTGTTTGTCCACGCAAGGTCGAAGTCCTCCCAGAACGAGGTCGCGCCCATGTCGAGCATCCCGCCCCAGTAGTCGCGCATGGTGTCGAGCGCTCGCCGCGTCTCACCCGCCGCGCCCATCGCCTCCAGCATGTAGTAGCCGTAGAATGTCGAAACTCCTGTGTGGCCGTTCAGCCCCAACGACGCGCCGAACATCTCCTTCGGTTCGCGCAGTTTCGACAGCGCGAGCATTGCCGCCGCAGTCTTGACGCCACGGGGGTCGGGATGCGTAGATGCGACAAGGGCGCGGGCGTCGGCGAGTTTTTCTTGGACAGGATTAACGGGATTTGCAGGATTGGGGAAAGTTGGAGTTTTGAGTTGGAGTTGGAGAGAGGAAATCTCTTCAAGAAGAAACGCGGCGTCATCGAGAGCCATCAGGAGAAGTCCCTGCGCTCCGGCGGAGGCGGCGGTCTTGTCGCCCTGGGTCGGCCAGTCGAGAAATGTGTCGGCCTTCCACATGCCATCGTCGCCGATCGTGTTGAGGACATGCCGAACCGTCTTAGCGAGATAGTCGGCGTGTTTCTCCAGATATGCCCTGTCGCCCGTGAAACGGTACCATTCGGCGAGGTTGCGAATCCACCATAGCGTGTAGGTGGACATGTTGTTCATCCACGCCGTATCAGGCGGAGTGGTGGCGGCGGCATAGTCAAGTGTATCAGGAATGACGGACTGTGCGCCAAACACGGCAAGAATTGATTTGGTTTCTGGATGCGTGTCGCCCATCCAGACGAGACGGTCGCGCTTGATGCCGTCCCAGATGTAGTCCTGGCAGCAGAGGTGTACGGTTCGCGCCGCCGTCTCAAACACGCGGTTCAGCCGTTCGTCGGAGCAGCGGAACGCGCCAAGCCACTTCATAGGGCGCATCACCGACACGGCGCGGACGTACTCGAGCTGCACCGGGCCGTCGCCCGCGTTGTCTATGCGGACGAAGCGAAACCCCGTCTCGCCGATTTCGCGGCGTCCGAGCCACGGAAGAAGCACGACGTCATCGCGTATCGCGTGGTCGTTCGTGGCCGTCGCGCCTTCCGAAGTCCCCTTCAGCTCCGACATCGTCTCGGAGACGGACTCCCCGAATCGCACCCTCACCCGCCCGTTGCGTCCGCTCTTATGGCCGCTCCCGATCTGAAGCGAGCCGTGAAGCTCGCGCCCGAAATCGAGAATCAGCCAGTCGCCTTTCGTCAAGACCGGCCCGCAGCCCTCAAGAAACCGTCCCTCCGGCACCTGTCCGAACCCCGGCCAAAGCAAGGTATCGGCGTCGGCCGGACTTTCCGACTTGGCGACGATGCGCACAGGTTCGACGAACTCCCGGGACCTGGGGTCGGGACGGTCCGCCGCTAATCCGACGCCGAACGGAGCAAGCAGAATCGCAAGGACAATAAGGACAACGGTAATATACATGTGTTTCATAGTTGAATCACCTCCATTTTAGTTTCGATTCCAACTCCCGGCGTAACGCCTCCGGCTTCCATAATATCCTCCATGCCTCCAAGCCCGCCGCCGCTGGTGCAGTCGAAGATGTTTCCAATCGCCTCCTGCACCGTATCGACGTCCTCGCCCGAACAGCCAAGTTCACGCGCCAGTTCGCGGGCGAGGGCGCCCCGCTCCGCCTTTGCGACTGGGGCCATCTCAAGCTCTGCTTCCATCAGTTCCTGAATGGCACTCGGGTCTGGAATGCCGCCTTTCATCTTAGCCTTGGCCTTCTCCCGCCGGTCGAACAGTTCCATGAACTTCCTGTGGTTCTCGCGTTCCTTCGCGGAGAACGAGGAAACGTCAAGCGACGCGAGATATTCCCGGCGTCCCTTGGCACGTTCGGCGTTGGCGGCCTTCATCCGCTCGAACGCATTCGTCGCGGCGACAAATGCATCTTCCGGCAGTTGCTTATGCAGCTCCGCCACAATGTCGGCGTTTGTCGCGACCGAAATCGCCACCACGCCGTCAGGCCCCTTCTCCATACGGTCCATCGCACTCGAGACGGCGTTTTACGCCCGAGCGACAAGTCCATGCAGTCGCTGTATCTCCTTCTCCGCCTCCGCAAGATGCCGCTTCAATTCGGAGATTTGCTCATCGACCTTTTCTCGCGCCAAGCCCGAAGGCGCAACCGCCTCGCTCGCCGCGTTCGCCACGCAGGACCCGCCAGCGCACTTTCGCCCGATGGCGAACCCAGCGGCGACACCAGCCGCCAGCACCAGAACAAACGCCAGTTTTTTCATTTTCCTACCTTTCCTCTATCTTTGCCTTGAAGAACACGGGCGGGGTTTCGCCGGAAAGCGGAATTTCGGCGGTGGCCGTCTCGCCCTCGGAGAAGTCGTCGTCGGAAAGCGTCGCCGTTCCGAGCGGCGATGCCGCCGTCTTGAACGCCTCCATCGTCGCCGCGCCGTAGAACCTCAGAACGCCGTTGATCGGGGCATCCGTTCCGCTCAGCCAATCCGTCACCGCGCAGGTGCGCTGGAGCGAGACGGCGATGGCGACGCTTTCCTCGCCAACCTCGATGCCCGTGACATTGAACGTGTAGCCAAAGCCGTCCTGCGTGATGTCGAGGTTGAGGAGATACGCCTTGCCGAAGTCGTCCGCAGAAACACTCGCCGCCTTGCCCGCCACGGACGCCTTGTCGCCGAGTCCGTTCAGCCACGCAGCCTGCGCGGCGCTCAATATGACGCTCGCCGAATCCTTGACGACGACCTCCTCGCCCTTTTCAAACCCCTCGACCGTGAAATAGCAGCCGCGAATGGCCGCGAGAGTCCCCTCGCCGACAAACTCCACCGACGAAACCGACGTGGAATCCGAAACGGCGAACGGGAACTGCGTCGTGCCGTCCTTTGCCGCAAGGGGAAGGGCCGAGAAGCCGTCTACCAGCGAGAGCGAGAAGAGCTTGACGCGGTAGTCCAGCGTGAGCGAGAAAGAGTAGTCCGTGTCCACCGTCGGCGTCACGCCCTCCGCCGCGACATCCACCCATCCAGATGCAGTCCACACCTGGAACGAGCCGTTCGTGCCAATCTGTATGGCTGTGATTGCATCGGCGCCGGGCGTGACGCCGTCTTCCAGCTCGGGGATCGCCACATCGACGGAAAGATTCACGAGATTGCCGCCGGATGGAACGGTCGGCGTGAACTCGCACTGCCCGGCAATTCCGCCGCGCTTCGTCTCGGCGTTCCACGCAAAGTCGCCCGACCACGAGCCCGTCTGCCTCGTCGTGTCCGCCGTCTCGTCGATCCAGTCCAGATTCGACTCGCTCGGCTCCGGCAGCACGAGATCGACGCCCCAGACGTTGCCAAGCGAAGTTGAGCGTCCATCGACGCCCTCGCTGCGCACGGCGTCCTTGTAGATGTACGGGTTGGTCGTCGCGGCGACGGTCAGGTTCGTCTGCGCGACCGACGATCCGACTGCCGCGGAGATGTCGTGATCGCCCTCCGGAAGGAAAAGGGAGTAGATGCCGTTCGCGTCGGTCGCGCAGAAGCGCGACCCTCCCGCCGAGACCGTGACCCCGGCAACGGGATTTCCGTCCGGATCGAGGACGCGTCCAGAGACAATGCTGTCCGCCTCGTCGCCCTGCGGACGGATGTTGTAGAGTAGCGTGTTGATGGTGTTGTAGCCTTCGCTGCGGATCGCCGCGCCTTCGTAGATGACCGGCGGCATGTACCAGGCGTCGCCCGTGCCGTTCCAGCCCATGTTGAAGTGAACGTAGAGGACGCCGTCTGCATAGCCGTAGCCGTCCGCGACGATTGCATGCCCGGGGACGGTGACGCCTACAGGCAGCTTCGCGTCGAGGTTCGCGAGAATGCCGTTCCGGAACACGTCCGCGTCAACGCCGGACTTGAACACGGCGTCAGCGTACTGGAACGTGTCGACGAGCGACAGCGCAAGCGCCGCGTGCGCGGACCCTTCGCCGCCGCCGAGTTCGTAGCGGATCGGCACGGTGACTCCGACGTCGCGCATGAGATGCCCGATGGCCAGCCGGTTCGCCTCGGTCAGCGTTCCGGCGCTGCTGGCCGCCGCCGGACTATCCACCATGTTTTCCCAGTCGTAGGTACCGCCGAAAGCCGGTTCCCACGGCGTAAGGTCGCAGCTGTATCTTGACTGCGCGGCCTGCGCCGTCGTGGACTGGTAGCCGTTTATGTTGTTGCCGTTGAGCGTTCGTCTGCCGCTACCGTCACCGTCGAGAAGTTCGTTCGCCCACACTTCGTAGTAGCCGAACGTGCCGCTTTCGACCTCGACCTGCGCGCGCCCGCTGTTCGCACCGTATCCGTAGCTCCACCTGTCCGCGCCGAAGCGGTTTTTCTTCCCGAATGTCACGTTGCTCTGCGGCCATCTGTGGTAGTACATGATCTGCGCGGCCATCGTGGCGACGCATCCCGAAACGCGGTTGAGCGGCGTGCAGCTGTTGTAGCACGGCGAGCCGCCGACATCGCCCTGGCCCCATTTCGACTGAATGAGCGGCGCGACGCGAAGGTCGGCGGCGGACATTTCGGCATCGGTCTTCGACGTGACCGACGCGGCCAGCAGCGTCGTCTTCTTCGTCCCCGCGCCAGCCGCTGCGGCCGCGTTCTTCAGCTTCGCCCAGCGCTTCGCCGCATTCGATTCGACCGCAGCCGAAACAGCCGATGCCGCCAGCTTTCTCTTTCCGTTCCCCGTTCCCCGTTTGTCCTCAGTAGCTTTAGCGAAGGAGGATTCCCCGTTCCCCGAACTAGCGGCGGCGACATCGAGGCCAAGCATCGCCATCAGCGGGTTCTTTGTCTCGTCGTCCACCCACTCGCCTTCAGCCGAATAGGCGAGGATCGGCTCCATGTCCGTGTCGCCCGACACGACAGCAAAGCCCCCGCCCGCGAACGATACGACGTAATATGTTCCATTCCCGTCCTTGCCGGAACAGGCCTTGACGCCCGAGATTTCGGACGCGCTGAAGCGCGTCACGCCCGTCAAAGCCTCCTTCAGCGCCGCCCAGCCACAAACGGCCTCCCGGGCTTCGTCTTCCGTCACCTCGGCTGCCAAAGCGGCAAGAGACGCCACGGCGGCCACGATAATTAGCATTGTCGCTTTCATAGCTTGTTTTTAAATGTAAATGATTCTAGAGAATACAACTCGCCCGGCATGCGCCCACCCCAGCGCCTTCCGTCTGTGAAGACGAGCGTAACGGCGTTCCGCCCGGCGGGGAAAGTGCGCGAGAGCGGCATCTTCACCTCTACCGGCGTCTTGCCGTCCCCGCTGGGAATCAGTGCACGGCCAAAAGTCTCGCCTCTACCGTTGCGAAGCTCCACTACGCCTCCGCCTGTGGGAACTACGACAAGCGTCAGCTTGTCAGCAGGCTCCTTAAAGTCAAAATAGCGCCATGTGGCCATGTCCCCTGTTTTTATGCCCGTCAAATGCTCATGTCCATCCTTTTCCGTCGTAATGCGGGCGTTCCCGGACATGACGCACGCAATTCTTCCCGGCGTCTCGACAAAAGGATCGAGAAGCGGTCCCGCGCCGTGGGAAGTCTGCTCGACTTCGGCGATAAAGCCGTCTTCATCGAAATGTATCTCTTCCACGCAAGCCTTGCGAAGCCATCCCTCTCCATTGGTGGAGCGGTGGTAGAACACATACCATTTGCCGTTGTATTCCGCCACGCCGCCATGGTTGTTCCATGTTTTGGGATCGCACCCGTAGTTGTCCACTATAACGCCCCGGTAGGTATAGGGGCCGTAGGGGGATTTCGCAGTTGCATAGCCGATTGCAGTTGGGCGCAAACGGCGGGAGATGTCGGCAAAGACGAGGTAATACATATCCCCGCGCTTGAAGAGCTGGCTACCCTCGTGGAAACCATGTTGTTCTTCGTTCACAACGTTATCGCGCAAAGTTCCCGGAACAAAACCGCTCAAATCGGGCTTCAGTTCGCACATTTTCATGTCGAACTGGCCAAAGGTATAGTAGAGTCTGCCATCGCCGTCGCGGAAGATCGAAGGGTCGATCTGGTTTGCCCACGGATATGTGAAAAGCGACTTGAACGGCCCCTCCGGCGTATTGGAGACAGCCACTCCCTCGACATGCTTGTCATCCTGGGTACAGTAGAAAACCGCCCATTGGCCATTCACAAAAATCCCATCGGGGGCGAACAGCAACAGGTCTGTTTCCGGGATACCATCCGTCTCGCCCTTAGAAGAAAGGACGCCTTTGAGTATCTTCCAGTGCTCCATATCGCGCGTCTCGTAGATGTCATTGTAGTGCGAACACCATATCGCGCCGTACTCAGGTGCATCACGAGAGCCGAACAGCCGCAATGTCCCGTCTTCACCGACCCTCGGCGCAGGATCGGAAAGGAACTCGCCTTCCGGGGTGATCGGGTTGACCGCAAGCGCCGCACGGACGGCCGCAAGCGTCGCAAGAAAAGCGAGGCTGTTTTTACATCTCATCGTCAATCCCCTTGTAGACATAGTTCAGACGCCCGAGCGGAGCGGCGTCGCCCTGGTCGTAGAAATCTTCAATGTTGCGCAGCCTGCCGCTCGAATCAGCAACCTTGAACCAGAGTTCAAAGTTTCGTCCGTCGATGCCAAGCGCCTTTCGCGGACAGTGCACCAAAAGAGCGCCGTCTTCTATTGTCCAGTCGGCAGAGACGCCAGGCATGTCCTTCGCCGCCAAACTTTCGCCGGGGGACTTTATCCTGGCAATGCTGGTCGTGCCGTCGGAGTGGGCATAGTTGTTGACAATGAAGCTATAGCCGCCGGAACCCGCAGTGTTGACATATATGCGCATCCAGACACCTTCCTTGCGCTTTGATGCGTCCACAGGCTCCTTTGCGGAGATGCGGAAGTTGACGAACTCCGCGTCGTGCGAAACCTCGATCTGCGAGATGGCGCTGCGTCCCGTGTCGTTTTTGTAGCGCACGCCGCCATATCCAGGCGCATCGCGATGAAAATCACCGTCGGGCACGTTGTCATAGACGGCCCGCTCGCCCGGCCTGCGCACAGCCGGACGGGGAGCGCCCTTGTAGCGGCGCACGAGGGAGCAAAGCTGCATATAGTAGTTGTCACCATAGCCGCCGCGCATCATTTCGATGTCGCGGCTGTATTCGCCATTTGCGCAATCGACAAACTGTATGGGGCGATCCGGCGCATCGGAGCCGCGCTGCCCACGCCCCATCGTCCATTCGTTCCATCCCGTCACCATGACAACGGGCACATCGTTTGAAATCGCGTATTCGAACTGCTCCTGGAAATTGCCGCCCAGCTTCCAGGCATCGGGCGATGTGTCGTTTCTGCCGCCGTGGAACGCGCGCCCCCGATTCCCTTTCTCGCCGTACATGGCACTGTCACCCATGCGAAGCTGCGGATGCTGCGCCACGGAAACGCTGACCGACTCCGGCTCCCCGCGCTTGTTGACGAATATGTGCTGCGGGCGCTCGAAATCAATCCACGGCCAGGCGTTGTCCCGTATCGGCTGGGTCGGCCATTGCGTTTCCCTGTATGTAAAGAATCCCCTGGCCTCTTCAGGACAGGCCGCTTCGCGTCCGATAACAAGCGGTTTTCCCTCGAGCATGAACCACGTGTCGCGGCAGTAGCCCGGTTTGTAGATCTTATTGTACAGGTGTCGGACGGTTTTCGCAGACCTGCGGTCATCGGGGTTTGTGTAGAAAACCACTTTGGGGATTTTCCATCCGGCGTCGTGGTATTCCTGCAAGACGCGCATAACCGTCATCGAACATTGGTCGTAGGTGAAATCGTTTGAAACATCAAAAAAAAGAAAATCGATCCCGGCCTGCATCAAAAGACGCATGTGACGGCGCACGACCCATTCATCGCGGGAGAAATAATAACCATAGAGCGGCTCTCCCCAATGGTGGGTTTCGTTCCACGGCCCCCAAAGCGGGGATTCGGGCTTGTGCATCGCCTGCGGATCCGCGGCAAGTATCTTGCTCACGTCATAGGGCCCTCCACATTTTCCGTGTTCTCCGAGGCAAAGGAAATAGAACATCCCGACCTGGCGCCGTCCAAGGCGATTCGCAGGTCTTTCGACGGATTCGGGCATTTTGCGACCTGCCGCATCAACCGCGATCAATCCGGCATCCATGCTTTTTGAACACGGAAGGCCCTTGTCCTCCGCGACAATTCCCACCGGCCCCAGAAGGCCGGATACAGGCAGCTTCGTCTTGGCATCCCAATGCCTGATGCTCGTCCAGGTCGGTGCGTCTTTCATGTCCGCATCACCCACCAGCCGGTTGATCCAGAGGTTGCAGACCTCGATCTCAAGCTCGTTCTCGCCTGCCTTGACAAACGGCGCAATGTCGAGCCGGTACGGCGCAAAGCAAACGCCGCCTGCAGACTTCCCATTCACCTTCACCTTCGCCGTAACACCGACGTTCCCCATGTCGAGCGTCGCACGGGACGGGCGATTGTCAATGGAGAACTTCGTACGGTAGACGATCTTGCCGGAATAGTACTTGATCGCCGGGTCGGGGGAAGTCGAGAGGTCGATCAGTTTGTCAAGCACAATTGGTTCTTTCGGCCCGCGATGAAGCGAATCGCTCTCGAACGAAACCATCCACGGCCCCGGGATGATGCTGCTTTTGACAGGATTAAACCCGTTCCCCGTTTCCCATTCCCCGTTCCCCTCTTTCACCGGAAACACCACGAACACGCTTTCGTGCTTCGCGAGCGAAAGCGTCACAGCCGTGCGATTGCCGTCGACACGCCATTTACCGGCCGCGCAGCTCTTGCCCGTCGCGGCATCCCACAATTCGGGCTCACGGCCATTGACGCGAAACGACACATCCACAGCCGGGATTTCTTCTCCACTTTGGTTCGAGACAAAATAGATTTCCGCGTTCGGCATCGTGCGGTGCGCGTAGGCAAGTGAAGAATGTAAAGTGTAAAGTGTAGAGTGTAAAATGACGTCAGGCTCGCTGCCGCGCATCTTCAGTGCTTCGTCAAGCGAGATATCGCTGGCTATGACACCCTTGCCATACTTCCTAACTTTACACTTTACACTTTCAACTTTACACTCTTCCTCCCCCCAGAGACGATCCGCAATCTCCTTTACCTTCGCGTCGCTCTGCGGCTGGCCGGCAAGAGACGGTGAGCGTTTCGGCTTCGGGCCTATCACCGTCGCGCCTGCGTTCACGAGGCGCTCGACACATTCGGCCATCTTCGGACGCATCGTATCGAGCTTCGGCAGGACGAGCACTTCGTAGGCCGTGCCGTGCGGGAGCACGATGCGTCCCTTTTCATCGACGCGCGCCGTCTCGGTCAGGACTTCGGCGTTGATGTAGTCGAACTGGCGCCCCGCGGGAAGCGCGGGGTCGCAGACGCCCGTCATGCAGGGCGCGTCCTCGCCGATGAAGTACGCGACGTCGGCGACGTTGAGCCCCTGTCGCAGCATCCACCCGCAGCGCTTCAGGTAGCCCGTGAAGAGATCCATATGGTCGAACCACGTGTTGTGCCGGTTGAACTCGTTGCCGAACACTTCGAGCACGCCGGGCTTTCGCTCGTCCGGCTGGTGCGCGTAGAAGTGGAGAATCGTCGCGTTGAGGCCTTCCGCGAAGAAGCGGTCGGTGCGCTGCTTCATATCCATGGGGCCGCGCTGATAGTGCTTGAACCCAGCCGTGTTCGACTCGGCCCAGACAAGTTGCTTGCCATAGATGTGTGCGCAGCTGGAGGCGGCGCGGTTTTCGACGTTGCCGAGGTCCCCCTCGCTCCAGTATTCGCCGGCCACCTCGTCCGACTGTCCGCCATATTGCAGAAACTCCCCTGGGAAACCCCAGTGTCCGTAGTTCTCGAGCCACGTTTCGAGTCCATGGGCGTTTGACGCTTTCCGCAGCCCGCCGACGAACGAATAGGCCACCTCGTCCGCGACGAAGCGCCGCAGGTCCCAGAGAAAGCGGTCGGAGTCCGCACGGTTGCCGACCGCGATTCCGAAGAGCGTCGGAAGATACGGCGTCGGATCGTACCCGAACGATGCCTTGAACTTTTCCGCAAACCCGTCCGTAAAGTTCTGCCCGCCGACCTCGTAACTGTCGAGGATTGCGTGGCGGATAACTTTGCGGTTCTCATCCGGCGTCTCATCAAGGAGCCTGCCGAGATATGAATCGAAATGCTTCATCACGTGTTCGCGGCTCATCTTGTCGACTTCCCAGCCGGACGCATCGTCGTAGGCGGGGCCGTTCTTCGTTCCCGTTGGAGCCGTGCCGAAACGATAGATCGCCCACTTCCCTTCCGGGACATTCCAGTCGAGCGTTCCGTCTTCCGCAATCTTGCCGTGCAACACCACGGCCTTTGCCGGATCGAGCGCCGTGCCGTCTGCGCAGTCCTTCTCCTGCGGCCACTTGTAGTACGCCCACATCGGAAGCGGAGACTCGAACATCTTGGCGAGAGACTTCTCAAACGCCTGCTCGACGAGTGGCGCGGCGCACACGGCAATGCTCATGAAACTCGGCGCGTCCCGTCCGTCCTTCTTGATGTCCGTATGCGTTGGCTTGACTGTCACGCGGAACTTTCTCGCGGTCACAGGCGCGAACGACGCGATGATCGGTGCGCGCGGCGAGAACCCGACGCCCACGCCATAGTTGACGCGGCTGAATTCCGCGTCGCACACCTTCCGCCAACTGTCGCCGTCCGGCACTTCGACAATCAGCCGCCCGGCGATTATGCCGCCTTTCAGCATCGCTTCCGCCGACTGCGCACGGAAATCGCCGTCCGAAGTCAGTTCCACGACAATTGGCTCGCCTGCCTTCGACGTCAGTTCGTCGTTCGACTGAGCCTTCTCAAGCCGCCTGTCATAATCCTCGCCGACGGGATAGGCAATCGCAAACAGGTCGCAATACTCCTTCGACGACACGCACTCGAACTTCGGTTTCGGAAGCTTCACGTCCTTCTTCGGGCCTTCGACAACGGCAGAACTCGATACGAAGCGGCGCATGGACTCTTCGTTCTCGACCCAAGGCCCGCCGGACATTCCCCAGCCGGGCGCATTGAATACGCCAATGTCCATATCGAGCTTTGCCGCAGTAGCGAATGCGGTCTGCATCGTCTCCTTCCACTTGGGCGACAAGGTCTTCACGGGGCCGCGCTCGTTCGTAAGCGCAGGACCACCAACGTCGCCGATGTACGGACGATCGATTCCGACTCGCTTCATCGACTCAAGGTCTTTTACGGCACCTTCTGGCGAAATGTGGCCCGAAAGCCAATACCAGTAGCAACCGGTCTGGATTTTCCCCAAAGGGTCTTTGAACGTCTCCGCAAGTTCGGCATACGTCGTATCAAGCGGCATCTCGTTCGTCGCCTTCGGCATTTCGTGCATGAATCCCGTCGGCTGGAACGCCACCCGTGCCCATGCATCAACATCTATCGTCGCCACTACCGGGAAGTGATCTGAAGCATATTCACGCTTCCCCGGACGCGTCCGGCCGTCCGTCGTCACGTCGAGAACGCGAACGCCGTGCGAAACGTAGACGTAGTCGATTCGGGCGCCATGTTTCTCTTTGGGCGAAGCTCCTGTCTTCGCCTTGATTTCGTCCGGATTGCCACTCAACTCGTTCCGCTCGGCAAGGGACAGTTTCAAGGCATCCGCGCACGAAGTCTCCTTCTCAGGCGGAAAATACCTGAATCGGGTCATCGTGCGCCACGGCCCTTGAGGCCGGGTTTCCGAAACATACAGGGCATTGTCGAGAATCTTCGAGAGCTCCATCGCCGCAGGATCGGTTTCGCGACAGTTGTGGTCGCCCATGAAGACGATCGGGATGCCTCCTGCGATTTCATGGAGTCTCTTTACCGCAAGCTGCAATCCGTGCAGGCGGGCCTTGCGGCCCATGTGGTCGGCATGGCAGCTCGCGATGCAAAGCCGCACGCCTGAAACCCTGTCGCGCAAGACGGCATACGAGCACACACGACAACACGCCGCGTCCCATCCCTTGGAACCGGGAACATCCGGCGTCGGCGAAAGCCAGAACGTACCCGTCTTCTCGGCTTCGTAGCGTTCTTTAAGCCAGAAAACAGGAGATGCCTCGCCGGTGACTCTGTCTTTTTCGCGATGGTCGCCGACGATTTCGTACTGGGGGAACTTCTCGCGCAGGAAAGCCATTTGCACCGGCGACACTTCCTGGAGGCCTCCTGCGTCGATTCTGAGACTCTCGAACTGCGCCGTCCAATCGGCCTTGCGGGACGGCCACGATGGCTCCTTGTCGTCGCCGACCCGAATGTTCCACGTGCCGATGCGAATCGGCGAGGCGGAGGCCAGCGCGGCTGCAGTTGCGGCAACTGCAAGAAGAATCGCTTGACGCACCATGGTTCTCAATCCTTCTTGATCACTGGCTGGATTTCACCCATGGAGGCGAACTTGTCGCCCTTGCGGTGAGGAGATAGCGCGGTGAAGCGCAGATAACATCCGGCAGCAGGCTTGTCAAACTGAACCTCCGTCATGTCTTCAGCATCCGGCAGCTCGTCTTCCTTTATCGTCCGCCAGTTCTTCCCGTCATCCGAAAGTTCGAGGCGATAGCGACGAACCCGCCCGTTTCCGGGGCCGCCCATCCGCGGCACGAGCACGACTGCGGACAGTATCTTCTCGCCGCCCAGTTTGCAGGCGATGGAATGCGGATAGTCAGGAATCTTGTCGCCGCTCCACTTGGTATGCCAGTGCGTGGAAGGATCGCCGTCGAAGGCGAAACTGGCCCTTTCGCCTCCGCCCTGATCGCTTGTCACCGAGTGCAGTCTGTAGAGACCGAAGCGGAACGCGCCAGCATCCTGTGCAGGGGGAAACTCGAACGGCGGCGCTTCTACTGCGGTCATCGTCCTGCGCGGCAGAATCGCGAAGTCGAGTCGATAGTCCGTTGACGTGTCGATGATGTCGCGTTCAAGCGGTTTCGGACCGCAGCTGTTGTTGCCAAGGCCGCGCGTCTCGGCGAAAATGCCGAACTCAACTTTCGCGGGCGGAGGCAGTTCCGCCGCGTGCGAGCAGTTGCAGAGCTCTTCAGCAGAATATGGAATCGCCGCGAACGCAAACGGAGCGCCCAACGTTGCGAATCCGATTGCTCCCTTTTCGCCGGAAAGCGTCACGGCATCGGTTCCCTCGAAGTTGTTGGCATCTTCCGGCCTTGCGTATGGCATCGCGAATTTCGAAACATCAGTCTCCCAACGTCCCCTGAACGCACCGCTCATCCTATCCCGGTAGTTCTCGAAGGGACCGCACCCGAACCACTCGACCTTGGCGAAGTCGAGCGGAAGCGTCCAATGATAGCCGATGCGCGGCAGCTCGCGCCGAATGCCGATAGGTCGGATTTCGCTGCGGCATGTCGCCGATCCGTCGCCGAGGATGCGCCAGCGCTGAACGGCTCGAAAATACGGCGTGATCGACGCTTTCGGCTTGCCGCGAGCCTTGATGTGTCCGCCGGGAAACCCGTAGCCCCACAGGTCTTCATCGGTCTTGCCGCGATATTCCACTTCAATCGTGAATGCCAGGGCTCCGGCCGCCTCCGTCTCCACCTCGCCGAACGCCAGGGCTTTCGCGTCGAATTCTCGCCAACCGCTCGCGGCCCACTTCTGCCCGGGACCCACTTCGTTCGAGCTCGGCGCGCGGAATGCGTCAAGGGTCATCGGACGGAGAAGCCGCTCCGTGCCATCCACGCAATAGGACACAAGCGCGCCTGTCGTCTTGTCAAACGTTAGGCTGACTCCGCCAGCCGTGAACACGCGGCAATTGCCGTCCTCCTGGAACGTCGCCTCTCCGTTGACGGCAAGACGGGCAAAGCGGTTTGTGTTGGGAAGGTCGATCTGATCATCCGCAACGACATACCCCTTCTCGCGGATGCCGTCCCCCTCTTTGAGCGCAAACTCGTATCGCACGGAAACCGAGTTTCCGGGCATGTTGGCGCCGAGAGCCGCCTTTGGCAGGGGGATTTTCTTTTCCTTCTGCGGTCCTACCCTGCCGAGGTCGAGAATTTCTCTCGTAACGGCCTTTCCGTTGACCAATACGATTGCCGTCGCATCGAAGATGTCGAGTCCCTTGAAAAACTGCTTGTTCCGAATGATGGCGGATTTCCCGCTTGGAGAAGCCGTGACGGCTACCGGCTGGAAGACATGCTTGATTTCCCAGTAGTCTGGCTCAAGAGAACGGTCGGAGAGAATGCAGCCGTTCATAACGAACTGGCCGTCGTTGGGTTTGTCGCCGAAATCGCCGCCGTAGGCGATGATGAGCTGATTTTTGGACTTCGGACTTCCGACTTCGGACTTCGAAGACTTGTACAACCCTTGGTCGACCCAGTCCCAGATGCATCCGCCGATTGCGACATCGCCCGCCTCGAACGCATCCTGATAGTCCTTTAGATTGCCCATGGCGTTCATCATGTTGTGCGCGTATTCACACACGAAGTAGGGCTTGGCGGCCAAGGCGTTCGTGGCGAAGGAAAGAACCCGGTCGACGCTCGCGTACATCTCCGTCCAGACGTCAGAATCCTTGCAAACGCGCGTGTCGCAGTAGTGGGTGGGGCGCGACCTGTCCCGAGCGTGTATGGCGGCATTCTCGGCCTCGGTCACGCAACCGACGTCGCACTCGTTGCCCAGACTCCAGAAGAGGACCGACGGGTGGTTTTTGTTGCGCTCGACCATATTCAAATTCCGGTAGATTCCGGCCGGGATGATGCGCGGATCATCCGCCGGATCTCTGCGACCGGCATAGAGGCATTCCGTGTGGCCTGCGAGTCCGTGCGTCTCCATGTTCGCCTCGTCGACAAGCGCGATGCCGTTCAGATCGCAGAGGTAGTACCAGTAGTCGTCCTGCGGATAGTGTGAATTTCTGACAACATTGCAGTTTGCGCGTTTCAAAAGCGCGATGTCCTGCTCATGCCTTTCGCGCGGAACGTGATGGCCGTACATCGGGTCGGTCTCGTGGCGGTCGGCGCCGTGCAGCTTCACCTTCTTTCCATTCAGCTCCCAGCGTCCCTTCACGATCTCGCTTGTGCGAAAGCCGGTCAGACACGACACGCATTCGAGCGTCCTGCCGTCTTTCTCGAGCGCAAGCACAAGCTTGTAGCAGTTCGGCTCCTCGGTGCTCCAGAGACGGGGTTTCCTTACAGTGAAGAACTGTATTTCACCAGCGCCATCCGCATTGGGTGTGACGATTGCCTTTTCGAGTTCCACTGGCTTGCCGTCCATGTCGAAAAGCGAAACCGCAACCTGGTAGGGCGCGCCCGCCGAGCGCGCCGCATCGACGACATCTACCTCGACCGACAGCTCCCAATCGCCGCCGAAATCCCGAGACTTCAAAGGACGGGTACGCGCGAAGAAATCACGTATGCGCGTCTGCGGCCGCTGAACGAGCCAAACACTGCGGAAGATGCCGGAGAGCCAGAACATGTCCTGGTCTTCCATGTACGACCCGTCCGAATAACGGTACACTTCCACAGCCACGATGTTCCGGCCGGGCTTCACGATGTCGGTCACGTCGAACTCGGCCGCCGTGCGGCTGTCTTTCGAGAAACCGACATACTTCCCGTTCACCCAGAGGTAGAAGAATGAATCGACGCCGTCGAACTTGAGGAATATGCGCGAGCCGTCCCAGTCGGCAGGAAGCTCGAAATCGCGGCGGTACGAGCCAACGGGATTCGGTTCCGTCTCGCAGGTCGATCCGGGCTCGGGTTCTCCCATCACAAAAGGCGGGTTTGTCTTGAACGGAAACGCGGCGTTCGTGTAGATCGGCGTGCCCCAGCCCGCGCCCTTTGGCCCGGGCTTGCCGTCAGTGCGCGCGCCGAGCGCCTGCCAGGAGGCTGGCACGCGAATCGTCTCCCATGCCGACACGTCGTACTCCGGCTTCTGGAATCCGGCGGGCCGCGCATCCGGGTACGGAACCCATTTGAATTTCCATGCGGTATCTGAATCGAGACATATCTGGCGCGGCGTCTTCCAGGGCAGTATCTCCAGCGCACTCTCCATATCCGGGAACGAGGCGAACGCGGCGCGCGTCTTTTCGCGCCCCTGGTTCATGCGCGTCCAATCCTGCCATTCCGTCCCGTCCGGCTCGGCCGCGCAAACGAACAATGCCACCAGGATGGAAAACGACATCATTCCTGATTTCACCATTTTGACCTGTCCTTTCATTTTGACCTGTCCTTTCTTTTTGACCTGTCCTTTCATTTTGATCAGTCCTTTCATTTTGATTAGTCCTTTCGCTGGATTCCGAGAACCATGAGCCCCCTGCCCCTGCCATAATGCGTGCCGTCGCGATCAAAAAGAACCGTCAGATCCCGTCCATGCCAGCGAATACCTTCGACGCACCACCAGTCCCAAGATTCCGGCGCGAGCGGCTTCACTTCGAGTTTTCCGTCCGCGTCTGCGCCGATGCCGCAGATGCCGGAAATCACCAGATCGCAGAACGTCGAATGGTTGTAGTCCTTGCCGCGTTCGCGCGGAAACTTCCTGCGCATCCTTTCGTTGCCGAGGATGATCTCGCGGGCGATCCAAGTCGGATCGTAGCCATG
>JAZQBR010000019.1:0-1920 GCA_045545855.1 Kiritimatiellia bacterium | reverse complement strand
GGCTACGATCCGACTTGGCTGAACAAGGGCGCGACCGACGCCAAGATACAGGCGGCGATGGACGCCGAACTTGAACGGTGCAAGCACGAAGAGGAAGTCGTCGCCGGACTGTTCGCCGACAGCCCCGTCGAAGTGCGGACGATTGCCACCGACGCACTACGCCGCCACTTCTCTTCCACCGAAGCCGCCGAAGCCGTCACCCGCTACCGCGAACAGCAGAAGCGGCTGGACGAGGAACGGCAAGCCGAAGCGGAACGCCGTGCCGAGGAAGAGCGCAAGGTGGAAGCCGCCGCCGTGAAGCCTACGCCCGCACCAACGCCCGCACCGCAGCCGACGGCGAAGCCTACATCCACCGTCGAGCCTGTCGAATCTTTCCGCTTCATGCTTACAGGCAAACGGAGCGCACTTACGAAAATGCGGCAATACGGCGAATCGCTGGGAATCGTTTTCAAGTGGCTCAAAGACTGAACCACGCAACCGAACCGAAAGGACAAAACAAATGAACAGACCCGAATATCTCCTCGACATTCCGGCGGAGGAATACCACGCCGCGACGAAGGAAAACCAGTACACGACCTCGCACCGCCTGAATCTGTTTAGGCGTTGCCCGGCCCTCTACCACAAGCACATCACAGGCGAGATCGTCGAGGGCGACACCGCCGCGTTCCAAATGGGCCGCGCCGTTCATGTCCTCACAATCGAGGGCGCGGACAAATTCGACGCCGAGTATCTTGTCGCCGACGGCCCGACGAACCCGAAGACGGGCAAGCCCTACGGACGCGAAACCAAGGCGTTCAAGGATTGGGCCGAACTCCAGACGCGCCCGGTGATCGGGGGCGAAGACCACGCGCTCATGCGCAAACTTTCGGACGCAGTACACGCGCACCCGATAGCGGCGGACATTCTTTCGGCGGGCTTTGCCGAGGCGACCGTTCGCGCCGTATGGGACGGCGAACCCGTACAGGCGCGGCTCGACTGGTTTGATCCCGAACGCGGGATCATAGCCGACCTCAAGACGTGCGCGGACGTTGACCGCTTCCCGTTCGACATCTGCGACTTCGGTTATGTCACGCAGTTGGCGTTCTACAAGCGCGTCCTCGAACTGGCGGGCTACGCCGGACCGTCGCTCCGCGCCTACCTGATCGCCGTCGAGAAGAAAGAGCCGTACCGCGTCGCCGTCGTGAAACTCCACCCCATGACGCTTGAAGACGGCAATACCGCCGAGGCGTCGAAATACGGCGTCGGCAACAATCTGATGATGAGCGAACTTCTGACGTGCCGCGCAAGGGATAAATGGCCGACGCGGTACGAAGGAATCCTCCTCATCTGACCGAGCCGCGATTTAGTGCGGACAACCGCAACACACAAAGGAGAAAACAAACAATGAGCGAAGAGCAGAAGCAGACCAACGGGCGACCGAAGCCCGAAATTCGCGGCAAGGTGATCGCCGTCATGGAAGAATGGCGGAACAACACCGGGACATTCTGGAAACGCGAGGTCGTCGTCGAGACGGGCCTCCGCTTCCCGAATCCGCTGAAGGTGACGTTCCAGAAGGAGGGGACGAGCCACCTTGAGGGCGTCGCCGAGGGCGATTGTGTGATAATCCCCTACGTCCTGAACGGGCGCGAGTACGACGGGCGGTATTATGTCGATATTGTCGGCATGGGCCTCCAGAAGATCGTCGGCGCGGGCGGCGGCGGCAATGGCGGCGCGGCCCCGGCACAGGCGGCGGCAAAGCCCGTCCTCGGTTGCACGGCGGCGACCGCGATTGAGGAATGGGCGAAGAACCACGGCGACGACAAGGCGGGCTTCGCGGCGTTTTGCAAGCAGCTGAAGCCCGGCAAGGCGTCGAAGACGTACACCATCAGCGATTGGGCGGACGTGGTGAATGCGATACGGGCGGCGGAAAGTCGGAGGGCC
>JAZQBR010000018.1:0-5050 GCA_045545855.1 Kiritimatiellia bacterium | reverse complement strand
CCCCTACCGCGCGCAACACCGCGAACTCGCGGCGGCGCGACTCGGCGCTCGCGACTGTCATCGCCACAAAACCGAGCGATATCACCGCTACGAAGATAAACGGCACGCGCGCCATCGAGCCGATGATGTCGACACCGTGCGAGAGCGTGCCGTCTGCTATCTCGTCGCGCGAATGCAGCCTTACGGTGTTGCCCCTGACGTCCCCTTCGTCGGTAAGAGTGTATGCGCCGCCCAGAGCGTCGACTATCTCGCGCTCGACCTCGCGCCCGGCCTCGAAAACACCGCCCCGGCTTTCAACGAAGCCGTCTTCGTAGTCGAGCCACAGATGTGTCATCGGCACAAGGTTCTGCGGACGCGTATCTGCCGCGGCGAGCGTGTCGAAACTGACGAAGACCGGCCCGTCCGTGTAAACCGGCATTCTGTTGAGCCCGCGCAACAGCCCCCTGCTCGTCACCATGTGCCAGTTGAGGTCGACTACCCCTGCTATCGAGAGGGACATCTTGAAGCCTCGTCCGCAATCGAGTTTCACCTCGTCGCCGGGCTTCAACCCGCGGGCGCGCGCCATCATTTCGGTCACGATGCAGCAGTCGCCCCCGGCCACGGCCTTGACTGCGGCTTCGCGGTCGCCCTGGGTGAAGCGAAAGTCCGGCAGCCAGTCGCTCGCCAGCAAGAGGACATTGCGGTATTGCACGCCGCCGCGGCCGCGACCTGCCATCGCGCCGCCGCCCGCGGGCAGCTCTTCGAGCGGGTCGAGATTGACCTGCAGCGGCTGGAGCTCTGCGAGGCGCTTCACGCCTTTTACGGCTCTGAGCTTTTCTATGTCGAAGCCGGAGACTCCGCCAGGCAGTATCGAGACTATCGCGTCGGGCCACTCGGGCGAAGGTATGAAAGCGCTCATGAGAGACGAGCCCCAGACCTCTACCGCGACAAAAGAACCAAAGCCGAACGCGAACGCCAGAATCATGCCGAGATGGCGCCGGCGCGGCGCGCGGGCGCTCGCCAGCTCAAGCGGGCGCACCGCGAGAGCCGGCCTCAGGGCGAGAAGCGTCGCGAACGCCGCCACCGCCAAAGCCGCCGCCGCGGTCGCGGCGACAGAAGGCCACGAGACGACCCATCCGGACGGGAAAAGCGCCTTGTCCATCGACACGTATGCCGCGAGCGCCGCCACCGCCAAAGCCGCGCCAAGCGCGAAACCAGCCGATGTCAGCGCGAGCGACTCGCTCAGCACGCGCCGGGCGACTGCCGCGCGCGTCATCCCGAGCATGCGCAATATCGCCGTCTCGCGGCGCTTGGCCTCGACCGACAGGAAAAGAGAGTTGACCAGAAGCGCGAGCGCCGTCAGCGCCGCCGCCCACAAAAGAAGCGCCCTCGCCCTGTCGAAGTTTCGCCCTTCGTCGCTCATGAAAACCGGCGCGAGATCCGCCGCCGTCACAGGCTCGAAAGGCGTCCACTCTTCGCCGATCGCCTCCGCCGCTTCGCGCGGCAGAAACATGTTCGGGTAGCCCCTCGCCGGACGCTCCCAATCGTCTATTGCAGCGACCTTGACTTTGTAGGCGCCTCTGCGCCCGACAAGCGTCAGCTCCTCGCCCACCTCCGGCGGCGGCAGCCGCCTCTGGGCGAACAGCGCCTTGGTGACAATCGCGCCGTCGACATCGCCTTGCGCGGCCGCTACGACCATCATTGGCGGCCCCTGCATGACGCGCCCTTGCGGACGGTAGTCGAGGGCCATTCGCGCGACAGGCGCCCCGGCCTCGACAGGCACCTCTCTCAAGAGCCTCTCGGCGACCGCCAGCGACTGCGCGTCGTTGGTGGCGACCAGCGAACGGACGAACACTACGGCACCTGCGGCGACGGCTATGCCGAGCACCGCGCAGACATGACGCGCCTTCACTTGCAGCACTCCAGATAGAGTCTCGAAACGAGTTCCGGGTCGCCGCACGTCTCGCGCGTCGACACAATCGCGCCATCCATAAGAAAGTGCACCTTCCCGGCCGATGCCGCCACTACCGGGTCGTGCGTGACGACCAGAAGCGCGCTCTTCTCGCTCTTGTTGACTTCGCCAAGAAGCGAGCAGATCGCCCTGGTCGACCTGGAGTCCAGGTTGCCTGTCGGCTCGTCTGCGAGGACGATATCAGGCTCTGCAACAAGCGCCCTCGCTATAGCCACGCGCTGCTGTTCGCCGCCCGACAGCCGCTCGCATTTCGAGTTGACGAGCCCTTCAAGCCCGAGCAGCCCGACAAGGCTGTCGAAGCGCGCTTCGTTGACCGGGGCACGGTCAAGCTTGAGGGGCAGCAGTATATTCTCTCTGACGGACCTGTCGGCGAGCAGGTTGAAAGCCTGAAAAACGACCCCCACGTGCCGGCGGCGGAACTTCGCCGCCTCGGCGTCGGACATCTTGGCGACATCTCTGCCGCCCACGAGTATTTCGCCTGAATCGGGCGAGAGAAGCCCGGCGGCGAGATGCAAGAGGGTCGACTTGCCGCTGCCGCTCGGGCCCATGAGGGCTTCGAAAGAGCCCGCCTCGACGGTCAGCGCGAAATTCTTCAAAACTTCGCGGCTGCCGTATCTTCTGTTCAATCCCGTGACCTTCAGTGCTTCCATTGGTATTCTCCTTGCAAAGGTTTAAACGACGGTCGCGGGGGCCAGGTTCAGCCGCCGGCCGGCAGCCATGTCACATGGTTGTTGGCGGCGTCGACCGAAATTATGCCGTTCTCAACAAGCGCCTTGACCGTCTGCTCTGGATCTGAGACGCTGAACTGCGCCTTGAGCGAGTTGAGTATCTTGTTGACGTTGCGCGGGGCCATGGCCCTGAGCCTGTCGATCTCGTCGACCGAAAGCTCCAGCGGCGAACGGCGCTGGGTGGCGCGGCGGCGCGTAGGCAGCTTGCGCTCGCCTTCCGTCGCAGGCGTCGACGGCGCGACCGGTTTGGTTCTCGCCTTCTTCACGCGTTTGAGAGGCTTTGGGGCGGCCTCTTCAGCCGCTTTCTCGATTTCGGCCTTTATCGACGCGACGGCCGCGACAGCGTTCGCCGCCTCGGCCTCGGTCACCGACGGGGTTTCGCAAGGCGCGTCGAATGTCACCGGCGCGGCGGGTTCTGCGGGCGCGGGCTTTGCCGGCTCGACAGGCGCGGCGGGTTCTGCCGGCGCGGACTCTGCCGCCCGTACAGGCGCGGGCGCCGGCGCCTCGTCACGCCGGCGCCTTGGCGGCGGCGGCGGCATTCGCATCTCCTTCATGAACCGCTCGGTTGGCGACGAGTGGTCGATATCCTTCGGGTGCGGCGGTATGCCCAGGCCATCCGTAGTCGGCACAGGCACGACGCCGCCATGGTCCTGCGCCGCCTCGACCATCGGTATCAAAGTCTCTACCGACTCTCTCACCTCGTAGTCAAGACCGTCCCCGACAGGCACGACTATCGCCCCGCCGTTTCTGACGGCCTCGACAGTTACGATCAAATTGGCGTTTATCCAGATGGGGGTGCCATCCTTCTTGGTGAATTTAACGAACATTTGGAGTCAATCCTTTCGTCACCCCAGCCTGGCGAGCTTCGCCGCTATGCCGGTATATGCAGCCGGGGTCAGTTTCTTCAGTCTCTTCTTGTCCTCGGCCGGCAGCGGCAAAGCTTCCACGAAATCGCGCATTATCTGGGCTGTAACGCGCCGCCCGCGCGTGAGCTCCTTCAACCGCTCGTACGGACGGTCCATGCCGACTTTGCGCATGACCGTCTGAATCGGCTCTGCGAGAACCTCCCAATTGCCGTCGAGATCGGCCGCGAGCCGCTCCTCGTTGAGCTCGAGCTTGCCAAGCCCCTTCATGGTCGAACGTATGGCTATAAGCGCATAGCCGAACCCGACGCCCATGTTCCTGAGCGTGGTGGAATCGGTAAGGTCGCGCTGCATGCGCGAGACCGGCAGCTTTCTCGCCATAAAACCGAGAAGCGCGTTCGCGAGCCCCAGATTGCCCTCGGAGTTCTCGAAGTCGATCGGGTTGACCTTGTGGGGCATTGTAGACGAGCCGACCTCGCCCTTGACAGTGCGCTGTTTGAAGTAGCCCATCGACACATACATCCACACATCGCGGTCGAAGTCGAGCAGAATGGTGTTCCATCTCGCGATGGCGTCGAAAAGCTCGGCGATGCCGTCATGAGACTCGATCTGGGTCGTGAGGCGGTTCTGCCTGAGGCCAAGCGACTCTATGACGCGGCGCGCGAGCTTCTCCCAGTCGATCTTCGGGTATGCCGCGAGATGGGCGTTGAAGTTGCCCACCGCCCCGTTCATTTTGGCCGGCATGACCAGGCGGTCGATTTCGGCGGCCTGGCGCCGCAGGCGCTGGGTGACGACGGCGAGCTCTTTGCCTACAGTTGTCGGCGACGCGCTCTGCCCGTGGGTGTGGGCCAGCATCGGCACCTTCGCCCACTCATGCGCCATGGCCGATATCTTACCGGTCATCTCGTCCATCGCCGCGCGAAGCACGGCCTTGCCGTCTCGCAGCATGAGCGCGTGGGACATGTTGTTGATGTCCTCCGAGGTGCAGGCGAAGTGGATGAACTCGGAGCGGCTTTCAAGCGAAGTGCCGCGCACTTTTTCTTTGAGAAAATACTCGATGGCCTTTACGTCGTGGTTCGTCGTACGCTCGATTTCTTTGACGCGCGCGGCGTCTTCGAGGCTGACCGACGCGGCAATCGCCTTGAGCGCCTTGCGTTCTGCGGATGAAAGCGCTTTGCATTCCGCTATTCCCTTTTCGTCGCAGAGGGCCTCCAGCCACGCACACTCGACCTGCACACGGCGCTTGATAAGCCCGTATTCTGAGAAAACATCCTTCAGCTCGCTGCACTTCGAGGCGTAGCGGCCGTCAATTGGCGATATAGCCGTAAGAGAATCTGTATCCATGGCAACATAGTATACTATATTTGCGGCCCGAATGCAAACACCACGGGGTTTGCGTGCGGCCAACGGCCAGCAGCCAATCCGAGCGGTCGTGGCGCGTCAGGCGCATCGCTGCCCCCCAGGGACGCCCCATCGGACGCGCCCGACTGTCTTTTTGTGCGTAGGCA
>JAZQBR010000017.1:0-6244 GCA_045545855.1 Kiritimatiellia bacterium | reverse complement strand
CTCTCGCATGTCCGCGACGATTTTGGGCGCGATCTCGGCTATAACCTGAACAACTCAAGGAAGAACATCATTGAGTACGAAACGGACACTGCCCGCACGAAGCGTGTAATGTTCGCAGGCGCGTGGTACAATTACGGTTATTTGCCTGGAACGGACCTTAAGTCGTCACTTGCTATCGGAACCGCAGGACGTACGGACTGGACGTATGAGCTGACGCGCGACCTGCTTACTCAGGTCAAGAACACGGCGTTCGGCAACGTCGTCTCGCAGTACGACTACGTGAACGACGCTATCGGACGCCGCACGGAGATGGCGCGTGGCGGCTCTCGCATGACTGAATCGCGAAACGACATCTACGGCTACAATAGCCGCAACGAGCTTACGAACGCAGTCAAGAACGCGACGCTGAACGAATACGCCTACCAGTACGATGATATCGGCAACCGCATTGCGGCGCTGGATCTTGGCACCAACCATACCTACACGGCGAATGCCCTCAATCAATATACCCAAATCTCCAATCTCTGCGACTCTGCGTCTCTGCGCGAGGAATTCATCCCCTCATTCGACTTGGACGGCAACCAAACCCTTGTGCGTACTACTACAGGCGACTGGTCTGTAACGTACAACGGGGAGAATCGCCCTGTCCTGTGGTCTTGCGGTTCCACGAACATCACGATGAAGTTCGATCGGATGGGCCGCAGGGTTGAATACATCGAAACGATGAATGGAGCAACCAACACGCATCACCGTTTCGTCTACGACGGCTACCTCTGCATCCAACGTCTCAACGCCGCCGCAAACAACGCCGTCAATCTCGCTTTCGGCTGGGATCCAACCGAGCCCATCGCCACCCGCCCCTTGTGGATGCAGCGGCCTTCCGGCTCGTACAACTTCTTCTATTTCCATGATGGCAATAAGAACGTCTCCGACTTGGTTTCCTACCAGTCGGCTCGCGGCGTCCCCGCGCACTATGAGTACGCCCCCTTCGGTGCGGTGACCGCCGCAACCACCAACACCGCCTTCACGGCATTTAATGTTGCCACCACCAACCCGTTCAGATTCAGCAGCGAGCATGCTGACGACGCGCTGGGGCTGGTATATTACAACTATCGGCACTACGAGCCAGTGACGGGAAGGTGGCTGAGCAGGGATCCAATTGCAGTAAGCAATCCGCCATCTCGTGAGAAGAATATGTTCGTTTCTTTTCTAAACAATCCAGTTGGTCGCATTGATATAATTGGCTTGATGACAGAGCTGCCTGTTTCGTATACACCGCATCGTTGGGATGACAAAGCGGTCACAGGTAATGGAAATACGGGAATGGGGCCGGTCGAGAATTGTACTCTTAGTGTTGAGGTAAAGATTCGTTTGAAATTCACGGAAAGACTGAAGGGCGGTATTAATTGGACTGATGGGGTCGACGGAACCAAGGAACAGTGGAAGAATAGGGTGAAATCCGTTGTAGAGACCTATTTTAAGAATGTGCCGCTGAAATGTTATGGTAAGGGTAAGTGTTGCAAAATGTGTCAAGATGGGGTTAAGGTTGATTTTACGCTGACGTTTGACAAAGGCGGGCCATTAATTGAGGTTTCTAACGACCCAACTCATCGATCTAGCGTTTGCAGTAATAGAAAGTCAGGATATTGGGATTGTGGAGACGCTGATTTTCAGTATAAAGATGGCGACATAGGTCAGATTCCGGTCATCCATGAAATTGGTCACTTGCTTGGGCTTGACCATCCTGGCGGGGATAGTAATTCCAGAGAAGCATATGCTAAAGATAAGGATTCTCTTATGGGAGCCGGAATGAAAATGAATGCTAGTGATTTTAACAAGGCATTTTGCTCGAAAATCAAATCGAATAAAATGCCTGGAACTAGTTCCGAAACCAACTGCCGGGTGTGGGAGGCAAAGTGAGGTCATGTATATGATAGCTTTTTTTCGAAAATCAGCGGTGACTATCATGGGGATGATGCTTGCGTGTGGCTGCCACCTGAACGAGGAGGCTTTGCGTGGAGCGGAGGACGTGCGGAAGGCAAGTGATGCCATTTTCTGCGCGTACAAGGACATCTGGCATTCTTTCTACGACGAGGAGAATCTTTCGAGGATGCTCGTGGTTAACGTTGATGTGGCATCTGATGGAACAACCATTCTTGGGTCTTATTATGATGTCGAAAGAAGGGTTTATCGCGAAAGAATAGTGATGCGAATCAATGAGCAGGCGTATTTAGAGTGGAAGACAAATGCCGAAAAGATGCTTGAGGATGCTGGAGCAGATGCATACATCGTGAACGATATGGGGAATGGGTGTCGTGCGATTTGCGGTCGCGCATATCAGTTCCCTGAAGAAATAGAATCTCGTCTGGCTGAATTTGACTGGATTGTAGACGAGGAACGTTTGGAGCGGTTTGTTATAAAAGCGACATTGTTCGACAGAGACAAAATTCCCGTGTCGTCAATTACAGTGCCAGACTATAAGTTCTACATGCGCGGCGGAGGTTGGTGCTCCTTTCCTTATTCACTCCCTTTTCATCGCTTGAGCAGGGTGAAAGACCTATTTCTTCTTTATGGCGACCGAAAACGACGCGAACTTGATTTCTGCGCGGATATCGAGTTTGAGAACATTGATGACTATGAAAACGAGAGATACAGGATACAATCAAATGAATTTGAGATCAAAAAAGAATATGATCCACTTAGCTATGCTTCTGTCAGTGACACGGTCGGAAGCGTGGTGTTGAACATAATATCCAACATGGTGCCCATCCTAGGTGAAGAGTATCTCGTGTGCAGATATGAGGTCACGCAGGGGGAATGGCGTGCACTGATGGGGTCGAATCCATCCGGCGACATAGGGGTAGACAAACCCGTCGAGAATATCGCGTGGTTTGACGCACGGCTGTTTGTTGATGTGATAAATTCACTCCCGGAAACGAAAGCGGGTGGACTAAAGTTCTTTATTCCAAGTTTGGAAGAGTGGTCCTATGCCTGCTTTGGCAACCGCGATTCTGCGTTGCAATACAAAGCGAGCAAAACGGGGCTGGATGCGAAGGGGTGGTTCTCGTTCAACAGTAATGGGCTGACGCACGAAGTTGGGTTGAAGGATTATAATCCGTTCGGGCTGTACGATATGTTGGGAAATGTTTATGAGTATTCGTGTGATACGCGTGAAAGGGTGGGATATTTGTCGAGATATACAGCATGCGTGATATGTGGTGGTTCTTTTAAAACGGATGCTGACTGGATGAACGAAGATAATGAGTGTCCGCTTGTAAGTAAATGTGTCGAAGTGGGTTTACGCTTGTTTGCCGTGTCAAGAAAGCGAAAGGGTCAGGGCTATCGCTGGGCACCCCGAAATTAATGGGGAGAGACCCCGCGAGGCGAAGAGATAATTGCAATAAAAAGTGCAATATAAACTGGTGGCTAATATGATGGTCTCAACTGGGCGTATCGTTCGCCCACAATTACAGAAAAGTATGAGAGTTGCATATTCGCGGAAAGATTGCGTCAATAAATGGCTTAGTTTTTTGCCTGTATGCTGTAAGTGGGGGTCTTCGAAAGATTACGATGAGGTAATAACATCAGATTGGCTTGGCGGTGGTATGTCTTCAGATACTGCTAATGATTTTGTAACGTTGGAAGATATGGTTCAAAGACCAGAAATGGTATTTAAGGAACTAGTCGATACGATACACAGAATGCTAGACGATTATGAGGAAGATGTAAAATGGCCTTTTGGGTCGCTTGAAAAAATACTTTGCAAATAAAGAAGGGAGTGTCGAATGATGCGTATTGTTTCAGTTTACAAAATTAGCATATTGTTGGTTGTCCCAGTATTCATTGGATGCATGCTTCGTGAGGATGTTCCCCTTCATAAAGGCATGTCGGCAATATTGTGGGACGATGTCAATGCGTTAAGGGAATTTGTAGGCGACGATGTGAATGCTATGTTTGCGCCGTATGAATATTGCGGGTACTCTCTTAGCAGGCCTGCCGTGATGTGGGCACTTTGGCATGGTGCTACAAACTGTGTCGCTTGGTTGTTGGAATCGGGTGCTGATATATGCATGAAAGATTCGGAGGGCAGTACTGCCCTGATGATGTGTAGTAACATTTCTGATGATGCAGTCTGTAACTGGGCAGATAGAGTATATGAAATGGGACAGTTTAATATTGATGAGCAAAACAATTTTGGACGTACTGCACTTTCGTTTGCTCTAGCACGTAATAATAGTGCTTTCGCCATATGGTGTCTGCGCCACAAGGCAAATGTAGGCTTGCGCGCGCATTATATAGGGACATCAATATTACCGATATCCTTTATGGGCTTGCGTTCTAAATCCTGGGAAGTATTCTCAATGGTTGTAAAGTCTGAATCTTTTGATGTGACCGCTACCAGTTCCAAAGGGGAGGGACCGTTACTGGTATTAATGCCAGATGCAGACGACTATGAATTGCGGTTCAAAATTCTAATAGATAAAGGTGCGGATGTAAACACAAGAAGCAGGAATGGAAACATTCTTTGCCAGAATATGAGTATTCTTAACCGAGATTGTTCTGATAGAATAAAGTTTTTGTGCAATTATCCATTTTCAAAAGAAAACCTCAAAGATGCTTTAGTATATGCAAAAGTAAACAACTATCAACAGTGTATTACGATATTAGAGAAGTGTATTGGAGAATAAATCTGAAATTACAGCAAGAGATGAGGTGCAAAAAGTGACTAAGCAAGGGAACTTACGCACGAACCAGCGAGGTAGAATCTGGAATCTAAGGGGAGAGACCCCGTGAGGGGTAGGAGATGTAACATTGCGTGAATATGTTGAAAAAATCAAAAAACGGGGGTGTAGGCAATGAGATGGTTGAGAATTGATATAGGATGGCTAATTCTTGTTGTTTTTATGCTAACAAATGGAGGGTGCTTTTCAATTTCAATTTGGAGCATCCCTCAGTATATACATTTAGAAGATGATAATCAGGTCCCCCTATCGAATATTGCTGTCCGCGTGTTTTCTGTGCAAAGAATTTGGGATAATAGGTTTAGGCTAGACGATACAACAGTAATGACAGACTGTGATGGATGCGCGTCTGTAGTATCCAATGCGGGGTTATTGCTTTATGCAAGGTTACAAAGGGATGGATTAGTCTACTATGCCACATACAAGTATGGAACTCCTTATGATGATCTTAGAAAAAGTATTAAGTGCGAGCGATTGCCGGCGCAATTTAATCATTATTATGTAATGAGGAAGTTGACAGATTTCAGTGCGCGTGAAATTATTTTTCTTTATGACACGTTACTTGCACTTGAGGACGAAAGAATTATAGTTCAGTTTCACAAAGATATAAAAGCTCTAAAAATACAAGATAAGGGCTATGACATAATGAAACGCCATTAGAAATTCTGCTTTGCGATAGAACGAATAAGTATGAGATGGCATCAGATTCTGTCAGCATTGTCGAGGAAGGAGCCGACAGGGATGAGCGCAACCTGCCGTAGGAGCCGGCGGAACCTGAGGAATACGATGTGTGCGAGTATGTAAAAAGATGCTTGATTCGTTGCAGGAACAAGCGAAACAACGACAATTAGAAGTAAAGTGATGAAAAATGAAGGCCATGACGCTTAGACGAATTTTTGCCCTGCTGGCGCTTGTTCAGTTCGCGTTCGCGGTCTGCCTGGCCGATGCCCCTGTGGCGAACAGGAATCCGGACAACGGGCCGAAGGAACTGATCGAGAATCCGCAGGCGCTTGCCGTGCCGGACATGAGGTACGACGACGCCGTCGATCCCGGAAAGCATGGACGCGACCTGCGCACGCGACTCTGGGGAGACTGTTCGCCGCTCCGCGCGGCATGGTGGAGGGCTTGCAGGTCGGAAGGGCCGGTTGACGCGGCGGACATGTTCGGGAACATCCGATCGTAGCCGGTCGTCGACGAGGACGGGATGCCCCGTCAGACGGGCTTCGGGCTTCCGTGCGGCGAATGCTGGCGGCTGTCGATCCGGGCGAAGGTGCCGTTCCGCCTCTTCCCGGCATACACGGACGGATTCGTGAAGGGCAGACCGAGGGAACCTTCCGTAATCGTCGAGGAGAGGAGCGAATCTATGGGGAGAGACCCCGTGAGGGGTAAACACGACCCCCTCTGGAGCAGCGCGCAATATTGGCTAGACCTCACAGCAGATTAACTGACCCTCTCAGCAACCTAACTGACCAAGCGCGCTAAACTAGTTAGAATTGTTCAGT
>JAZQBR010000016.1:0-8543 GCA_045545855.1 Kiritimatiellia bacterium | reverse complement strand
CCTTGCCATACTCGTCGGCGGCGCACCTGCCGCCGGTCTGCTGGTGGTCGAAGTCGATATGCGGGAGCTTGCCGTAGCCGGGGAACTTGCGCACATTGAAGTAGACGCTGCCGTCGTCGCTCTTGTAGGCGACCCCCTTCTCGACGAGCTTCTCGACGAGCGCAATCATTTCGGGTATGTGGTCGGTCGCGGCGGGATAGACCTCTGCCGGCTGGATGTTGAGTTTGGCGAGGTCTGCGAAGAAGGCGTCTTTGTAGGTCTTCGTATAGTCGGTGAGCGCGACGCCGGCGGCGTTGGCGCCGCGTATCGTCTTGTCGTCGACATCCGTGAGATTCATGACCTGACGTATCTTCATGCCGTTGAACTGCACCACTCGGCGCAGGACGTCCTCGAACGTGTACGCCCTGAAATTGCCGATATGGGCAAAGTTGTAGACGGTCGGGCCGCACGTGTACAGCCTTATTTCGTTGCCGGCGAGCGGCGACAGCTCCTCTACGCCGCGTGTTAGCGAGTTGAATACTTTCATGACGCGCATATTATACCAAATTTTCTCCGCCGCCGCCACTGCGGTATGGGCTCGAGCTACGGCCAACGCGTTAAAACGATCCAGCAGCCCCCGGAGGGGAAGGATCGGCTTTTAATGCGCTGGCCGTAGATTTGAGACGCCACACGTGTCAGGAAAATGATATAATATTGAAGTCATGCGCGACTGTGCACCGATTCCAAAACCGCCAAAGGAGATATAGCCATGTCCACGAAGAAGACAGCAAAGAAGACAAAGAACGTACTGATCATTATGGATGAAGGCAAGACAGGTCTGGTCGGGCGCGAGTTCCGGCACTTCATGGGGAATCTCTATCGCATTGAGCACCACAACGACTTCGGATGGAAACTCACGCAAAGATAACGATGCTTGGCACGGGCAATGCCCATTGCACGAGATGCTACAATACCTGCTTCACGCTGCAGGACGCAGACGGTGGCATCCTGCTCGTTGACGCCGGCGGCGGAAACGGAATTCTCGTGCAGATGGAACGCGCCGGACTGCGCATTGAGGATGTTCACGACATTTTCGTAACGCACGCCCACACGGATCACCTACTTGGCGTTGTATGGATTGTGCGAATGGCCCTAGAACACGGCTGTCGGCTTAATGTGTGGAGCCATGTACGCTTGGCACTCGGTCAGAGCGCTATTCTGCCGAAGCGCGAGAGGGCTTCTCGGGGAACATCCTCGTCCCGAACGATTTGGACGTAATCTTGCCAACAAGAGAAGCGAATATATGATATAATATGCGTCGATGTCTGTTGAATAAAGTAAACAATTTCAAAAAAGCATAGTTGTAGATGCTGGGCTTAGGACAGTTTGGGCGAATGCGCCAAAGATCACGACGGATTCTTTCCGCCGTGGCGGCGGCTTTGTTTCTGGGGTGTCAGGTCTTCTCCGCCGCGTACATCATCCATGAGGCCGGCCACGAATGCAGTGGCGAGGGTTGCCCGGTATGCGTGCAGCTAGAACAGTGCGTATCAAATTTCCAGCAGACAGGCACGGGGATTGAAGCGGACACGACGACCGTGCCCATCCCCGTCTTCGCAGCTGACGCGGCGATTCCCGCCGAGGTTCAACTGCCTAGCCTGTCTCTTGTCTCGCAGAAGGTTCAGTTCAACGAGTGAGTGCGTATGCGGTTCGCATTTTGCCGCGGACCGCTTCATTTGCCGCGGGTGGTAATCCGCTCGACACAGAAAGCCGCGGGCGCGGCCTTCCGATATTGTATAAAACACACAAACATTCACTCAAAGAAGGAATCTTCAAATGCATGAAATGACGGTAAATCCCGTCGTTCGCGCGGCCGTTGCCGCGCTGACGCTGGGTGCGCACGCGGCTTTTGCCGACGGCGCGACAAACGAACTCACGGAGGCGAAGTCGTCTATCGAACTTCCGTCCGTCGAGGCTGGGGCGTTCTACCGCTCCATGAAGATCGAACGCGGAATGGTCGAAAACAAGGAAAGTGTTTTCGGGTATGAAGCCGAGATCGAATGGTTCGGATTCTTCATCGGCATCGAGGCGTGCCATGACATGACCGATGCCAACCGCAGAAAAGGACGCTACAACGAAATCGAAAGCTTCGCCGGCTACGGGCTCTCGCTCGGAGACTTCTCCACAAAGGCCGCATATGTCCACAAGACACGCGCCGGCGACGAAGCAAACACGCAGGAGCTGGAACTGGAGCTCGAGTGCGAGACGCCGTTCGTGACTCCGTTCTTCGAATGCAGCGTAGACGTCGACGATTGCGCCGGTGCGCTCTACGGCGCGTTCGGCGTCCGCCGCGAGTGGGAGCTGGCCGAATGGGCGAGCCTCTGCACCTGCGGCGGAGTCGGTTTCGGAAACGCCAAGCGAAACCGGGAGGACTTCGACACCGACCGATGCGCGTTCAGGGACATGCATCTCGGTCTCGAACTCGAAATCGAGCTGTGTCCGCATGTGAAGCTCATACCAGGGGTCGACCTGTATGACCAGTTCACCAGCGCCGGACGCCACGAATACCACAAGGGGTTCGCGGCTGTCGGAGGCGTGAGGCTGGCGATGGAGTTTTGACACGGTCGGCACAACCAACACTTAGACAAGAAAGGCCATCAACATGAACAAGACATCATTGCTCATCGCCGCGGCGGTCGCGGCATCATGCGTCCCGCTTGGCGCGGAGTCCGCGGCAGTTCAGGCGGCAGCGGAAGGACAACCGCACGTTACGATCGTCACGGCGACGTTCCCGATATACGACTGGACGCGGGAAGTCCTCGGCGATCGGCTGCCCGAGACGGATCTCGTCCTGCTCCAACAGAGCGGAGTTGATCTCCACAGCTATAGCCCGTCCGCCGCGGATCTGCGGAAGATCGCCGCATGCGACCTGTTCGTGTTCGTCGGCGGGGAGTCGGACGAATGGACGGAGCGCGCGCTTTCCCAGAAGGGTAATCCGCGCCGCCGCGTCCTGAACCTCGTGAAGGCGCTAGGCGCCGCAGCCAAGGAGGAGAAGGTCGTCGAGGGGATGGAACACGAGCATCACCATCACGACACAGACCACGACGATGCCGACCACGACAAGGGCAAGGATCATGCCAAGAAACACGATCATGATGACGATGACCATGATCACGTGAAAAAGCACGACAATGACCACGACGATGACGGCCACGAGATAGACGAACATGTCTGGCTGTCGCTCCGCAACGCCGCGACGCTCGTAAAGGCAATTGCCGCCGATCTTGCCGCGCTTGATCCGGCGAATGCCGCGACGTACACGGCCAACTCCGCCGCGTACTGCAAACGACTGGCCGACCTTGATGGCGCCTACACTGCGGCGGTTGCCGCGGCGAAACGCAAGACGCTGCTCGTCGCAGACCGTTTTCCGTTCCGCTACCTCGCGGACGACTACGGCCTCGAGTACTTCGCGGCGTTCGCGGGATGCTCCGCGGAAAGCGAGGCGAGCTTCAAGACAATCGCCTTTCTCGCGAAGAAGACCGACGAGCTGAAGCTACAGGTCATCCTCACGATCGAGGGTGCGCGGCACAAGATCGCCGAAACGGTGAAGCGCACGACAAAGTCCGGGGATCAGCGCATCCTCACGCTGGATTCGCTCCAGTCAACGGCCGGAGAGTCCGCCGCCAGGACCCGATACCTCGACGTGATGACTCGCAACCTTGCGACGCTCACGGAAGCCCTTAACTGAAATTCACCGGCCATGGCGAATCTCGTTGAATGCCGCGACCTGCGGCTTGGCTATGGCTCAAGCGCCATGCCCCCCTGCCCCGACTTCACGGTCGGGGCTGGGGACTACCTCTCGATAGTCGGGCCCAACGGGACCGGCAAGACGACGCTTCTCAAGTGCGTCGCCGGACTCATGAAGCCGCTCGGCGGAACGCTCGCGCTTGCGCCCGGCCTCTCGGACGGCGGCATAGGCTACCTTCCACAGCATGGGCCGTATCAGCGCGACTTTCCTGCGTCCGTGCTCGAGGTGGTGCAGTCCGGCTGCCAGGCGCTCCGCGGACTGAGACCGTTCTACACGCGCGCCGAGAGGCGCAGGGCGACGGACGCCATGGAGCGGCTGGGCGTATCCGCGCTCGCGAAGCGCTGCTACCGCGAGCTTTCCGGAGGACAGCGCGAGCGCGTCCTTCTTGCTCGCGCTATGTGCGGCGACTGCCGTCTTCTGCTTCTCGACGAGCCCACGGCCGCGCTGGACCCGGTCGCGGGGGCGGAGTTCTACGCGGCGTTGCGCGAAATCAACGCGGAAGGCGTCGCAGTGATGATGGTTTCCCACGATCTCGACGGCGCGCGGCGGGACGCAACACACATCCTGACGCTTGGCGCCCGCGCGTCATTTGAAAGGAGCTGCGCACATGCTTGACCAGATTGTCGAATACTTCAGCTATCCGTTCGTGAGAAACGCGCTCGTCGCGGGCGTGCTGATATCGCTTGCCGCGGCACTTCTCGGCGTTCCGCTTGTCCTGAAGAGGCTCTCGTTCATCGGCGACGGACTCTCGCATGTCGCGTTCGGCGCGATGGCGGTGGCGGGCGTGCTTAACTTCTCCGATTCGATGGCGCTCAGCCTGCCGGTGACGGTCGCCTGCGCGCTCGTCCTGATGAAGTCGTCGCGGACGGCGAAGACGGCCGGTGACGCCATGCTGGCGATGCTTTCGGTCGGAGCGATGGCCATCGGGTATCTGCTGATGAACCTGAAGCCGTCCTCGTCCAATGTCTCCGGCGATGTCTGCACGACGCTTTTCGGTTCCGTGTCGATCCTCACGCTCACGACGGCCGACTTGTGGATATGCATCGCCCTGTCGCTTGGCGTCGCCGTGTGCTGGCTTCTTTTCTACCACCGTCTTTTCGACGTCACCTTCGACGAGGGGCACGCCAAGGCGTGCGGGACCAATACCGCAGTCTTCAACGCCGTGTGGGCTGTTGTCGTCGCCGTCGTGATCGTGATGTCGATGAGGCTTGTCGGCACACTGCTCGTGACGGCGATTCTAGTCTTTCCGGCGGTCGCCGCAATGCGCGTCGCAAAGTCCTTCCGGGCGGTTGCCATTGTCGCCGCCGTGTTCTCGGTAATCTGCTCGCTTGCGGGGATACTCGTAGCCGTGGTGGCGGGAACGCCAGTCGGGTCCACGATCGTCGGCGTGGACATTGCGGGGTTCATTCTTCTTTCGGCAATAGGGAGGTTCCTTCCATGAATGCTGTAGACGTTTTCAAGGTTGTCGGCATTGCCGCTGCCTGGATTTTGATCGGTTCTGCGTGCACGCAGGAGACAGGCGGAGAGTCCGAGTCCGGTGGACTTGTGGCCGCGACGAACAGTCCCGCGCAAGTCGACTTTGACTTTACGCGGATGAGCCAGACGGCCCGGTTTACGTGTGAATACCGGCTCAACGCGAATCCAGCCGAGTTCGAAGGCATGACGCTTCGCATATCCGGCACACTTGTAACCCGCGTCGACGAAGAGGACGGCAAGCGGCATTTCGGGTGCAGTATGGACACCCCCGGCGGCTGTTCCTGCTGTTCGACGGGCCTTGTGCTTGAGTTCGTTCCCTCCGATTCCGAAGGGTGGGCAGAAAAATGGCAGTCGATAGACTCTCCGATAATTGTATCCGGCCGACTTCAAATGGTCAAGGAGGGTGACAACATGCTGCGGCAGCCTGTCGTCAGGATTCCGCGACTCGTCGACGCGGATGTGTCGACATCGGACGATGCGCGTTTTTTGTCGAAGTGACCAAATTCACCCCCGACAACGGAAATGTCCGCCGTTGACGAGCGCGAAGCGGATGTGATATAATACCGCAGAGGTAAATATTGAAAAAAGGGCTTATACTTGAAGGCGGGGGAATGCGCGGGCTTTTCACGGCCGGCGTCCTTGACGTGTTCATGGAGCGTGGCGTGAAGTTCGACGGCATCGTCGGCGTTTCCGCCGGTGCGTGCTTCGGATGCAACTACAAGTCGGGACAGGCCGGACGCGTCATCCGCTACAACAGGCGCTTCGCCCGCGATCCGCGCTACTGCTCGTGGAAGTCGCTTTTCACGACGGGCGACCTCTTCGGCGCGGAGTTCTGCTATCGGACGCTTCCAATGGAACTTGACGTGTTCGATGCCGCGGCTTTCGCGGCGAATCCGATGGAGTTCCATATTGTCGCCACCGACTGCGCGACGGGGAAGGCGGTCTACAAGCGGCTCGACAAGGCCGATGCGCGCACGTTCGACTGGATACGCGCCTCCGCTTCGATGCCGGTGGTGTCGCGTCCTGTTGAGATTGACAGCAGTCTATATCTCGACGGTGGACTCTCGGACGGCATACCGCTACGCTACTTCGAGTCGCTCGGCTACGACTTTAACGTCGTCGTCACGACGCGCCCGCACGGCTACAGGAAATCCCCTTCGTGGAAACACTTCCTTGCAAAACCGTTTCTCCTCCGCCACCCAGCCGTCTACAACGCGCTAAAAGCGCGTCACGAATGGTACAACGAGACGCTAAAGTACATCGATTCACGCGTCGCAGCTGGCGCGGCAATGCTGATTGCGCCCGACGCATCGCTCGACATATCGCGCGTCTGCCATGACCCCGACCAGATGCAGCGCGCCTACGAAATCGGCCGCAGAGAGGCTGAAGCTGCATGTCGATTTGAACGAGCTACCGCGCAGCGGATCGATAGCGCGCGGATTCCGGATGAATGACGGTTCGTTTGCCAACATCTGCCCTTATTTCAAGGAAGTCGGATATGAACATTGATAAAAGCGAACGGTAAAGACCCATGAAGCGTTATTGGATTATAGTCTCTGCAGGGATGTCGATATTGTTTGGCCTTGCGTCCGTCAGTGGATGTTTTTCTGCGCTTTCAGGTCTTAGCGGCATAAACAATGGCGGACCGTCCGCCGGGTCGAAAGTAGGGGCTGCGGTGCTAGATGTCGTGACGTTGCCGGTGCAGCTGCCTTTATGGCTGCTTGTAGGAATTGGCGCTGGGATAGACAACATTAATCATTCTGTTGAAGATCGTTCTTGGGAAGCGGAGCGCAATGCTTTGCATGCACAGTTTGTCAAAGACCCGGTAAAAATGCAGGATTCCATTTCTCCGAAGTTCCAGTTTAAAGGACTGGCACTTGGCAAGGTTTATGCAGATGAGTCAATTCCGTTGTCGGAGGAGTTTCTAGTCAAGAATGTTATGCAGTATTTCTCTTATGTGCGTTGCATGGGACCTATCCGCGGCGATGATGAGTTTGCTGCATTGTTGCACCGCAAGGAGTGGACTGAGAACGGCCTTCGTGCAATAGCGCCGCAGATTTATCTTGGACGTCGCCATTATCCAGCGCCGGACTATGTGACGCTCGCGTATCTTTCAAATCCGAAGACCCCGCGAGATGTTATTGATGTGTTCGCCAAACATCCAAGTTTCAAGTATCGAAAGGTTGATGACTATTGCAAGACGATGTTGAACGAGATTAGCACCAACATCATAGCGCATTTGGAAAAACCATTGCCGGATCGGGCTGAATCGAATAAAGAAGAGTCGGACACACCGGAGAAAAGGTTCCTCGCGTTTCTTCGCTGCTGGATTGGCAAATCGTTCGAGGGGGAAGCCTCTTGGCGCGTCGGGGGCGGAATATGGAATGTGTGCGCCGTCGGCACCTTGGCCAAACCGCGCAATTTGACGATATGTGACGCGAAGGCGAAAATCGTGGAACTTTCCGGCGACAAGAGGTCGGGCGATTGGGACGGCAAGTCAAGATACACGGGCGCGATTGGCGCTGTAGTGCTGGAGTTCGACGGGGTCGCCATGCGCGACAGTTTCCTCAAAGCCATTATGTCTGTTTGTAGGCTTTGCGGACCGGAATGCTGGAGCCAGCTGGTTTTCGCGCCGATGGACGGTTCCGGTGAATGTTATGGAATTTGCATTGAACGAGAAACGAAACCTGACGAGCCGACTTCGCGCGTCTTTATTGTCAATCTTGATAATACGTATCCAATTTATTTTTCGGTACCGGTAAAGTATCACCATCAGCATTTAGGCTTTGCTGAGAGGCGGTGAATTGAATGGACGGAAAGACGATGAAACGATTTGAACTGCTGGAGGATGCGAAATGACGTTCAAGGGCAAGATTGTGGTTGTGACTGGCGGGGCGCAGGGCATCGGCAAGTGCATCGCCGAATGCTTCGCTCGCGAGGGCGCGATAGTTCACATAATCGATGTGCAGGAGGGACCATGGTTCGTCGGCGACCTTGCGAACAAGGCGACGCTCGAGCGCTTCGCCGGCGATGTCATCGCAAAGAGCGGAAAGGTCGATGTTCTCGTCAACAACGCAATGCCGCTTTTCAAGGGCATCGACGATTGCACGTACGAGGAGTTCGCATACGCACAGGCAGTCGGCGTTGTCGCGCCCTTCTACCTCGCAAAGCTCTTCAAGGACAGCTTCGCCGAGGGAGCGTCCATCATCAACATCTCGTCCTCCCGCGACAGGATGAGCCAGCCGCAGAGCGAGAGCTACACGGCAAGTCGGATCGTAGCCAT
>JAZQBR010000015.1:0-6984 GCA_045545855.1 Kiritimatiellia bacterium | reverse complement strand
ACCGGTTCGCTTTCCGGCAACTTGAATTTGGCAGGGGCGCGCGGCATCGGGCCTTCTGCGTTCTACGGTTGCAGCGGTCTGACGAGCGTGACGATCCCAGACAGCGTGACGAGCATCGGGTCTTCTGCGTTCTACGGTTGCAGCGGGCTGACGAGCGTGACGATCCCCGACAGCGTGACGAGCATCGGGTCTTCTGCGTTCTCCGGTTGCAGTTCGCTTACGAGCGTGACGATCCCCGACAGCGTCACGAATATCGGGTCTTCTGCGTTCTCCGGTTGCAGTTCGCTTGCGAGCGCGGCTGTATCGCAGTATGTGATGGGGCGAGGTTTATCGAGTGTTTTCTCGTCATCCTACGGTATTTGCCATCTTGCCATGGACGCGACCGTATCATCCATTCATGAGAACTCTTTTTCAAGATGCAAGTCGTTGACGACGATTGTGGTCGATGCGGAGAATGAGCACTACTTTGTCTCGCCGATTGACGGATGCCTATACGACATTGACCAGACGACTCTGTTGTGCTGCCCGCGCGACAAGAAAAGCATCATAATTCCATACGACGTTACGAAGATCGCCAACTACGCTTTCGCCTCCTGCTCGAATCTTGTGTCCGTCTCGATGCCGGTTACCCTGAAGACGATTGGCGAGTATGCGTTTCTCGACTGTGCCGCACTCCCGACAGTTGCGATCCCAGATAGCGTCACGAGTATCGGAAACTATGCGTTCGGCAACTGTCGCAAACTGAGCGGCGTGACGATTCCGTCCGGCGTACAGGCGCTTTCGACCTCGGCGTTCAACAACTGCGACATTCTCTGGACGGAATGGTATCGTACACTCGCAGACTTTGCGGTGAACGGGCGCGCATACGACCTGACGCAGACGCCTGGCGACCGGGCGATTGCGGACGTGACGGTCTCGGGCGACATGGCGCTTGATGCGTTCGTGTTGAAGGAGGGCAAGGTTTACGATTCCGTTCTCTACGTCCACAACAACGCCGGCCATGCCGTGAAAGTGACGCTTCCCTCGCTGCCACTGACGGAATACAAGACTTTCAAGGGAGCGACGCCGCTGACGCTTCCGGCGCATTCGACGAGCATTCTCACGATCACGCGCGTCGCGGGCGGAAACGCGGGCGGCAACGTGTTCCTCGTCACGCGCGAAGAGCTGGAGACGGTGAAATGAGGCGGCTTGTCATTTCTGCCGCGCTGGGGCTCGCGCTTGCGGCACAGGCGATGCCGCTCGGTCTGCGGACGGCGATGTGGGGCGTGGCGCGCGCAGGCGGCGGGGGAGCCGCAGCCGAGGACGATCCGATACCGGCGCTTCCCGCCGACGCGGCGGCGGACGCGGTCGCCGCCGCATTGTCCGGTTCGCAGGACGTGCGCCTTGCGGAGAACATTCGGTATGCTTCGGATTATGCGGCTTACTATGGCTGGGTCGGCGGCGTCACGAATGCGCCCGATGTGGATGCAAGCGCGGTCAAATCGTCGCCCTATGCCTGGCTGTCGTTTGCGCTCGGGGCGGACAGGCTGATCGGCCGGGACATCGTGCCGGAAGATGTGCGGATCGTGTCGTTCGACGCCGGTTCCGGCGACGCGAAGGGGGCGTTGTCGTTCGAGGTGGCGATCGACGACGTGGAAATCGGCGGCGGGCAGGTGGCGATGGAAACGTTCAAGGCGAACCTCAAGAAAGTGATGGGCGTCGAAGGGGCGGCACGGCTCGACAAGGAAGCGTTCTCGTCCGACGGCATCGAACTGTCCATCGGAGAACCGGTCGACGGAAAGGCAAGGTTTACCATACAAGCGCCGGAAAATACTGGCGGAGCCTATTTCATGCGCGTGACGATCAGGCAATGACGGCGCCGGACCGGCGACACGCGAAAGCGGAGCTCGCCAAGAGCGGACGGCGACATCCGCCTGTTTATGCAAAAACACATCCAGAAAGCGCGATTTTCGCGTCTATCGTTCAAACCGGCAGGAAGGCTGTCTATAAACCCATGTATTTTGGTGCGCACCAACCCCAGTGACACGCTGACGCTTAGGATATCAAAGATCATTTATTTTCACACCATTGCCCATGGCGATTCAGATTGAATGAGCATCCACGGCGATCCACAGCGCCTAGGGAAAAGATCAGATGACCCGGGAAAAAAGGGGGAACCTCCAGTCAGTCCGATTATTGACATCAAAGGAGGGATTTGATATACTTCCATTGACCGATAGATAAGTTGGGCGCGCGACTTGAGAAAAATGTGGGCGCGACTTTGTCAAGTCGGGCGCGGGACTTGGAGAAATCGCGCTCGCGACTTTGCCAAACAGCGCCCGCGACTTTGTCAAGTCGGGGGCGGGACTTTGTCAAGTCGGGCGCTGGACTTGGTCAGTGGCCAGTGAGGTCAGCGTAAACAGTCAATAATAGAAAGGAAATCTGGTATGGCGGACAAACTAGAGATCAAGCTGATACCCTTCGCTGGGTCAGTAAAGGAGAAAAACGGCTATCAAGCCGTAATTAAGTCGGACGGCCTCGGCGCAATGAATTTCGACGAGGTGGTTGCCGAAGCGCGTAGGCGTATAGGATTTATGGGAATGAGCGACAATATGATAAAGGATGTCGTACGAGAGGTCTTTCAGTCGATGATTGACGGGGTGCTTTCCGATGGTCGCACGAGAAGAATCGACGATTTCCTGTCAATCGAGTTGAAAGTACATGGAAAATTCACTGATGCGGAAGATGATTTCGATCCCGAAAGACATTCTCTTGCGCTCTCGGTGCGCCCGCTTAAGAAGTTCCGGCCTTCTTTTGAAGACATTGATGTGACGAATCCTAACCATAAACGTCAATTCAGGATATATACGGTCCGTTCCGTCGACGGCAAGAGTCGTGCAAAACGTGTTTTCTGGGGACAAGACTTTGTCATCAAGGGCGGTTCGCTCATATCGGACGGATTCGAGAACTTGACGGCGCAAATGTATGACGCTAGGGGAAAGTCGAACGCCTATTTGAGTGCTGATATTCCGGTAAAATCGAAAACCGACTCGGAAATCGTTTGTGGATGGCCTGAGGAATTTGCAGATGAGAGTTTTTCAAAAGGAACGATGGTTATTACAATCTGGAAGGAGAAAGATCCCGACGATACGTCGACATGGCGCAATCGCGATATAACGGTCATCGTCGAAAAGCCAGAGCCAGGCACTGCACAAACTGTAACAAGGCAAAACATAATGGATGTACACTAGTGGCGTCCTCAAACACGTGCGCGGAGTTTGTGCCGCCCGCATTGAAGCCGAGCCGGATGATGCGAAAGCCGTGTTGACATTCGCCCGGCATAAATGATAAACTACAACCGCAAAATGAAAAAGACAACTCATGTAAACATTTCGGTGTATGCCGTTCTAGCCGCGATGACAGCCGCAGTATTCGCGGCAAATGCCGATGATACTCATCATGACTGGACGGGCGCGAGCGTATCGACCGCAAAATACTGGGACGATGCCGCCAACTGGAAAGGCGGCGATGGTTCGTACCGCTTCTTCACAGACGCCGGCAGCCCGACGGTAATCTTTCGCGGCGCCGCCTCTATCGCCAAGGCGACAAAACTGTATGTCGAGAATCTATCCCTGACGAAACCAGTCGTGTTCAAGGCGGCGTCGAGTTCGTGCGGAATCGCATCCGGCTTTACAATGCTTACGATTGGCACCGGCAATGCCGGGAGTCTTGAGATCGACGGCGGCACCTATGTGTTCGAGAGCCCTATGCAGGTCGCGCGAAACGAATGGGGGGCGAACGCGAGCGGTGCCTTGCACCTGAAAAACGGGCTGCTCGCCGTCCCCGGAATGTATCTAGGCGGAATGAACAACGGCGCGAACCCAACGAGTCTCGCGACCGTGAGCGGCGGCAGACTTTTCTCTACCGAAGACGCGTTTCTAGGCGGCAACCACAGCGTCGGCGGCCATGCGGAGCTGACGGTCGAGGGCGCAGGGACGGTGTCTATCGGCAGCGACGCGGCGCACAAGTGGCTCAAGATGACCAATGGCGCCATACTAAACCTGAACGGGGGCACTCTGGATATATGCAGCGTCAGAGCCGAGCATGATGGCGCTGCAGTCAACCTGAACGGAGGCACGATTCATGTCTACGCCTACAACGGCAACGCCGCCGGCAATATCATACAGGCCAACGCGGCGCCGGCAGTAAACGTCCTTGCCGGAGGCGCTGTCGTAGATACCGCTTTCGATGTGGCGATAGCCGTGCCGCTTCGCGCCGGCACGCCATCGGACGGCGGCCTGGTGAAACGCGGCTCCGGCGCTCTCATGCTCGCCGCCGGCAACAGTTATAACGGCCCGACCGTGGTGGAGGGCGGGCTTCTCAATCTGCCGGAAGGCGCGTTCGCTTCAGGCGAAGGCGGGGCGCTTGTTCTCAAGGGTGGCGGCATTGCGGGCGCCCCGTGCCGCTGGGCGTCTGTAGCCGTCGCGGCGGGCGATTATGACTTCGCCGCCTTGCCGGCGGCCTCGGCCTATTCCATGTCCGGCGGGAGGTTGTCTATTTCAGCCGACGCGCCGCTCGTGCGCCTGCCGGCTGCGCTTTCGGCAACAGGCGGCAGGCTCGTGCTGGATGCCGCCGGCGTGTATGGTCCGGACGAATCAGGCGAGGTTGTCTTCGAAGGCGTGACGCTTGACGCCGGGCGCGTTGACGAGCTTGTGGAAATCGCCCGCACCGGGTGCGACGGCCACATATGGAGCGTGCGCGCCGAAAAGACTGCTGTCGTGCTCGTCTGCCGCAAGGCCGTTTCGGGCCTTTTTATGGTGCTGCCGTGAAGTATTCATGAAATCGCAGTAGACCATAACGCCCGAAAAGTGGTATACTATGCCCATGGACTCAGCAATAGCGATAGTGGGCATGAGCTGCCGATTCGCCGGGTGCAGTTCGCTTTCGGCTTACTGGGACGTGATAATGTCGCGTCGCAGCATGCTGACCGTGCCCGGCGCCGATGCGGAGCTACCGCTGGGCCAGCACAACATCTTCGACCGGCCCTACCCGACGAGGCTCGGCCAGCTCGGCGATCTGTACGCGTGCGTACCGTCGATGCAGAACTTTCCGAGGCAGGTCAACGCCGGCGAGAACCAAGACCTCTACTTCGCGACCCAGCTCGCTTTCGACGCCCTCGCCGACGCGTCCATGAGAGCGCATTCGCGCGATAGCGTGCGCGGCACGGTGCGCCTCGGCTACGCGCCGCCTTTCAACGCGTCGACGGTGAACTGGCTTCAGCATACGGCGTTTCTCGACCAGACGATGGAGATAATACGCCGCTTCATGCCCAACGCGCCGGAGGAGTCTTTGGAGGCAACGCGCGCGAAGCTCAAGGAGTCGCTCCCCGAGCCCAACGCGGCGTCGTTTCTTCTGGGCTCTGGCTATCGCTTTGTTTCGTGGATCGCCCGCGAGTGTTCTTTCACCGGCGCGGCGACGATACTTGACGCCGGTCTTATAAGCGGCGGCGCGGCGCTGATGAGCGCCGTGCAGGATCTGCGGCTCGGCCACGCCGACGTCTCGCTCGCCGGCGCGCTCACCCCGCCCCTCGGCAGAGCCTACCTCGAAGGACTCTCCGGCGAGGTGCGGTTCTCGAAACGCCAGGAGCTGCATCCGTTCGCCCAGGACCCCGACGGCACGATACCGGGCGAGGGAGGCGCTTTCTTCGTCCTCAAGCGTCGCGAAGACGCGCTCAAGGACCATGACAGAATATACGCGCTGATAAAGTCGGTGAACGTCGGCCACAACCCCGAGGATGACGGCTCGGTCATTCTCGCCGACGCGATTCGCGACGCAGGCGTGGGCGTGCAGTCGATAGGTCTCGTCGAGGCGGACGGCTCCGGCATAAAGGAGATGGAGTCGCGCGAGATCGCGGCCGTGCAGCGGCTCTGGGGCGAGCACAAGCCCGGGGGGCCGCTTGTGGGGATGGGGTCCGTAAAGGGGAATATCGGCCATACGCTGCGCGCGTCGATGGCGGCCGGGGTCGCGAAGGCCGCGCTCGCGCTGCGCTACAGGGTGCTGCCGCCCCAGGTCGCGCCGGAGCACCCGGCGGACGCGATCGCGAACCTCGCCTCCAGCGCCTACCTGTTGACCGAGGCGCGCCCGTGGATCACCGGCGACAGCGCCAACCCGCGCCGCGCCGTGGTGACGGCCTCGAACTTCGACCCGTGCAACCCCATAGGCGAGGCGAGCCGCGGCGGACGAAGCGCCGCGATTGTGATGGAAGAGGAACCGGAGGACAGGATATGACAGCCGAGAGACCGGTGGCGGGCGGAACCGAACTTGTGGTGGTTTCTGCGGCCGACGATGCATCGCTCGTCGCCGAGATATCGCGCGTCATACAGTTCGTCGACAGAATCCCCGATGTGCGTCTCGTCGACCTCGCGTATACCGCGAGCCTTACGCGAGGGCCGTCGGTGCTCGCGATAGTCGCTTCATCGGCGCAGGATTTGCGCGAGAGGCTCGCCTCGGCGCGCAGCCGCCTCGAGTCGGGCACGGCGGTGCGTCTCAAGGACAAGAGCGGCACCTACTACTCGCGCGAACATCTGCTTGGAGACGGCGGCGGCAAGCTCGCTTTCGTCTACCCCGGGCCAATGTCGTTCTATCCGGATATGATGCGCGACCTCGTGGTCATGCACCCGGAGTGCCGTCTGCCGTTCGACGAGCTTGAAGAAGCCCTCGCCGGCGACGAGGAGTTCTCGCCTTCGAACTTCATCTTCCCGCCGGCGCCGTACTACCGGCATGACGCCGACATATTCAGTTCCGGCGCGTATTCGCAGGCGTTTGTGGCCAACTACGCGGGATGCGCGGCGATGACGCGGCTTTTGGACGAAGCCGGCATCAAGCCGGACGGGCTTGTCGGCTGCGGCGGCGGCGATCTTGCCGCCGTCATGAAGTCCGGCGCGACCGGCGCCGAGTCGAAGCGGGCAGAGCGCGTCAAGGTGCTCAGAGACATCTACAAGATCG
>JAZQBR010000014.1:0-10001 GCA_045545855.1 Kiritimatiellia bacterium | reverse complement strand
TGGACGCACGGCGTCTTCATGGGCTCCGCCGCCGGTTCCGAAGTCACCGCCGCGATCATCTCCAACGACGTCGGCAAGGTCCGTCGCGACCCGATGGCGATGCTCCCGTTCTTCGGCTACAACGTCTGCGACTACTTCCAGCACTGGCTGGAGATGGAACGCACGAGCGCCAACCCGGCGAACCTCCCGCGCGTCTACTTCGTCAACTGGTTCCGCAAGCCCGCCGACGGCAAATTCATGTGGCCCGGTTTCGGCGACAACAGCCGTGTCTTGAAGTGGATCTGCCAGCGCATCGAGGGCCAGGTCAAGGCCAACGAGACCGCGATCGGCAATCTGCCTTTCGCGAAGGATATCGACCTCGCCAACAACGAGGGCAAGGAGGGCTTCACGGTCGACCCGAAGATGCTCGACGAGCTCGTCAAGGTCGATGTCGAGGGTTGGAAGAAGGAAATCGCCACTGTAGGCGCGTCATACGACGAGTACGACAAGAAGCCTTCCAAGGACTCGAAGGAGGCGAATCTCGCCGCCCACCGCGTGCCGAAGGCGCTTCGCCAGGTGCTCGCCGATGTCACTGCGGCGCTCGCCAAGTAACGCCGTTGACGACAATCGCGGCGACGCGAAAGAGAAGCCGGGGCGCTCCCCCGGCTTCTTTTTGTTCAGACGCAAAAAAAGTTAAAATTCCTCATTGACGCGGACCGGGGTCATATGATATACTATGCACTCAATCGCAAGGCCAGGTTAGCACAGTTGGTAGTGCGGCTCATTCGTAATGAGCAGGTCGGGGGTTCGAATCCCTTACCTGGCTCCAGCAGAGAGACGGCGGGAGTAGATCAATTGGTTAGATCAACAGATTGTGATTCTGTGGGTTGCGGGTTCGAGTCCCGTCTCCTGCCCCAGACCTGAAAGGACTAAGATTGTGACGGTTGTCGAAGCTTTGATTGATTTGCAGGAAGTAGACGGGCGCATTCGCGAGCTCGAGACGGAGCTCAAGGATTTGCCTCGCCGCAAGGCCCTTGAGATGGCCAGGCTCTCTGGAGTGAGCGCCGACTTGGACGCCGCGAAGGCGAATCAGACATACGCCCAGCAGCGCGTCGACGGGCTTGAAAGCGACGCCAAGGCGCTCAAAGACAAGATTCAGCAGCTGAAAACGACCCAGGCTGGGTTGAAGAGCAACAAGGAGTACCAGCAGTATTCCATGCAGATTGACCTAATCAGCCACGATCTTGAGGCGACCGAAAGCAACCAGATTGCTGCGATGGACGAGTTGCCGTCGGCCGAGAGGCGCATTTCAGACGCTCAGGCGAAGTACGACGCAGAGAAAGGCGGCGTCGACGCCTATTGCGCCGAGATTGACGAGCGCATCGCCCGCGCCAAGGCTGAGCTGGCGGAGTGCCAGGCAGATCGTGTCGAGAAGGCGAAGGCGGTAAGCGACCCTCAGTTCATGCTTTACTACGAGCGCTTGAGGCTGAAGCGCTGGCCGGTAGTCGTGCCGCTGACTCACGAGGGAGTATGCGATGGTTGCCATCTCGTGCAGCCGCCGAGTGTAGGCCAGCTCGTCAGCGCCAACGAAAAGAACGGCGCAGCGGGACGCCAGCAGAGAATCGTCGCCTGCACGATGTGCGGCAGGATACTCTACGCCGGCGCAGACATGATGTAAGACGATTTCCCGAAGCGGGGCGCGGGTGACTGGTCGCGGCCGAGAGGCTGAGGAAAGTCCGGACTCCGCAGGGCAGAGGATCCGCCCGTCAAGAGCGGAAGGCGCCGGGCAACCCGGCGCGATGGAAAGTGCCACAGAGACTAGACAGCCCTTTCGGGGGTGATGGTGAAAAGGCGGGGCAAGAGCCCACCGGCGCGGCTGAAACGACGCGCGCAAGGCAAACCCTCCTCGGAGCAAGATCAAATAGGGGATCGACGGGCGGCCCGTCCGGCGGCGTCCGCAAGGGCGCCTTCAGATCCCGGGTTGATTGCTCAGATGAATGACCAGACCGCAGTGTACGCCATTGCGGGAACAGAATCTGGCTTATTCGCCCGCGCGCCGCTTCGGGGACTACCCAACGCGCCGCAAATTTGGTATAATATGCGCCCACCCACATTCAGGAGAATCGCAGATGGCCAGACTTACCGACATATCATGGGACGACTTCGCCAAGCTCGCGCCGGAGCGCAAAAAACCTTATCTCGAGCGGCCCGAGGGCGATGGTTTGCCATATCACACGCTGTTCGCGCAGCAGTTCGATCGCGAGACACTCGAGAGGCTTGCGGCGCTCGCGAACAGGATACGCTTCATAAACAAATCGAAGGAGGGCGCGCTCTATCTCAAGAACGTGTTGGCCCACAAGCGCGCGATGCTCTACTTCTCACAGCCCAGTTCGCGCACGTTTCTCTCGCACCTCGCGGCGTGCCAGATACTCGGTATCACGACCGGGTCTGTGCGCGACGCGGCGACGTCGTCGGAGTTCAAGGGCGAGAGCCACGAAGACTCGATACGCACCTTTTCGTCGTATTTCGACATGATAATAATGCGCTCGCCCGTTCAGGGGCTCGCCGAAAAAATGGCGTGGGAGCTGTCTAACTCGTCGCGTCCGGTGCCCATACTGAACGCGGGCTCCGGCAAAGACCAGCACCCGACCCAGGCGCTTTTGGACATCTACACGCTCGTCAGGTCTTTCGAGGAGAAGGGCGGCGTCGACGGGCGCACGGTCACTTTCTGCGGCGACCTTATGCGCGGGCGCACGGTGCGTTCGTTGAGCTACCTTTTGACAAACTTCAAGAATGTGCGGCAGATATTTGTCGCGCCGCAAGAGCTCCAGGTGCCGGCCGATGTGGTGATGGTGCTGGCGAAGAAAGGCGTCGACTTCGAAGTGACCGACGACCTGCGCGCGGCGGTCAAGGTTTCGGACGCGGTCTACATGACTCGCATTCAGGACGAATGGGACTCATCCAAAGGCGACTCGGCGAAGATTGACACGTCGCGTTTCAAGTTCGGCGCCGAAGAGCTGAAGCTCCTGGGGCCTGACGGCGTGATAATGCATCCGCTGCCGCGGCGCGACGAAATCGCCACCTGCTGCGACCACGACCCTCGCGCGAAGTACTGGCGGCAGATGCGAAACGGCATGTGGATTCGCGCCGCGCTCATCGCCGCGACATTCGGTTTCGAGCGCGAAATAATGGATTGCGGCTACTGACGGCCCGAGGCGCGGGGCTCCATTGCAGTCTTGCGGCCCAGGCGCCATGTGTGGTATAATACTCGTCAAGGTTTTAGGAGATAAACGAAAAATGATAGACATAAAGAAGTTGAGGGATGAATTCGACGCCACGGCCGCGGCGCTTGCGAGGCGCGGCGTCGAGAAGGCGACGCTTGAGAAGGCGCGCGATCTGGACGCCCGGCGCCGCTCGCTCGTCGGCGAGACCGAAACGCTTAAGGCGAAGCGCAATGCGGCCTCGAAGGAAATCGGCAAAATCGCCAAGGAGGGCGGCGATATCGCGGCCGCCAAGGAGGAGATGCGCAAAGTCGGCGACCGTATCGCCGAAATCGACAAGGAGCTTGCGGTTGTCGAGCACGACCTCAGAGAGACGCTCCTCATGATACCGAACATCCCCGCGCCGGAGATACCGACAGGCATGGACTCTTCTGCCAACGTCGTCGTGCGCAAGGTTGGCGAATGGAAGGACCCCGGCTTCAAGATTCTCGACCACATGACCGCAGGCGAGAAGCTCGGCATATTCGACTTCCCGAGAGGTGTGAAGCTGACCGGGACGGGCTTTCCGATAATCCTCGGCCAGGGCGCCAAGCTTCAGCGCGCGCTTATCCAATACATGCTCGACGTACACTGCCAGACTCAGGGCTACACCGAGATGCTGCCGCCGTTCGTCGTCAATTCAGATTCGATGACAGGCACCGGCCAGCTGCCGAAGTTTGCCGAAGACCTGTACCACTGCCAGATTGACGACTTCTGGCTGATACCCACGGCCGAGGTGCCTGTCACGAACTACTATCGCGACGACATCCTCCAGGCGAAAGATCTGCCGATCAAGCTTACGGCCTACACGCCGTGCTTCAGGCGCGAGGCCGGCAGCGCCGGCAAGATGACGCGCGGCATGCTGCGCGTGCACCAGTTCGACAAGGTCGAGATGGTGAACTTCGTCCATCCCGACACGTCCTTCCAGCAGCTGGAGATACTTGTAAAGGAGGCTGAGGCGATTCTGACGGGGCTCGGGCTGCATTTTCGCGTGTTGCAGCTCTGTTCCGGCGACATGGGCTTTTCGGCGGCGAAGTGCTACGACTTGGAGCTGTGGGCGCCGGGCGAGCAGCAGTGGCTCGAGGTCAGCTCTTGCAGCTGCTTCACCGACTACCAGGCCAGACGGCTCAACTGCCGCTTCAAGGATGTCGACGGCAAGACCCGCCTTGTCCACACGCTGAACGGCTCGGGCGTCGCCCTGCCGCGCCTTATGGTCGCGCTGCTTGAGCAGCACCAGAACGCGGACGGCTCGGTGACGATACCAGAGGTGCTTCGTCCGTACATGAACGGGCAGGAGAAACTCCTGCCGGTCAAGTGAACGCTAAGCGCCGTCACAAGCATTCATCCAAGCACGAACAACAACAAAGGAGAGAATAGATGAGGGATCTGTTCATTGTCGGTGCCGGCGGTTTCGGCCGAGAGGCGATATGGACCGTCGAGCGCATTAACTCGCTCTCGCAGCAGCCCACGTGGAGGATAATCGGTTATGCCGATGACGACCCGAAATGGAAGAAGGGCGACAACTTCGAGGGCTACCCGATACTCGGCAGCGTCGATGAGGCGTCGCGCGACTATCCCGGGGCATCGGTCTTTATCGCTCTAGGCAACAATCAGAAGCGCGCCGACATGTACAGGAAGTTGCGCGGGCACGACTTCCCGGCGGTTATCGACCCAAAGGCGCAGATTTCGCCCACGACAGAGTTCAAGCACGGCGTGTTTATCGGCGCGGGTGCGGTAATCCAGGTTGGTTCCGAGCTGGGCAAATTCGTGGTCGTAGGGTCCAACGCCGTTGTCGGCCACGACGCGACAGTCGGGGATTTCGTGAATATCGGTCCCGGCACCGTTGTCGCCGGCGGCGCGAAAGTCGGCAGCTGCGTTTCGTTCTACGCCAATGCTTCTACGATGCCCAGGGTCTCGATCGGTGAAGGCGCCGTCATCTCGGCAGGCTCGAGCGTGAAAGCCGACCTCGCCGCGGGCGCATCGGTCTGACCAAAGTGAAGTGGGCCGTTTATAACATACTTTTCTCGCTGGCGTTCCCGCTGATGCTGCCGGGCTTCCTGCTGAGGATGTTTCGGCGCGGCGGGTACCGTGCGAGGATGCTGGACAGATTCGCGCTCTATCCGAAGGGACTTTTCGGCGACGCCGGCGGTGGTCGGTTCGTTTGGTTGCACGCGGTTTCGGTCGGCGAGGTTCAAGTCGCGGGCCAGCTGATGCGCGAATGGCGCAAGGTCGAGCCCGGGGTTCGCTTCTGCTTCTCGACCACCAGCTCTACCGGTTGGCGCATGGCTGAGCGCGAAGTGGCCGAAGGGGATGTTCTAATATACAATCCGCTCGACTTCCCGACATTCACGAAGGCGGCGCTTGATACCGTAAGGCCGCGCGCCGTGGTGCTGACCGAGAGCGAGCTCTGGCCGAACTTTATACTCAAGGCGCGCAAGCGCGGCATACCTCTCTATCTCATAAACGCGAGGGTGAGCGACAGGAGTGCGCCGCGCTACAAGCTGGCGCGCTGGTGGTTCGGCGACGTACTCTCGGCGTTTACGCGCATTTTCGCGCAAAGCGAGCTCGATCGCGAACGGCTCGTCGCGGCCGGCGCGCCCGCGGCGAATGTCGAAGTCACGGGGAGCTTCAAGTTCGACGTCGCCCGCCGCAACGAGGCGAAGGAGAGGGAGCTCGCCGCATGGCTGCGCGACTGCGGGGCGGCCGGGCGCAAGGTGCTGCTTGGCGGGTCGACATGGCCGGGCGAGGACGAGGTACTGCTGGGCGTCATAAAGAAGCTGAAAGGCGTTTCGCTTGTCATCGCGCCGCGCCACTTCGAGAAGGCCGGCGAGGTCGAGGCGAATATTCTCAAGGCTGGTTTCGCCTGTGCCAGGCGCTCTCGCGGCGGCACCGCCGCCGGTGACGGGGAACCCGTCTTTCTCGCCGACACGACCGGCGAACTTATGGGTCTGTACGGCATAGCCGACGCGGTATTTGTAGGCAAGTCGCTCTGCGAGCACGGCAGCCAAAACATGATAGAGCCGTGCCTTCTTGGCAAGCCTACGGTGGTCGGGCCGTATACCGAAAACTTCCGTCCGGTTATGAGCGATCTTCTTGAAGCCGGGGGTGTTGTGCAGGCTAAGGACGCGGCCGGGGTCGAACGTACGATTCTCGATTGGTTTCAGAATGGCGACGGCGGTCTCGGCGGGCGCGCGAAGCTCGCCGTCGAGCGCAGAAAGGGTGTCGTGCCCAGGTGCGTCGCCGAGATCAGAGCGGGGCTGGAAGAATCTCGCCGCCGTGCAGGCGCCAGCGCCGGTTCAAGAGGAATGGCGCTTACCATTCTAGGCACTCTCGCCACTATAGCGGCGCTCGCGGCAATAATGCTCGCCGCAGTGTTCGCGCGCGAGAGGCGTGCAGAGCGCGACGAGGCGGCGCGCAGGGCCGCCGCAATCGCCGCGGCGAAAGCCAAGCCTCTGCCGAAGCTGCAGGCGATACGCACGGTTGGCGCATACATAGCCATGTTTGAAAAGCCCGACGCGACGAGGGTGTATCTCGCCGATGCCGAGGCCCAGAAGTACGCGGATATTTTTCGCAAGACCGGGCTCAAGTGCTATACGCCTGCGAACGAGGTTTCAAAGTCTGCGCGCTACGACATCGTGTTCTCGGGCGAGGCGCGCGACAAGGCGACGCTCGAGGCGCTTGGCGCGAAGACAGGCGAGCGCGGGGTGCTGGCTCTGGCGCTGGATGTGCACGCGATGACAGCCGGCGAATTCAAGGCGGTATTTGAGGCTTTCCCCTGCCCCGAGACCCATTTCTGGATGCCCGGCGAGCGCGATTGGATGCTTTCGGGGCGCATGGTGCCGCGGCGCATGAAGATGGACGCGGTGGTCGAGTTCTTCACGCGGTGGAGTGTCGTTAGCGAAGAGGCTGAAGAGGCGGGCTGCGGGTCGCTTCAGGAACTTCTCGCGAACTATGCGGGCACGCGCGGCGAGATTATGCCGGCGTTTGGCGCGGGCGGCCTTGACGCGCAGGTGCGCCCGGAGTTTTTCGTCCAGAAAGAGACGCCCGAAATCGCCTGGATAGACCCTGGCGACATGGAGGATGACATGATGGAGCTTCTGTCGAACCAAATAGCCGAGTTGCAGGCCGTCCGCCGTTCAATAGTAGAAGCCGCCACGCTCATCCACAAGGAAGGCGGCGAGACCGAGGCCGTCAAGATGTGGAACGCCGCCATGAAGCGCAATCCTCACGACACGATGCTTCTCGACAGGCTTTATCTCCTGGCGGTGAACGCCCGGGCGTTTATGGAGGTTGGCAATGTCGCCGGCGCGACGCAGTGCTACGAGACGATGATTGGCATACGTCCCGGCGACATTCGCGTCGTAGAGGAGTATGCCAGGTGTCTGGCGATGCTCGGCAAGAAGGAGATGGCGGCCACGGTCATGGATAAGGTAAAGGAGATGAAAGATGAGCAGAATCGCTTCATCGGTTTCTAGGTCAGGCGCGGCGGCGCTTTTGGCGGCTCTCGCGATGGCCCTTTCTGGGTGCTTTACAATCTCGCAGGCGGAGTATCCGCTGGTCGAAACGGTTCCCGCCCCGGCCGGCACGGCGACGCGTGTCGCGATCAGCGGCTTTTCGGCGATGTTCACTACGTATACGCCGGTCTACGGCTACGCGACGGTGTGGCGCCGCGAGCCCGGCTACTACAGGCACGGCAGATACCATCACGGGGTCGACTATCCAGAGACGGTCACGACGACAACATACGTGCCGCGAACTGACGAAACGAAGGATTACGCCGAGATGGCGCAGGACGCGCTCGAAGGGGCCGGGTTCATCGTTTCGGCCGACAATGCGGCGTACAGAGTCGATGTAAAGTTCTCGGGCCCCGTGACGTGCGGCGCCGACACCGCCTGGGAGGCGCTCACGATGATCTGCTCGCTGCTGACGGCCGACTATACCGCCGAGACGTGGACGGCCCGCCTCAAGATAACCGACAATTCCAGCGGGCGCGTAGTTCTGATGAAGACCTACGAACAGAGATATCACGCGGCGGTATGGGGTCTCGTGCCTCTTTTCAGCCCGCTTGCGGCCGACGAGGTGGGTGGCAATTACATAAAGAGATGGTGCCTCGCGGCGCTGACTGAACGGACGGTCGCCGATGCGACGGCGTTTCTGGCGTCGGTTTCAAAGGAGGACGGTAAATGAAGACGACGGTGTCGTTAAAGACGGCGTTCGCGGCCCTGGCGGCTGCGTTGATGACTGGTGGCGCGTTCGCGGCCGAAGCACACAAGGCGGAGGGTGGTCAGGCGACGGAGGCTCAGGCCGAGGCCGAAAAGGTCCAACCAAAGAAGCGTCGGCCGAAGAAGGCGGCGACATACGCCCACTACAAAGCTGCCGAAGAAACGGCCAAAGCCTGGAATCAGCCTATCGTCGCGTTTGTCGAGATTGACGGCGACAAAGCCGCCCAGCACATAAAGATGAAAACTTTCGGCGTAAGGGAGTTCGCCGAATTCGCCGACGCCAACTTCGTCTTCTACCACTGCAAGATACCCCAGAAGATCGAGAAGCGCCGCGGGCGCCGAGCGCCGCCGAAGCGGGACAAAAACGCGCCGCTCAAGCCCGACTACGACGAGCTCAAGAAGGAGGACTCCCTCGCAGTCTCGCGCATCAACGGCTCCAACCGCGCGCCGGCGTATCCGCTGATCGCCATCATCTCGCCGGAGGGCAGCGTAAAGTATACGATGGCCCTTGTCGAAGAGGAAGCGTCTCTCGCGAAGTTCGTCGAGGAGCTGAAGGTGACCTTCGATCAGGAAAAGTGGCCTCTTCTGATACCGCCAAAGTTCCAGAAGGCGCTGGATCTCGAGGCGAAGAAGAAAGCCGCGCTTGAGAAGCGAGCGAAAAAATAATATAATACAGTCTGTTCAACAAATGCACTAAAGAAGGAGAGCAATAAAATGAATGAAGAAAACAAAGTCGTGTCGGTGATGCGCCAGGGCTTCACGCTCGTCGAGCTTCTGGTTGTCGTGGCCATTCTGGGTATTCTCGCGGCCATGGCCGTTGTCAATATCGCAGGCAAGACCGATGAGGCCAAGATCACGGCCTGCACAACATCGGTCAAGACGATACGCGACGCGGCGATACTCTACCAGACCAGCAAGGGCAAGTTCCCGAAGTCGATGGACGACCTTACTACCGAGAACAGCGAGGGCGTCTCCTATATCGATGAAAGCGCCGCCCGCGACGCGTGGGATAACGACTACAAGTTCGAGACGAAGGGCAAGAAGTTCGTTGTGATTTCAGCCGGCCCCGACGGACAGTTCGGCACAGATGACGACATTCGCAGCGACAAGACGGCCAAGAAGTCGAACAACGACTGACCCTAACAGCCGGGGCGACGATGAGCCGCAGGGCCTTCACCCTCATTGAGCTTCTCGTGATCGTGGCCCTCATAGGGGTCATGGTCTCGGTCGCGGCAGTTTCGATACAGTCCGGGACAGCCTCGGCGCGCATGAAGGGTTCTGTGCGCGATGTGTTCGCGACAGTCAGGCTCGCGAGGTCGATAGCGCTCGTGACGCAAAAGCCCTGCGTGATAACCTTTTCGACGAAGAAGACCGACGACGGCTGCATGTCGCACGTCGAGATTGTGTCGTCCGAGTTGATAAAACCGACGCCTACGATGCGCGCGCGTGCGGTGACCGGCGAGTGGACGACGATAGGCGGCGACGAGGAACAGCCTGCCGGCGAGGCGTCCGCCGCGGGCGACGACGCCACTGCGGCGCA
>JAZQBR010000013.1:0-17778 GCA_045545855.1 Kiritimatiellia bacterium | reverse complement strand
CACCGGCGGCCGAGAGCGGACGCAAGTATGTCTGGCGCGTGAACTGCGGCGGCGACGAGACGGTCGACTCGTGCGGGAACAGGTGGCAGGCGGACGGCACGGGCTTTTCGGAGTCGTGGGCCCAGGACGAGGCTTTCGCGTCCGACGGGCTGGATCCACTGCTGGCGAGTTCAGGCGAAATCGCGCGCGGCGTGCGCAACGCGTCGCAGTCCGACCAGGAGCTTTTCTCAACATATCGTTTTGGACGCGACAGGTTGAAATACCGCTTCAGCATCGCACCGCTTCAAAAGTGCCGCGTCGAAGCGTATTTTGTCGAGCCCGGTTCTTATGGACGCATGTTTGATGTCGCGATAAACGGCGGAATGGTTGAAGAGCGGTTTGAAATGCCAGGCGCGTTTGCCGAAAGGTGCGTCATGCGTCGCGTTTGGGAGGTGCGCGCCGATGCAGACGGCATTGTAGAGGTCGCGTTCCCGCGCGTTCAAGTAAACCAGGCCGTGGTGTCGGCAATTGCTGTTTCTGTGGATGCAGGCGAGACCGCGACCGTGCCCGCGCGTGTTTCAGGGTATCCGTCCGCAGCGGGTACGACGTGGCGCGAACTGCGCAGACGCGAAATGAAGGGCGGCGACTCGGGCAAGACTGAACTCCCGGCTCCGTTTGCAGGCGGGACCATCTCGATCGGAGTTGCTGGAGACTATGCACTAGCGCTGGACGTGCCGGCGGGTGCACCGGATGGACGCCGCAAGTGGCGGCTTTCGTCTGCCGCCGACGGGCGCCTCGTCGCGGAGGGGGTCCTTAATGTCGCCAAAGGCGTCAAGAAGGCGATTGCGCCCGTGGGCGGGTTTGTAAATGCAGGCGATTATGTCCTGACAATTGAAAGACAGTAAAGGTATGAAACCATGAACGCCATTAAAGCGATAGCTGCAGTTGCGGTTTGCGCCGCTTTGCTTTCACTCTCTGCCGGGCAGAGGTTTGACGTGCTTCTCAATATGGTGCATGACAACCCGGGCGAAGCGCCATGGATTACGCCGTACAAGGCCCCCGCCCGTCTGAAGGCGCTGGGTTACACCGGCGAGGTCGTGAAGATGGAGCCTCAGTGCGGGCTTACATTCGACCGTTACGCCCCGGGGGTGGTGCGCCAGCAGAGCGAAGAGCGCATTTGGATCGAGCGCAAGGCCGCCGAGTTCCGCAAGTTTCTTGCCATCGCGAAAAAAAGCGGTATGCCCGTCTATCCTCATCTCGACATGCTCGTCGTGCCCAAGAGCGTGATGGAGAAATTCGGCAGCGAGATGAAGGGGTCGAAGGGACGTCTTACCATAGCAAAGCCGCGCACGCAGGAGATCGTGCGCGCACAGCTCGACGAGCTGTTCTGGCGATACCCCGACCTCGGCGGAATAGTGGTGCGCTTTGGCGAGACGTATCTCCACGATACGCCTCACCATGTCGGCGGCAGGCCGGTGCACAATCCGGCGGACCACGAGAAGCTCATAAACCTCCTGCGCGAGGAGGTGTGCGTGAAGCGCGGTAAGAAGGTCTTCTACCGCACTTGGGACTTCGGCCAGCTCCACACGCAGCCGAAGCTCTACAGCGCGGCGTTCGACCGTGTCGAGCCCCACACGAATCTCTACATTTCGGTCAAGCACGTTAACTACGACTTTTGCCGCGGCAAGCCTTTCAACACGACGCTTGGACTCGGCCGCGTGCAGCAGATCGTCGAAGTCTCCGTCAACCAGGGCGGGCTCTACGGAAAGAACGCCTATCCGTACTATTTCGCGAAAGGCGTGATCGACGGATTCAACGACATGCCCGAGGCGACGCGGCGAGGCGTACGCTCGCTCTTGGGCGACGAAAAGGTGCGCGGGCTGTGGCTCTGGACATGGGGCGACGGATGGAAGGGCCCGTACTTCGACAACGAGATGTGGATGGACCTCAACGAGGCTGTGCTGCGCGGCTTTACGCTCCATCCAGAGAAAGACGAGGATGAGCTTTTCTTTGGCGCCGTAAAGGAACGGTTCGGACTTTCTGACGCCGACGCGCGAATGCTTAGGCTGTTCTGCCTGCTCACCGAGGACGCTGTCTACAAGGGCCAGCACACTTCGCTCGCGCACGTCCCGAACCAGGAGTGGTGGTGCCGCGACCACTTCTTCTGTTCGGTGGATCTTGCGCCGGCTCTGAAGGCCGGCAGGCTCAAGGCCGTGCTGGACGAAAAGCGAGAGGCTGTTGATATATGGCGTGAGATTGAGAGGATAGTCGGCGAAATACATTTCAGAGACTCGGCGGACGAAGAGTTTGCGCGCGTGTCGACGACATACGGACGCATCAAGTACGAGTTGTCGGAGATAATCTGGCGGATATGCGGACGGCTTGCCGAGGAGCGCGTCGAGAAGCGTCCGCTGACGAAGGAAGAGGCCACGGCGTTTCTTGCGGAGTTCGACGGCAAGTGGGGCGAGTGGGAAGCTCTCAAAGCGTCGTCGCCGTACTGTCCGACGCTGTACCAGATACGCTGCTCGGTCCAGCACCATGTTTCGGCGCCTCTCTTCGGCACGGTCGTAGACCGCCTGCGCAGAATCTCAACAGACAAATGAAAGGATAAACATGAACACAGCAAGGAAAGGTTTGGCGCTGTTCTGCGCCGCGGCGTGCGCGGCGGCTGTAGCCGACAGTGTCGTCGCTCCGAAGGAGTCGCTATTCCCGCTTGACTGCGTCAGCCTTGACGGCGGACCGCTCAAGGCGCAGCAGGAGCTGAACAGAAAGTACCTTCTCCAGCTCGAGCCCGACAGACTGCTCAGCAGGTTCAGGAGCGAGGCGGGGCTCGACGCAAAGGCGCCGCCGTACCGCGGCTGGGAGTCGGATGAGCCTCTGCTGCCAGGCCACATCCTCGGCTTCTACATGTCCGGCGCGGCAATGACCGTGCAGGCGACAGGCGACGAGACACTGAGAGAGCGGCTTCTCTACATCGTGGACGAGCTTGCCGAGGTCCAGAGGGCGAACGGCAGCGGCTTCGCGCTGGCGCTTTCGAACGGCAAGCGCATCTTTAGTGAGATACAGGAGGGCAAGATCAAGATCGTCGGCCTGCCCTGGAACGGCCACCGCATCAACGGACACTTCGAGCCGACGTATACTATGAACAAACTTCAGCTCGGCCTCTACCAGATATGGCTCGCGACGAAGAGCGAGAAGGCGAAGAAGGTGCTGCTCGCGCTGGACGACTGGTTCGGCGAGGAAATAGTGGACAGGCTCGACGACCGCCAGCTGCAGACGCTTCTCCAGTGCGAGCACGGTTCGATGCCCGAGGCGTATGTCGACGCGTGGCGCATTACGGGCGACGAGAAGTACCGCCGCTGGGCGAAGCGGCTCTGCCACGAGCGCATGCTGGCGCCGCTTGCGGACGGAAACGCCAACTTTCTCACGCGCTTCCACGCCAACTCGAACATCCCCAAGTACACAGGCTTCGAATACGTCTACCAGATTACCGGCGACGAGCGCATGCACCGCTCCTGCATCAACGAGTGGAACGACATTGTAAACCGCCGCAGCTGGGTCGTCGGCGGGAACGGCTCAGACGAACACTTCTCCGACCCGGAGCGCTTCCTCGACGTACTGCGCCGCACCGGCCCCGAGTCGTGCAACTCCGTCAACATGCTCCGCCAGACAGAGGCGCTGTTTATGACCGATCCTTCTGCGCGCCGCATGGACTTCTACGAGCGCGTGCTTTTCAACCACATTCTGGCGACTCACGACAACGAGCGCGCGATGACAGCGTACTTTACGCCGATGTTCCCTGGTGCATACCGCGTTTACTGCGACCCGTTCAACTCAATGTGGTGTTGCACGGGAACAGGGCTCGAGGTGCCTGGCAAGTACGGGCAGATGGTCTACACCCATGCGCCGGACGGCTCTTCGGTCAGCGTGCAGCTCTTCGCCCCGTCGACGCTCGACTGGCGCGAGAAGGGCGTGAAGATCGTGCAGGAGACAGACTTCCCCTATTCGGACAAGGTGCGCCTCACGGTGTCGGTCGATAAGCCCATGCGCTTCGCGCTGAAGGTGCGCAAGCCCGCATGGTGCGCCAGACCTTCGGCAAGCGTCGCGTGCAGGGAAGAGGCGGGTTACCTCGTTGTCGAACGCGAATGGAAGGGCACCTCGAAGGTTGAGGTGACTCTGCCCATGCAGGTGCGCGTCGAGCGGCTACCCGGCAGTGTGCCTGGTAGCGAGAACTACGTCGCGTTTACGTACGGGCCTGTCGTTCTTGCTGGCGAGCTTGGGCGCGCCGGAGGGCTCAGGAAGGAGTCTTTTTGGACGCTCAGAGACCACTGGCGTGCGCCTACGATGCCCGAGGACGCGTTCCCGAGGGTCGTCGCGGAGAAGGGGGACGACGTGGCGAAGATGATCCGGCTTGTCGACCCCAAGAGGCTAAAATTCCGCTCGAAGGGCTTCTATCCCGAGGATGTCACGCTCGCGCCGTTCAGCGACATCCACTTCCAGCGCTACAACGTCTACTGGCCGGTCATCTCACGGACGGTCGTGAGGGATCTTGAGGCGGAGAAGGCGCGCAATGTCGACAGCGTGAGGATCGGCGACCGCGAGAGCGAAGAGGCGCACGGGCTCAAGGCCGAACGTTCGCACACAGGGCGCGGCGCGTACGGACGCCACCAGGACAAGATGTGGCGCGACGCTTCGGACGGCGGATGGTTCAGCTACGACATGAAGGTAGGTGCCACGTCCGGAGACAGGCATCTGCGGCTTGTGTTCTGGGGACGCGAGAGGGGCGACCGCCGGTTCAAGGTGCTTGTGGACGGAGAGAAGGTTGCGGACATGTCGCTTGGCGGCTCGAAGGACGAGTTCGTGACGCAGGACATCCTCGTGCCGGCGAAACTCGTGCGCGGCAAGGAGAAGGTGACGGTGCGCTTCGAGGCGGAGCCCAAGAGCACGGCCGGCGGGGTCTTCGGCCTCAGCATGCTGCGGGACTAGACGGCTTACCCTGAACCACATGTAAATGATGAGGATGCCCATGAAAGGAAATTTCATCACCACAGCCTTGTTTGCGGTAAGCTTTCTGGCTGCGGTACCGGCGAGCGCCAGGGAGCGGCTGTTCGTTCTGGGCGATTTCGGGGCCGGACCTGAGTCGGAGCAGTCGCTTGTGAGACTACTGGTGTATTCTAACGAGTACGACTTAGAAGGAATTGTCGCAACCACATCAGTGGATAAACGGGATGCTCCGGATGTCGCCCCTGTGCTGCGTGCGCTCAAGGCCTATGGCGAGGCACGGAAAAACCTCTCCGTACACGCGAAGGCCGCGGCGCGTCTTGACTATCCGGACGCAGGTAATCTTGAAAAGCTAGTGGCGGCGGGACAGCCGTCGTACGGCGTTGCAGGCGTGGCGGCGGCCTCCGAGGGGGCTCGGCTGCTGGCGCGCGCCATCGCAAAAAAGGATAGCCGTCCGCTCTGGATCTCGGTCTGGGGTGGTGCCAACACGCTGCTGCGTGCGCTGCGTGACGTGAAGGCTACTGTCTCCCCAGTTGAATTCAAGGCGGTCCAGAAGCGCGTACGCGTCTATGCGGTGTCCGACAGGGACGATGCAGGCCTCGCTGTGCGAAAGGAATTCCCGCAGGTTTTCTATATCGTCGATCCGTGCACGCCCGGCGACACGGGCGCGTATTCCGCCGCGACGTGGCGCGGACTTTCCGGCGACTTGAAAACGGGCGAATTCGCGTATCCCGCCCGGCATATGGTGGAAGACCGCTGGCTGTGGGACTGCGTGCAGACGAAGGGTCCGCTCGGCAAATGTTACCCGAAGCCCCTGCACTATGTTGAATCGTACACGCCGTCTTTTCTGGGTCTTGTGGACAATGGCCTTGGATGGGCGCAGAATCCAACCTGGGGCGGCTGGGGCGGACGATACCGCGTAGCACAGCCGGCGGGCGAGCCGCACAGAATACTGACGACGCCGTCCGACAGGGACGATCGCGACGACTGCGGGGGTGTGCGACTTGGCGGAGGGTCGGTCGCGCGCTGGCGCGAGGACATCCAGAACGACTTCGCCGGACGCATGCGCTGGGCCGTCACGCCCGAGAAGGATCGCGCGAACCACGCGCCTGTCGTGGTGCTGAACGGAAAGAAGGGCACCGAGGTGCTCAGGATCGCGGCGCGCTCCGGCGACACGGTGAAGCTCTCGGCCGCCGGATCGTACGATCCCGACGGCAACAAGTTCGGCTACGACTGGTGGATCTACCGCGAGGCTGGCTCTCTGGATGGCGCGCGGCTGAACGGGCGCGGCGAAAGTGTCGAGCTGGACCTCGGGCCGCTTACAAAGGACGCGAAGGGGACTATACACGTCATCGTCCGCGCGCGCGACGGCGGTTCGCCGTGGATGGCGTCTTATCGGCGTGCAGTCGTGAGCGTAGAACCGATGCCAAAGGCGAAGATGTTCATCGATCCCGGGCACCCCGGCCATCCTGACTGGGAGGTATCGCACCGTGAGCTGCCGGACGGCGAATTCCCCGCCCCGGCGACGGCATACGACCGTAAGAAGCTGCGCCTTGAGCGGTTTGGGCGCGGCGTAGTCGCGTGGCGCGACAGTTTCGACACTGTGTGCGTCGGCTGGCGCTATTTCTCCTACGATCCCACCAACCAGACGTTCGACGTCTACTGCGGCGGCGCTAAGGTCAACAAGCGGCCTGTCGGCGACGTAACGCAGATTCGCCTGCCCTACAAAGGCAAGGCGACGTATTCTGTCAAGGCGCACCTCCCGACGACGCGTGCCATACACGGCGGGACGAGCTGGACCGTGCCGGACGACGCGCCGATCGGCTACATACGGATTCCCGTCACGCCTCCGCCAGGCGGAGAGACGCGAAGCGAGAAGTACCACATGACGCTCAACGACTGTTCGATGGGCGATCTCGACGGCGACGGCGTGATGGATATCGTCATCAAGTGGGCACCGTCCGACGGACGCGACAACTCCCATCCGGGCCACACGGGCCCCACCTGGTACGAGGGTGTGAAGATCGCGACAGGCGAATCGCTATGGAAGATCAATCTCGGCATGAACTGCCGCTCCGGCGAGCACTACAATCCGTTTGTCGTCTACGACTTCGACGGCGATGGATGCGCCGAGATGATCGTGCGCTCGTCGGACGGAACGGTCGACGGGACGGGGCGCGTTCTGGGCGACCCGGAAAAGCTCTGGGCGGAGGGCCACGGCGCGGTCATCTTCGCCCCGCAGTGGTACACGGTGTTCGACGGAAAGACGGGCCGGGCCATAGACTCCATCACGATGAAGCCCGACATCGGGCGCGACTGGCGGGTGTGCCGTGCATGGTACTGGGGCGACCACGGCGATCTCGACGGGAACCGTCCGTTCCGCTTCGTCGCCTCGTTCGGCTTCCTCGACGGGGAGCGTCCGAGCGCTGTCATGTGCCGCGGCTATTATTCGCGCTCTGGCATCATGGCCCTCGATTTCGACGGGAAGCGCCTGAAGGAGAAGTGGATGTTCGACACGCTCTCGGACATGGAGAAGTGGGGTCGCTACTGCGGGCAGGGTTTCCACAGCCTGCGCATGGGCGACGTCGATTTCGACGGGAAGGATGAAGTCATCTACGGCCAGATGGTTGTCGACCACGACGGCACGGGGCTGCACTCGACGGGAATGGGGCACGGCGATGCGCTGAACCTGATACAGAGAACGCCGTACACGCGCGGCCTTCAGGTCTGGACGTGCCAGGAAAACAGCGTGGACGGCGCGGTTCTGCGAGATGCATGCACGGGCAGGGTGTTCTACCAGATCAAGAGCGGCAAGGATGTGCCGCGTGCGGTGGCCTACGACATGGACGGCTGCTCGCCAGGCGTTGAGATGTGGTCGGCGAGCGGCATCGGCATGCATGACGGAGAATTCGGCTTTCACGGCTGGCCGCCGACCGGGCTTGCGTTCTGGGCATACTTCTCCGGCGACATGACGGCGTCCTGCGTGGCCGGTAACGGCATGTGGGCGATGTGCTCGAAGACGCACAAGCAGTGGAAGGTCGGCGATTTCTCGGGCGTGCACCTGATCAACGGCTCCAAGTGCGTGCCGTGCATGCAGGCGGACATTCTAGGCGACTGGCGCGAGGAAATTCTGATGGCCGTCAACGGCGAGAAGGAACTGCGGCTCTATCTCTCCAACCGCGAGACGCCGTATCGTTTCTGGACAATGCTGGAGGATCCGCCGTACCGCGAGAGCGTCGCGGCGCAGAACTCCGGCTACAACCAACCACCGCAGCCGGGTTTCTTCTTCGGCCCCGACTTGCTCGGCCACGGCATCTGGTGGCGCGGTACATATCTGCCGAAGTGGGAGGAGGATAAATGATTGCGACTGTTTTGTTGGCGGCGGCGTTTCTGCCGACGTGGAAATCCGTAGAGGCGGGCTTTTCAGTTCCACCATGGTTCGACGACGCGAAGTTCGGCGTAGAATGCCGGTGGGGCGGCGCGGACGCGACGGCGGCGAACTGGAAACCGGACGAGTTGTGTGCGCTCTGGAAGCGCATGGGCGCGCGGTACTTTATCGCGGCGGGCACGCTCAAGGATGGTGTCGACAACTGGAACAGTGCGAAAGGCGAGGCGAATTCCCTCAAGACCGGGCCGCGGCGCGATCTGCTTGACGGATGGATGAAGGCGGCCGGTCGGGAGAACCTCCGCTTCGGCGCGAGCTTCCATGCGTCGCGCATGGGCGAGAAAGCCGCCCCGACGAAGGAATACCGCGGCAACTACCGCGATCGCATACTCGATGCGGCGTCTAAATACAAGCTCGACATTCTCTATTTCGACGACAGGGTATTCCCGTTCTGGCCGATGGACTGGCAGAAAACGGGCCTTGAGATTCTCTCCGGCTTCTACAACGACAACGCCGCGCGCAACGGCGGGAAGTGCCAGGGCGTGGCGACCGGAAAACGGCTTGGCCCCCCAGAGAGGAAATCCCTTGTTTGGAACATCGAACGCGGCACGACGCTCGAGAAGATCGAGCCGCACTGGCAGGGCGAGACCTGTCTAGGAAACTGGATGTACGACGGCGAATACTTCAAGCGCGGCAAGTACAGGGACGCGAAGTTCGTCCTGAGGATGCTCGCCGACGTCGTCTCAAAGAACGGCAACCTGCTTCTTTCCGTTCCGCTGAAGCCCGTCGGGACGATGGACGAAAAGGAGCGCGCAGTTTGCGAGGACATCGCGGCGTGGATGAAGGTGAACGGCGAGGCGATCTTCGGCACCGTTCCATGGAAAGTCTGCGGGGAGGGCGCGCAGTTCTACAGAATCGACAGAATCCACGTCGAAGGTCACAACGAGCGCTCGCTCGAGAAGCCGACGCTAGACGACATGCGCTACACGGCGTCCAAGGACGGGCGGACGGTCTACGCAATCGCACTTGTGCCGCCGCGCGACGGCGACAGGCCCGCCTGCTACGAGCTTTGGCGCGAGGGCTTTGTCGTCGACCGGCGACTCGCTCAGGTGAAGGACCTTCCCGCCGTATACAGGTTCCGCTACGACGCCCGGGCGCACGACGCGGCTAAGAAGGTCCTGGCCGAGCTTACCCCTGGTGGCGAACCGCGCGCGATCGGCGTTGCCGTAAACGGAAGTCTCGAGCGCGGCGAGGTGGAGCGAAAGACATCCGGCGCATCCGTAGCCGTTCGCTATGTGCTCCCGGAGGCGAAGCGACGCGTCACGGGCGAGCGCACGCTCTGGCGGCTTCCCGACGAGGCCAAGGTGTGGTACCAGCCCAACATGCACACGTACGACGGCAAGTATGAATGGAAGACGGTCAAGGACATCAAGCGCTGGACCGAGATGGCGCTTCCCGTCACCGCGAAGATGCCCGACGGCACGTACAGGATGATCACCGAGGCGAACCTCGTCGGCTGGACAGACATGGCGGTTCGCTATCTCGGCGACGGCATATTCGAATCGTTCTACCATGCCGACCGCGAGGGCTTCGACTGCGAGGGCAAGGTGGTGACGCCGTGGCGCGTGATGATAGCGGCGAAAGACATCGCGGAACTCTACCACTCGAGCTTCGTGCGCAATCTCTGCCCGCCGCCTTCGTCCGACGTCGCCGCTAAGGCCGCGCGCTTCGCAAAGCCCGGGCGCGCCGCCTGGCAGTGGCTTTCGACAGGCGCGCCCATATACGCCGAGCAGCGCGAGTGGATCGACGCGACTGCGAAGCTTGGATTCGAATACTACGTGATAGACGACGGATGGAAGCGCTGGCGCGATGCGGGCGCGGACGAGTGGAAATGCCTTGAGGGCGTCGTGGCGTATGCCGCGAAGAAAAAGGTGAGGTGCGTCGTATGGGTGAACGCGAACGATGTAGCCGACCGGCAGCGGATGCGCGATTTCCTCTCGAAGGTCAAGAAGTCCGGCGCGGTCGGCGTGAAGATCGACTTGATCCCCGAGGCGAACCGGCAGTGGGTCGACTGGTACGAGATGGCGCTCGAGGAGACGTTTGCCGCCGAGCTTTTCGTGGCCTTCCACGGCGCGGTCAAACCTACGGGCCGCGAAAGGACCTGGCCGCACGAACTGGCGCGCGAGGCGGTGATGGGGCACGAGTTCCATGCCGCCCGCTGGCGGCGCACGATGCCGGCCGAGCAGGATGTAATCCATCCGTTCAACCGCCTCGTGCAGGGTCCGGCGGCCTATACGCCGGTCGTTCTCGAGCCGGGCGGTCTTGGCTGGTCGATCTGGCCGCGCGAGGTTGCGCAGGGCGTCATCTTCGCGTCTCCGTTCCTTTGCTTCGGCGATCGGCCGAAGAACTACTTGAACAGTCCGATGAAGGATCTGATACTTGGTCTTCCGCCGGTCTACGACGAAACGGTCGTTCTGCCCGGCAGTGAAATCGGCGAATGCGTGGCGCTCGCGCGCCGGAAGGGCGATACGTGGTATGTCGCCGTCGAGTCGGGCTGGCGCGAGTCGAATCTCGACATCCCGCTCACCTTCCTCCCGGAGGGGAAGTGGAAGATGACGGCGTACACCGACAAGCTCGGCGTTTCGGCTGGATGCGACTGTGCGGAAACGGACGTGACGTCAAAAGACCGCATCAAGATCCTGGTCCGCCACGGCGGTGGCTATGTGGCGATACTGAAGCGTTCCGGAAAGTGACAATGCCGGGAATGGGAAGGCGTCGGCTGGCGCAGGCGGTCGCATACCACTAATGGGGGATTGCGGAAAGATCAATGTCTTGTGTGTAATGACGGCATGAATACTACAACTGCATCACTTGTGCGCAGTCTCGCGATTTGCGCGTCGCTTGCATCCGTAGCCGACACCGCCTTCGGGGAATGGAAGCCGGCGCCTTCGCCAGCCGTCTACACCCCGGTGGCGGGCGTGTGCGTCGCGCGTCCCTTCGCCCTTGCGGACGTGCGCCTGGAAGCGAGCGTCTTCAAAGAACGGCAGGAGACGGACAAGACGTATCTGCTGGACGTCCTTTCACGGGAGAAGACCGACCGTTTGCTGGCGGAGTTCCGCAACGTCGCGGGGCTGCCCCCAAAGGCCGTGCGCTTCGGCGGCTGGGAGGCGAAGGGTGTCAACGGACAGAACCTCGGGCACTACCTGTCGGCCATCTCCGCGTGCTATGCGGCGACGGGCGACGGGCGCGCGAAAGAACGGGTAGACTATGTCGTAGACGAACTCGCCGCCTGCCAGGCGGCGAATGGCGACGGATACGTGATGACGATTCCGCAGGCGGCGGTCTGGGACAAGGTCAAGAGCGGCGACTTCACCGCTGGCGGATTCGACATCTGTCGCTGGTGGGTGCCCAACTACACGACGCACAAGGTCTTCGCGGGGCTCCGCGACGCGTATCGGCTCGCCGGCAGCAGTAAGGCGCTAGAAGTCGAGAGGAAGTTCGGCGACTGGTACGCGAAGGTCATCGAGAACCTGACCGACGAGCAGATGCAGCGTCTCATGCGTTCGGAATGGGGCGGGCTCAACGAGACATTTGCGCAGCTCTACGAAGACACGGGAGACGAGAAGTTCCTGAAGATAGCCAAAGACCGTTTCAACGACCGCGCGGTGTTCGATCCGCTGAGGCGCGGCGAGGACAGGCTTGACGGAAGGCACGCCAACACCCAGATGCCGAAGGTCACGGGGCTCGCCACGATATACGAACTGACGGGCGACGAGTCCGCCAGAAAGGCGGTGGCGACGTTCTGGAACACAGTCGTCAACAATCGAACGTTCGCGAACGGAGGCCACTCCGACCGCGAGCACTTCTATCCGATGCGCGACGCGTGCCGCCATCTTGGTTCGCAGACGGCCGAGACGTGCAACATTTACAACCTCGTGAGGATGTCGGGCCATGTCTTCTCCTGGCAGCCCGATTCGCGCGTAATGGATTTCGTCGAACGAGCTCTATACAACCAGATCCTTGCCAACATAGGACGAAAGCCCGGCGAGTTCGGCTACTTCATCTCCACCCGGCCAGTGGCGACAAAGGTCTTTTCCACTCAGGAGGGCGCGTGGTGGTGCTGTGTCGGAACGGGCATGGAGAACCCCATGCGCTACGGCGAACAGATCTACTACCGCGACAACGCGAACCTCTGGGTGAATCTCTACATTCCCTCGACGCTCAACTGGCGCGAGAAGGGCGTGACGATCACGCAGACGACGCGGTATCCCCTTGCCGAGGATGTCTCGTTCAAGGTCGCGTGCGGGCAGCCATCCCGCTTCACGCTTTGCCTGCGCAGGCCCTTCTGGTGTGCGAGCCCGCGAGTCAGCGTGAACGGCGAGGCGGTCGATGCCGCCGCGGGGGAGGACGGCTACATTGCACTCGCGCGGATGTGGCGCGCCGGCGATACAGTGCGCTTGACGTTGCCGATGTCGGTGCGTCTGGAGGCGCTTCCCGGGTCGAACGGCAGGTTCGCTGCGTTTATGTACGGTCCGATGGTGATGGTCGGTCTCACCGCGCCGCAGAAGGGGCGCGTCGACCCTGCGGCAAAGCGCTGGGACGACCACCTCAGGGCGCCCGGCGGTACGGACGAGCAGGCGATGACCATAGTCGCAGGCAGCCTTGAAGAGGCCGCGGGGAAAGTCGAGGTGGTTAAGGATGCGGACGGCGTTGCGCTTATGACAAAGGAACTGCTTAAGCCAGGAGACCAGCGGCTCGTGCCTTTCCACCTCGTATACGAGGAGCACTACACGCTCTACTATCCTGTCATGAACGAGAGCGAATGGGCAGAGAAGGAGCCTGCGCTCAGGCGGGAGGCGGAGGAGAAAGACGTATCGCCTCTCGCCGGAGCTGACCAGTGGCAGGAAGTCCGTGACCGTGAAGTTCGCTGGCAACGACAGGACAAGCTGGGTCGGTGGGGTGTTCGGCCTTTCCGTGCGAAGACAGGCGAAATGATTTAATATGAAAGGAGCGCAAAGATGATGCGATCCACAATTCTGGCGGCTGTGGCTGTGGGCAAAAAGGGTCAGAACCTTTTATATATTATATATTGAAATACGAAAATATTTATCGTTAGTCAATAATTCATTATTGCATTACGATAATAAATGTGATATCATATCAGCCGTTCCCTGTTAATAAGGAGGTGAAATGGATAAAAAGTTCATATTGTCCAGGTTGTTGACGGTCGTGTTCGCATTGATGACGGTCGGTTTGGCGATTTTGGGTCCCTACCTGGTGGATCTTGTATGCGCATGGTATGCAATTCCGCGGAATACCCTTGGCAACGTGCTGCTGGTTTCTGGATATGCCTGTGCCGCTGTCGCGATGTTGGCGCTCTATGAGATATTCAGACTTCTTTCGTCGATTGCCAAAGGAGAAGTCTTCTCGTCGTCCAATGTCGGTCGCTTCAAGGCGATGGCGATATTGTGCGCAGCCGCCGGAGTGATTGCGCTTGCCGATTGCATCGTGACGAGGCTGTACTTTCTCGGTTTGATAGGCCTCAGCGCGCTATTCATGGGACTCCTCGTCCTCGTCGTCGGCGATGCATTCGACAGCGCAAGAAGAATGAAGGGCGAACTCGATCTAACGATTTGAGGAGGGCGCGAAATGTCCATCAGGGTACACATAGACATCATGCTCGCCCGGCGGAAGATGAGCGCGGGTGACCTCGCCAACGCGATAGGAATCACGCCGGCGAACCTTTCGATACTCAAGAACGACAAGGCAAAGGCTGTTAGGTTCTCGACTCTCGAGGCGCTGTGTCGCGTCCTCGACTGCCAGCCGGGCGATATCTTGACTTTCGACAACGAAAAGGAGGACTGAACATGTCTGGCGAAACTGAAGCGAAGATGGGCAGGATGGCTGCGCTGGGACTGCTTGCCGCGGTCCTTGTCAGCTATGTCGCCGCGTTCGGATACACGCGATGGTGCCTCGTGGGCACCGCATGCGAAACTGTGCGGATTGCATATCCGATCTTCGCCGCAGTTTTCGTGTGCACCGTGGAATTCGCGGCGCGGGCGATGGGACGGAAGGGGCCGGCGTGGCATTGGTTCTGGGCGGCGTGCTGGCTCGTTCTCTCCGCGTCGATCGGATGCTGGGGATTCCATCCTTTCCCGATAGGTCTATGGGAGTTTCTCGTTTGGCACGCATTGGCGATCTACTGGGTTCTCGCTCGCAGCGGCGTTCTGGGCGAGGGAAGGAGCGGCATCATGCTTCCGCTCGACTTCTTTCTGGGTTCCTGTGCGGGGTTTGCAAACATGCGTCTCAGGACGCGTTCCGTCCTCAGGTCGATTGCAGGGCTCCGCGGCGACGTCACGGCCGCGGGAGCGAAGCGGTTGTCCGGAATCGTCGCGAGTCTTTTCATCGCGGCCGGAGTCTCGCTCGTCGCCTGGACTCTCCTGGCAAGCGGGGACGCGAAGTTCGCGTCCTTCACGGACAGACTTGGCGATTTCGCATTCAAGGTGCTCGACTGGATCGTTGAGCAGATATCCGGAATCACCCTCGTATCGTTCATGATTTCGATTCCGGCGGGAGCGTGGCTTTTCGGACTCGTCGGAGGGAACCTGCGCCGTGGAGCGCCGTTCGTGAGGCGTCCCGCATTTGACAGATTTCTCGGGCTCCTTCCTCGTCTTCCGCGTGCGGCTGCAGTGACTGTCCCTTTGTCGCTCCTGATCCTTTACCTCGTCTTCTTCGGAGTGCAGGCGGCCGACTTCTCCGTCGCGGTTGTGGCGGGCGAGCCCATGAGCGCGCACAGGGCGTGCGTCTTCGCCGTCGACGGATTCTGGTATCTGTTCTGGATCATGGTCCTCGACTTCGCAATCCTTGGCGGGCTCCACTACCTCTGCGGCAACGTGTCCAAAGAGAAAAGGGCGATCCGCATCCTCCTTGCGGCGTTCCTCGTGGCCGGCTTCGCAGTCGGCCTTCTCGGAGGATGGAAGCTCTGGAACTACATCCAGCTGGGACTGACTCCGCGACGCCTCCTGTCGGCATGGTTCCTGTGCGTCATGATGGTCTGGAACGCTCTTGTGTTCGCAAGGCTGTTCGTTCCTTTCCAGGCCGTTCGCTGGGCCATATGCACGATAGGCGCACTCTTTACGCTTCTCTGTGCGATTCCCGTATTAAAAATCTGCGTTATCACTTGACATCAGGTCATAAAAAGGGTCAATTATACAGAAGGACCCTTTTTGACACTATCCAGGGGCCCCGAAGGGGAAGGATCGGCTTTTAATGCGTTGGCCGTAGAATGCCCCGACTGGGGTATAGCCAAGCAAAGTCGAATAGTGTAAAATAATAGCCATGAAAACTAAAGCAACAGCATTTGTACGCAACATCGCGCTCAGCGCGGCGTTTGCATCCGTAGCATGCCCCGCTTTCGGGGAATGGAAACCCGCGCCTTCGCCCTTGACGACCGAATGGGGCGAGAAGGTCACTCCGGAAAACGCGTGGAGGGAATACCCTCGTCCCCAGCTCGTCCGCAAGGAGTGGACGAATTTGAACGGCATCTGGGAATACGCCGTCACGTCCAACGCCGGCGGCACTCGCGAACAGCCCTGGGCGAAGGTCAATCCGGGGATATGCGCCGCGCGCGGCGAGATTCTCGTGCCGTACTGCATCGAGTCGGCCCTGTCGGGCGTAGGGCGCAAGCTTGAGCCGTCCGAGATACTCTGGTACCGCCGGATGATCGACGTCAAGAAGCGTCCCGGCGAGAGGACGCTCCTTCACTTCGGCGCGGTTGATTTCCGCTGCCAGGTCTTTATCGGGCACAAGGAAGTCACCGACGTTCCGCACGAAGGCGGCAACGTGCCGTTCACCGTGGACATCACCGACTACGTCGAGGACGGATCGAACGAGCTCATCGTGAGCGTCTGGGATCCGACGACGACGTTCGTCAACGCCAACACCGGCAAGCAGGTCCTCAAGGAAGGCTGGATTTTCTACACGCGCGTCAGCGGAATCTGGCAGACGGTGTGGATGGAGAACGTGCCTGAAACCCACATCCGTTCGTATGAGGTCGTCTCGGACGTGGAAAAGGGGACCGCGTCGTTCACGTTCGACGTCGCGGGCGGTTCGTTCCGCAAGGACGAGGTCGAGGTCTCGATCTCCGGCGGAGTGCACGCGACGACGAAGGACGGCAAGGTTGTGGTCAAGATGCCTGATGGCTTCAAGACCTGGTCGCCTGATTCTCCTTTCCTCTACGACTTCACGGCGACATGCGGCAAAGACAGCGTGAAGGGCTATTTCGCCATGCGCACGATCGAGAAGCGGGCCGACGCGAAGGGCGTTCTCCGATTCCATCTCAACGGACAGCCGATCTTCCTCTACGCGCCGCTAGACCAGGGATGGTGGCCGGATGGCCTTCTCACTCCGCCTTCGGAAGCGGCCATGAAGTTCGACATCGCATCCCTCAAGGACCTCGGGTTCAACGCGATGCGCAAGCACATCAAGGTCGAGCCGGCGCGATACTACCACCTCTGCGACAAGCTGGGTCTCATCGTCATACAGGACATGCCCTCCGGCAACCGCGAGGGAGACGTGAACCAGCGCTTCACGGCGTTCCGCCGCGAGATGAAGGACATGATCGATGCGCTCAAGGTATTCCCGTCCGTCGTGATGTGGGTACCGTACAACGAAAGCTGGAGCCAGCCCGGCGCGTTCTACACGCACAACGTCCTCGACTGGGTCAAGCGCTACGACTCGACGCGCCTGGTGGACGGTCCTTCGGGATGGAACGACTGGGAAGGTGGCTCCACAGGTCTTCGACGGCCGATTTCGCAGCACCGACCGCCCGAGGTCTGCGAAGCCGCCGACACGGTGGACTTCCACATCTACCGCGGGCCTGGCATGCCGGCCGTGAATCCGCGCCGTATCAGCTTCCTCGGCGAGTTCGGCGGACTCGGCTGGGCGGTCGAGGGCCACACCTGGCTCAAGGAGGCGAAGAACTGGGGCTACGGCGGAATGAAGGACACTTCCGGCAAGGAGAACCTCACGCGCGTTTACTGCGACCTCATGAACCGTCTCGGCGACTGCGCGGCGAAGGGGCTTTCCGGCGCGGTGTACACGCAGACGACTGATGTCGAGAGCGAGGTGAACGGTCTCTGGACGTTTGACCGCAAGGTTCTCAAGGTTGACCGCGACGCCGTCAGGGCCGCGCATGCGAAAGTCTACGCAAGGAGCCGTGAGTAGCGATAGGCGCGGCGCGTGTTTTTTTGACAGACTGGATGTGGTAATGTCCAAGTTTATAGTTTTGCCCTTTCTTTGTTGTTTTGCCGGTCGATTTACGTGATTCCGCCCTCGCGCGAGCGGCTTTCGCGAGGGTGTAAACAAAAGCTCTCACCCTACCGGGTAGGGTAGCTTCACCCTATTGGATAGGG
>JAZQBR010000012.1:0-4247 GCA_045545855.1 Kiritimatiellia bacterium | reverse complement strand
CTGGACCTATTAGAGCCTCGCCGCCGCAGGCCCGTCCGGGAAAGGCCTTTCCGGGCGGGCCGTTCTGTTCGGACACTCGTCCGACTGAACAGTAGCATAGTATACCATATTCCGATTAGACAAGACCTATTTTATCATTTTGTGCATACGCCTCCTGTGCGCAAGATCTCGAAACAGCAGCCCTGCAAATCCTTGGGGAGAGACCCCGCGATGTACAATTTACATTTGGCCATTGACAACACTGGTCTGATAGAAAGCGCGTCTTTATGCCACTGACAAATTTAAAATGCCATCTTAAATTTGTCGGATGTTTTTGTTGCGTTTCGGTGTGCTGAAATGATAGACTATGTGGCATGAAAATCATACCCAGATTCGCTTCAAGGGAAATTCTTGATGCGTCAAGCGAGTTCCCTACGGTATTGGTGACCGGTGCCAGGCAGGTGGGCAAGACCACGCTTCTACGCGAGACGGCGGAGGCTGGCCGTCGCTTTGTCTCGCTTGATGCGCTGCCAGTCAGGGATCTGGCCAGACGCGACCCCGATGCTTTTCTAAAGGCATATCCCGCCCCCGTCATAATCGACGAAATCCAGTATGCGCCACAGCTGCTTCCGCACATAAAGGCGATTATCGACGAAAATCCGAATCTCTGCGGACGATTCTGGCTTTCAGGATCCCAGCAGTTTCATTTGATGAAGAATGTCAGCGAGTCCCTTGCCGGACGCATTGCCATAATCAATCTTGGCGGCATTGCGCAGAGGGAGGAAAAGGGGTGTGCCGATGCCAGACCTTTCAGCGCGGCGAATGTTCCGCTGGGCCAGACGTGCGATGGAATCGTGGACATATACGAGCGCATTCATCGAGGTTCATTCCCGGCGTTGGTGTCTGGACGAATCAAAAACCGCCAGAGGTTTTACGATTCATACGTGCGCACATACATTGAACGCGACGTACACGATCTGGCCAGGGTTTCGGACGAAAACCGTTTTTTCACGTTTCTACGGGCGGCGGCGGCAAGAACCGGGCAATTGCTCAACCTTTCCGAACTCGCCCGCGACGTAGGAATCTCGATGCCGACCGCAAAAGATTGGATGGGCGTGCTTGAGGCGTCGAACATCGTGTGGCTGCTGCGTCCGTATTCTCGCAACGTCACCTCGCGGATAGTGAAGACACCAAAACTCTACTTTCTGGATACTGGACTTTGCTCGCATCTGCTCGGGTGGGATTCGGCGACGACGCTCATGAACGGGGCGATGTCCGGGGCAATGCTTGAAACCTTTGTCGTCGGGGAGATACTCAAGAGTTTCTGGAACAGCGGACGGACGCCGAGGATTTTCTTTTATCGTGACAGAATGGGGGTCGAAATAGATTTGCTGATAGAGGCCAACGGCGTCCTTGAGCCGATAGAGGTGAAGCGAAACACCAATCCTGCCCCGTCTGACGTAAAGGCGTTCGGGAAAGTGGCGGGACTTGGCTTCGAGCTTGGTCGAGGCGCTGTTGTATGTCCGGCCGAAAGGGCGCTTCCCCTGATGGATGGTGTTGTCGTATTCCCAGTAGGCGCGCTCTGACTGCGGACGGCACGACACTCGTCCTCCTCCGCCCGCTTCTTCCGCCTCAAGATAGCGGAGCGACAGCACACGGAATCTGCAACGAATATCAATCAAGCAGGACGGTCTGGAGGTCGTCTGGAACGATAATGTTTCCTGCGAACGCCTCATGCGCTTCGCGCGCATACCGCTCGGAGCGCGTTTCCAGTGCCGAGCATGGTTATTCGATTGCCGTCCATCCGAGTCATTTCGCCCATTCAGGATCATCACCCTGCTATAAAACGCCCCACGAACGGAATGCGCCGCAGCGCGACTCCAGCCGCAGAGGCAAGCACGTACGTCACCACGGCGCCGAGCGTCATCGTCGCCGCAGGAGAAAGATGCTGCCGGAAACAGCCTACGACAGGAACGAGGATAAGCATGTGCAGAAGATATATTCCGTAGCTGGCCTCCGAGATCGGACGCACGACGCGCCTGTAGAACACGCCCGAAAAATCCAGCTTGCGGATGAGCAGGAAGTAGGCGATCGTCATGAGTGCAATGCCGAAGCCGCAGAACTCCCAACTAGTCTCCAGATCTATCGCAAAGGCGTACGGACGCAGAACCGGGTATCCCTGCGCGTCCGGAATGCGGAAATAGAAGAAGCCCCACACGATCGCCATGCCGACAACCCACAAAGGCAAAGCAAGCGAAAGCGTCCTGCGCCAGCAGAGATTTGGAACGAACTTCCTGAAATAGAAGCCGAGAAGCATGTAGCCGAAGAATCCGCTTACATAATAGAACGCCCCAAAGCGATTCCACGGCGCTTCGCCCCAGAGGAATGGCGTAGGGCCGAACTCGGGCGCACCGAACTTCGCAAGCCAAAAGCGGCGGACGAACGGGAAGAGCGTGGTGATCAGCCAAAGCAGCAGCCAGCCGCGCACCTCGCGTTCAGACGCCTTCTCCGCCCATGGCGAGAGAAGCGGCATAAGGAGATACAGCCCAATGAGCATATACACGAACCAGAGATGTCCGCCCGCGAACGGGAAGTTGAACGGGAGCCTGGCCCATTCCCCCCACACGGCGGTGTAGACGCACATCCACACGACATAGGGGACGAATACGCGCACAAGTCGCCGCCTGAAGAATTCGCCGGTTGGACGCGTCACCGGAAAGAGCAGGTAGCTAGACGCCATCACAAACAACGGCACGCAGCAGTGCACAAGGGAGTCGAGCCACGACGCCCAGAACGCGGCATCCTTCGACTGGAAGAACGCGTTGCCTTCGGCGTCAAAATAGAACGGCTCGCACGTGTGGACGAGCATCACCATGAAACAGGCGATTACCCTGAGCCAGTCGAGAAAAACCACTCTTTTGTTCATTGCCATATCTTCTTTTGTTTTATAATCTGTGCGCACGCGCACATGTTCCATGTATTATATCATTTCTTCGGTACGATGAGTGATTTTCGACGGGGAGGGTTCGATCTTTCTGACCACACGCGCCGGGACGCCGAACGCGAGCGCGCCGTCCGGAATGTCGTGCGTTACGACCGCACCTGCGCCGATGACGACGTTGCTGCCGATGGTCACGCCGGGGCACACCGTCACATTGCCTCCGATCCACACGTTGTCGCCGACGGTTATCGGATAGGCGTACTCCAGACCCTTGTTGCGGCGCTCGACGTCCAGGGGATGTCCTGCGGTATAGAAGCTGCAGTTTGGCGCAATGAACACGTTGTCGCCAAACTTCACCTTGGCACCATCGAGAATGACGGTGTTGTGGTTGGCGAAGAAGTTCGCGCCGATTTCGATGTTATAGCCGTAATCGCACCAGAAGGTCGGCAAAATCGTGAAGTTGTCGCCACGTGTCTTTCCGAGAAGCCGCCTGAGGATCTCGCGCAGACGCACAAGGTCGGATGGTGGAATGTTGTTGAACTGGTGGCAGAGGTCTTTCGCCATCATGCGCTCTTCGGCAAGGCTGGGATCATTGTTGGCATCGTAGATCATGCCTGCGAGCATCTTCTCTTTTTCTGTCATATCGATGTTTTCGTTTGCCGTCATTTCGCGGCGAGTTTGAGTCCTACGATTCCCGCGACGATGAGCGCGGCGGAGGCGATGCGCAAGACGGAGGCGGATTCTCCGAACGCGATTATGCCGACCGCCACGCCGCCAATGGCGCCGATGCCCGTCCAGACGGCGTAGGCCGTTCCCATCGGAATAGTTTTCATGGCGACGGCGAGAAGCCATACGCTCAACGCCATGCCTACGGCGCACACGACATCCGCGAGCGGATTTCTGAAGCCGTTCGACATTTTGAGCGCCGTCGCGCACACGACCTCAAATAGCCCCGCGACAATCAGTATAAGCCAGTTCATATCAAAATACACACTCCTCTCCGTCGTCCGGCATTAGGACGCGCCCGGCAAGGCCGCGCCGTTCAAGCGCGGCGCGGAGCGTCTTGCGCGTGAGCGAGGCGTGGGCGACCGTGTCCATGTGGCTTGCGATGACCGTGGCGTCTGGCGCGGCGCGGCAGACGCTTTCGACATCCGCATCGTCCATGATGAGGCGTCCGTATGTCTTGAGCTGCGCGGCGCAGGCGTTCAGGACGACGACGTCGGGTTTGAGTGCGGCCATCGCCTTCGCCGTCTCGTCGCACCAGATCGTGTCGCCGAGGATCCAGAGAAGTCGGATCGTAGCCATGTCGTTCTGTGAGCCAAGGAGT
>JAZQBR010000011.1:0-5083 GCA_045545855.1 Kiritimatiellia bacterium | reverse complement strand
TAGACAACTGAACAATTCTAGCTAGTTTAGCGCGCTTGGTCAGTTAGGTTGCTGTGAGGGTCAGTTAATCTGCTGTGAGGTCTAGCTAATATTGCGCGCTGCTCCAGAGGGGGTCGTGTTTACCCCTCACGGGGTCTCTCCACATAGATTCCTAAACTGTCAAATAATCCAACCGCACCCCTTGATGCAAGGCAAAGTTTCTGATATACTATTGACATCTTTATGAAAAACACCATAAACATGTAAACGGAGAATCTGGAATGACAATCCAAAGGAATGATCTCCTGAATCGCCTCATCGAGGCGAGAAACAACAGCTTTGTAAAGGTTCTTACTGGCATCAGGCGTTGTGGCAAGAGCTATCTTCTTTTCAATATATTCAAGGCCCATCTTCTGGAAAATGGCGTACCTCCTGACCACATCATCGAAATCGACCTTGAACATCCCGTAACCGCAGATCTCGTCAATCCAATCGAACTTGACAGATATATTCGATCCAAGCTTGCCTCCGACGGGAAGATGAACTATGTACTCATTGACGAGATACAATACTGTGGCAAGGCTCTTCCTGAAGGATTTGACATTTTCAGGATCCACCCTGACGACCGCGAGAGGATGTTTGTGGACTTCTATCGGGTCTTGAACGGGTTGAGAACAACCCCAAATGTCGATGTATATGTGACTGGCTCCAATTCCAGGCTGCTCGCCTCCGATGTCGCGACGGAGTTCAGAGGCAGAGGGCACGTGATACAGGTTGCGCCGCTGTCCTTTGCCGAATTCATGCCTCTTCGCGATTCTGAACGAAATCCCTTCAAAGCAATCGAGGAATACCTGCTCTACGGAGGCCTCCCCGATTGCGTCCTCGCCCAATCGCCTGCGGCAAAAGAGGCGTACCTTAAAGACCTTTACGCCACCATTTACATCCGTGACATAGTAGAAAGATATCACATCAGGAACGATCTGCTCCTTGAGAAGGTGATCGACATCGTGATGAGCGACACCGCCACGCTCACAAACCCAACCAAGCTCGCCAATGCCGCAAAAACCGTCGCAGGAATCGATGCGAGCAGAAACACCGTCGTACAGTACCTTGACCACCTTGCCGACGCCTTCCTGGTCAGCAAGGCGGAGCGGTTTGACGTCAAGGGGCGCCGCCACCTCGACTACCCGGTAAAATACTACGCCACCGATACCGGACTCAGGAACGCGCGCATCAACTTCCGCCAGCCGGAATTCACGCACCTCATGGAAAACGCCATCTACAACGAACTCATCCGGCGTGGATATTCCGTTGATGTCGGCATTGTACAACGCCACGACTACTCCTCCGGGAAGCACACGATACGGCAATACGAAATAGACTTCGTCGTCAATCGCGGTCCGAGACAGATGTACATCCAGTCCGCATATTCCATTCCCACCGCCGAAAAGCGGGAGCAGGAAACCTTCTCGCTTCGCCACACTGGCGACTCCTTCAGGAAGGTAGTGATTACGAACGACCCCTTCCAGACTAGAACATACGACGACAACGGCATCGCATACATCGGCCTTGTCGATTTCCTCCTCGATCCCCACTCTCTGGAAACACTCTGACAAACCACAGACCAACACGGACGCGCCTTGCTCTATCGCGGCGGCTTCCCGGTGGGGCGAGGCGTCCCGCCGAGCCGCAAACCATGCAAGCCCCATCCGTGTACGTCCGTGGTTATTTCCTGAACCGCCTGGCCAGGCGCCTAGTGGCGCGATGTCGCGTAGAGGCCGACGGTAGCGCCGACGAAGCCGCCGGCGTAGTCGGTCGTCAGAATCGTCGCGTCCTCGTCGCCGCCGATTCTCTTGTCGGCCTTGCCGTCCCGGCTCCAGTAAAACGCGATGACAGGGCCGCGCGCGACCGCCTTCAGCATGACAGGGCCCGGGTGGGCGATTTCGGCCGTCGCGACTGTGCGCCGCACGCCCTTGTCGTTCTTCTCAAGCACCACGACCGGCCGCGCGGCGGCATCCGTCGCAACGCCCAGCACATAGTTGCAAGACTCGTTCTGATAGACGACGAGACCCGCGAGTTCGCCCTGAGCCTTCGCGTCGAAATTGACCGCGACCGATGCCGTGAAATCGCTGCTCTTCACCCAGCGCATGAGGCAGCTCGGGTTGCCCTTCGAGTATATCGAAACAGGCCTCGCCTCCAGCTCCAGCCCGGGACGCCCCCCTGCGGCGCTTCTGAACCATGCGCTCTCCGGCGTGCGAACCTGGAACCACATCGGGTCTACGGCCGGCGACGCGAAGTCGTCGCGTTCCGCGAGCAGGCGCCGCGACGCCTCGCCCAGGCCGGTCGAACGCGTCTTCGCCAGAACCAGCGGTACGCGCACGCCGGCGTCGAGTATGACCGGCTGGCGTGCATCGCCTTCGCCTGTCCATTTGACCGGCAGAAGGAATGTCGAGCGGCCCGTCGGGCAGAAATCGCGACCGTCCTTGCGGTACGGCCTGACGCCGAGGAACACCGCCCACCACTCGCCCTCGGGCGTATCGACGATATCCGCGTGACCCGCGCACGTCACCGCACCCGGCACGTCTGATGACATGCCGCGCTGCGTGAGAATCGGGTTTACCGGGCACGGCTTGTAGGGGCCCTCCACATTCGCCGAACGCCAGATTACCTCAGAATGCCAGCCGCCTGTGCCGCCTTCGGCCGTCATCACATAGTACACGCCGCCAATCTTGTAGAGATGGGGACCCTCGCACCATATCGGCTTCTCCTCCGGGCGGATGCCCTTGTTGATTATGATGCGCTCGGTGCCAGGCACGACCTTGTCGGCGACAAGGTCGTATTTCCTCATTCTGACCGTGCGGTGGCCGGGATACTCCGCCTTGCCGTCCGGCGCATCGTCGTTATTGAGTATCCACGCCGTTTTCGCGTCCTCGAAGAACATGCTGGGGTCTATGCCGCCTACCGGGACCTTAATCGGCTCGCTCCAGCCCAGGCGCGGGTTCTTCGATTTGTAGATAACATTGCCCCTGTCGCCTATGACGGTCACAATCAAATAGAAAGTGTCGTTGTAGGGGTTGTACTTTATGTCCGGCGCGAAAACGCCGGCAGAGAGCCCGACGCCATCCTTGAGCGAAAGCTGGCTCGGACGCGCGGCGCAGTAGCCGCAGAAGTCCCAGTCGACGAGATTGGTCGAGTGCCATACCGGTATCCCCGGGAAGTAGCTGAAGGAGCTGTTGGCCAGATAGTAGTCGCCGCCCTTGCGCGTAATCGAGGGATCTGGGGCCATTCCGTCGAAAATCGGGTTTCTGAACTCCTTCGCCGCGTCGTAGTCCGCCAGCTTCTCGTCGTTCGAGAGCGTGAAGCGGCGAAAGCGCGCGACTTTCGGGCCTTCCGCCGCCGCAGGGGCCGCCTTGCCGCCCTTCCAGCCGCGCGCGAGCTTCTCCACCGCCTTCGCGCACGGTTTGATCTTGCCGTCGCGGTCGAAGAACAGCGGGTAGTCCGTCCTGCCGCGCATCGGGAAGTCGTTCAGCCAACTCATGCCGTCGGTGACACCCCAGAGCGTGACGCGGTCGATCACGTCCGCGTGTCTCAGATAGACGGCGAACAGATCCTCGTAGCGGCGCGCGAGCTTCTGCTGCACGGCATCGGGCAACCGCCCGTCGCGCCACGGATTGTACTTCTCGTCGTACGCCTCGGTTCTTGTAATTTCGGCCGAAAGGTTCCAGGCCGCCGGCAGTACGCTCACGTCCAGTTCGGTCACCATGACTTTGACGCCCTCGGCCGCGAACGCGGCAACCGACGCCTCATAATCGGCGATTGAGGGATAATCAAGATTTACATGGCTCTGCATGCCCACGGCATCGATTCTGACACCCTTGGCTCTAAGATCCCTGACAAGCCTCACGACACCGCGACGCTTGGCGGGCTCGGCGAGCGAAAAATCGTTGTAGTAGAGCTCCGCATCGGGGTCCGCCTCGTGGGCGAAGCGAAAAGCGAGCTCGATAAAATCGCTGCCTATGATTCTCAGCCACGGCGAATCGTGCAGCCGCCCGTCGCCGCCAAGCGCTTCGTTCACGACATCCCAGCCATGGACGCGCCCTTTGTAGCGGCCGACGACGGCACTGATGTGCGCGCGCATTCTCGCGATCAGCGTATCGCGGTCGACCTCCCGGCCGGCGGCGTCCACAAAAAACCAGCGCGGCATCTGGTTGTGCCAGACGAGGCAGTGGCCGATGATTTTCATGTGGTGGCGCTCGCCGAACTCGACGAAGCGGTCGGCGACCGAGAAATCGAATCTGCCCTCAACCGGCTGAAGGGCAAAGGGTTTCATCTCGTTCTCCGCCGTAATAGACGAGAAATGGCGCTCTACGATGGCGACATCGCGCGTCGGCGCACCCGCGGAGCACATTCTCGCCGGGAAGGCCGCCCCAAGGCTGAATCTGCCCTCGAAAGCGTCCTTTAGCCCGTCGGCGTGCGCCATGGTCAGCGCTGCGGCTATCGCCGCCTGAAGCGCCAGTGTTGCTGTTTTTGTCTTGGTCATGGCTGTTTCCTTTCGCCTTGTTTGGGTCTTCGCGGTATATTATACCGAATTCTTGCGCAGAGCGGTATTACCCGAACAGGTGATATGGGCGAACGCGCCATGCCGCCGCCGCACAGAGGCGCCTCAGAAGAAGAGGTCGCGCTCGCCGCGGCAAGTCGCCTCGTACTGCTTCATCACTGTCGGGTAGAACTTGGGCAGCCACTCCTTTATGCCGGCGAGCTCCTTCTCGATCAGAGCGTCGCCGACCTTTCGCGTCTCGTCGCACGCGAAATCGTCCAGCCATTCGCGGAACGTGAGCACGGCGTTAATCTTGCAGAACTTGCCCTCCCGGCCCGTCTTCAGCGCGTCCATGATGCACCCGCCGGTTCTGCCGCACCGGTAGCCCGCCGTGCAGAAGCTTGTTATCGTGCCGCGCGAGGCGAGGTAGCGCACCATCTCGTCAAGCGAACGGTTGTCGCCGAGCATGAATTGCTGGCGCTCTTTCTCCTGATGTGCCTCGTCAGAGAAGTCGCTGTAGCCCTTGATAGCGATGTTGGACGAGCAGTCGAGCTGCGTCATGCCGTG
>JAZQBR010000010.1:0-27167 GCA_045545855.1 Kiritimatiellia bacterium | reverse complement strand
GCCTGCCATCCGTAGCCACGGCCGGCAGGCCGTGCGAAGGATGGTGGAGGTGAGGGGAGTCGAACCCCTGTCCGAAACGGCGTCACCCGAGCTTCTACGCGTGTATCCGGCCATTAATCTCGGGAGGAGTACGCCGGCCAGGCGGGCTTATCCCCTCCCATCCGCTCGGTTCGGCACCCTTAAGCGAGCGAGCGGAGCCCCCTTAAGCGTGGCCTGCTAAATTATGCCTAGGCGCTCAGCAGACATCGGCGCTTCGACATGGCGGCCAATTTTAGGCGGCCAGAGCGTAATCAGCTTTCGCAGTTACTTTTTTCCCTCGTTTTTTACGTGGCCAACGAGGATCCACGACGCGCAACCCGACCTCGGCACATCCCGTCGAAACCGGATCACCCCCTTATGGGGCACAACAAGACATAGTATATCACATTAAGCTGAACGCGTCAACGTCAAGCACGGCTTTGAGGCCGGCGGGCGGCGGGCGCACATCGAGAAGCCACTTCCAGGCCTTGACGAGCGGGCCTACCTTCTCGCCGCGCACGACAATCTGCCAGCGATACCACCCGTCCGCCTTTTCGAGCGCGCTTGGATAAGCCCCGCCAACCGAAAGTCCCTCGACCTTGGCGAGCGACTTCGCGTACATATCCGCCCAGCCTGCGACTAGACCGGGGTCCTTGCTGCGCATATTGACGAGCGACAGGTGGCAGTAAGGCGGGTAGAACCCCTCCTCGCGCTCCCTCAGTTCGCTCTCGGCAAAGGCAGCATAGTCGCCGCGCGCGGCGGAGAGTATCGCCGGCGACGACGGGTCGTACGTCTGAATGACCGCCTCGCCCGGCAGTTCTGCGCGGCCCGCGCGCCCCGCGACCTGCGACAGCAGCTGAACGGTACGCTCGGCGGCGCGAAAGTCCGGCATGTTCAGCGCACTGTCGGCGTTCAGCACTCCCACTAGCGTGACGTTTGGAAAGTCCAGCCCCTTTGCGATCATCTGCGTGCCAACAAGTATATCCGCCTCATGCCGGCGAAAGGCGCCGAGAATGTCGTCGTGCGAGTTCTTGCGGCTGGTGGTGTCGGCGTCCATTCTGAGAACGCGCGCCCCCTTGAAACACTCCAGCAAAGCGGCTTCGGCGCGCTGGGTGCCGATCCCTTTGTAGACGAGAGCCCTCGCCCTGCACGCAGGGCACTCTTCCGGCACGGGCGTCCACCCGCCGCATACGTGGCAGCGGCAGCAGCTGTCGGCTCGATGGTAGGTATACGGTATGCCGCAGGCCTCGCATGTCAGCACATAGCCGCACGAGGCGCAGGTGACCGAGCGCGAATAGCCGCGGCGGTTCAGAAAGAGAATCGTCTGCTCGGCGCGGTCCAGGCGCGCCTTGACAGCCTCCATAAGCTCGCGCGAAAAGATGCGCCCGTGGTTTTCGGGCGTCGACATGTCGACCACGGCGACGCGCGGCATCGTGCCGGAGCCCGCGCGGGCGGACATGGTGGCGAGCGCGTACTTGCCGCGCTTGACGTTCATCCAGCTCTCCAGAGACGGCGTGGCCGACCCCAGCACGACCTTGGCCCCCTCGATGGCGCCGCGCATGACGGCGACGTCCCGCGCGTGGTAGCGCGGCGTCTCGTCTTGCTTGTAGCTCGTCTCGTGCTCCTCGTCGACAACAATCAAGCCGAGGTTGACGACAGGCGCGAAGACGGCGCTGCGCGGCCCCACAACGACGCGCGCAGCCCCGCCGCGTATGCGATGCCACTCGTCGTAGCGTTCGCCGTCCGACAACGCGGAATGCAAAACGGCGATTCTCTCGCCGAAGCGCGAGACGAAGCGTTGCACGGTCTGGGGCGTAAGAGCGATTTCGGGAACCATCACGATGGCGCCGCGCCCGGCATCAAGCTCGGCGGCGATCGCCTGCAAATAGACCTCGGTCTTGCCGGAGCCTGTGACGCCGTTCAAGAGTACGACGCCCTTGCACGCCTTGATCTTCTCAAGCGCGGCCGCCTGAGCGGCGTTCAGCCTGAGCGGACGCGACGGCAGCATCTTTCTGCCCGCGAGCGGATCGCGGCGCACCGCGCGCGGACCGACACTGACGAGCCCCTTGGCCCCAAGAGCCTTGATCGAAGACGGCGTCGTCTTCAATTCGCGGCAGAGCTGGCCCATCCAGCCGCCGCCGAGCCGCGCGATCTGTTCGTACAGCCACTGCTGACGGGCGGTCACGGCCACCCCCGGCAGAGCGAAAGCCGGCTCGACAAAAATCATCTCCCGGGGGCGCCCGCCGGGCTTCATGACCGCCGCGGGCACTGCGGCGCGCAGCACGGTCTCGATCGGCGAAGCCGTGTAGGCGGCGATCTTGCGGACGAGCTCCAGAATCGCAGACGAAAAGAAAGGCTTCTCGTCGACAATGTCCGCGACCGGTTTCAGGGCGTAGCCGCCCTCGCGCGGCGCGCCGTCCGCCGCAAGCGACATCGCGAAGCCGCGCGCGCTGCGGTGGCCGAACGGAACAAGAAGAAGCTGGCCGACGGCCAGCTTCTTCTCCAGCCCGGCCGGCACCGAATAATCGAACAGCCGGTCGAGCGCCAGGTCGATGGCGACCCGGACGATCATTTGTTACGGTTCCAGATACTCGAGCTGCACGCTGTCAGGCAGGCTGATCGTGCGCCTGTTGTAGACTTCTCTGTAGGTGCACTTGCGCGCCTCGAGCTTCTTGGCGGAGCCGTCCTTCATGATGATGACGCAACCCTTCTCGCCGAACGGCTGAGGATAAGTGCTCGAGAACGTCAGCTCGTCCTTGTTGGACGAATAGTCCTGCTGGCCGCTCGTGAGAAAGCTCCCCGACTTGACGTCGATGTTCCTCGTGATGAGCGCCGGGATGTTGTCGATGCCAGACGCGCCGGCGACGATGCACCACGCAACGTTCTGCTTCTCGAGGTTGCCGGGCTTCGCGGGCGTGACGCCGTTGCCCCAGAGCGACTCGAGCAGCTTGCCGTCGATATACGGGCGCCACTTCGTCTCCTTCTGGTTGGTGATGTCGAACAGCAGCTTGAAGTACTCGGTGGCCGAAGTCTGCTGCTTGTAGATCTGGTCGTCATCCTGGTCCTGGCTCGCGTCCTTGGTGCCGCGCGGCCAGAGGTCGTCGCCCTCAGCCGACTCGGCGATCAGCGCTTCGGCGATCTTCTTGCCGTTCGCCTCCATGGCCGTCATCTGAGACTTGGCTATGGCGCCCATGATATTAGGCACCAGCGCGCCCATCAAAATGCCGAGAATCGCGATTACGACGAGTAGCTCGACGAGTGTAAAACCTTTGTTCATTTTGCTCATTTTTTTATCTCCTCCCCTTTCGGGATTTTTGTGTTTGATGTATATTATCTCACAAAAGTCAGGTTCGTTCAAGTGCCTTTTTCAAATAAGGCAAATATTCTTTGGTGTAAGTGACCGAGCTGACGAGGTTCAGCGCAATCATCAGACCCTCCGCGACATAGCATGCCGCGAGCGCCCAGCAGCGGTTTTCGGCGAGCCAACCGGCGTCGTTGAACACTATGTAGGCGTAGATGAAGCCCGCGACCGGGAACGACAGCGCCGTGCGCACCTTGCCGAGCCACATCGCCGCGCCGTCCGCGCCGTACATCGCGCCCACCGAGCGCAGAAACGTCACCCACAAATCGCGCAGGATGTACAAGACGGCAAAGACGAGCATCACAAGGGAGTGCGTATCGTCGCCCTGCTTCTGCAACAGCCACGCGAGCGTCGGGAACGTCACGACGTAAAACACCTTGTCCATCAGCGGGTCGGCCATCTTGCCGAGAGGGCTGACGACCTGCCAGCGGCGCGCGAGCGCGCCGTCAAAGGCGTCCGTCAGACCCGACAGGAACATGGCCGCGCCGGAGAGGGCTATGACCCACGGTGAAGAATCAAACTCCTCCGCGACCGCCAGCACGAACCACGCGAGAATCAGCGGAACCCTCGAGAAGGTAAGCGTGTTTACGAATAGCGACTTGGTTTTCAACTCTGCGCCAACCCTTCGGCTATTACGTCCTGCATGACGCCAAGCGTCTCCTGCAGCTGCGTCAGGCGGGCTTTGAGCGCCTGAATCTGCAACTCGGCCTTCTGGTAGTTGCGGCGCGTCGCGAAGAGCTGCTTGAGTATCTCGCCCGAGTCAAGGTCGAGGTCTGTCAGCTCCATGCCGTCCGGTATAGGCACGAGAACGCTCGTGCCGCACGAGGAGCAGTCGATCTGCAGCCCCGCTCCGCGGTAGTCGATGACGAGGCTCTTGCCGCATTGCGGACACTCGAAGACGATATCGGTGTCGCGTATCTCAGCGCCGTCCGCCTCCTGCGCCGCGAGGGCCTCTTGCCGAGCCTCGGTGTCTCTGCGATGTACTTCAGCCATTGTGTATATTCCTCCTCACGCCGTAAATTATATAAAAAAAATCGCCCCGGCGCAAGAGCCAAGGCGAATTTAACGAAAAAAAGTTTTCGTCCGCGCGAGAGGCCTCAAGCCTTCTTCGCGATCTCGACAAGCGTCTTGAAGCCAGCGGGGTCTTGAATCGCGATCTCGCTGAGCATCTTGCGGTTGAGCGTCACGCCGGCCTTTATGAGACCCGCGATGAACTTCGAGTAGCTGACGCCCTCGACGCGGGTCGCCGCGTTGATGCGGGCGATCCACAGCTGGCGGAAATCGCGCTTCTTGAGCTTGCGGTGCTCGGTCGACAGGCGCATCGCGCGGTCGACGGCCTCGGTCGCCGTGCGAAAGAGTTTCGAACGTGCTCCGTAAAAGCCCTTGGCCAGCTCAAGGCGGCGGCGGCGGCGTTCGCGGGAAGCGGGTGCATTTGTAACTCGCATTTCTTATATCCTCCTTCAGTCCTGAAGCATGCGCCTCATGGTCTTGGTGACCTTGAGATTCTCGGTGACTGTGATACCGCGCAGGTTGCGCTTGCGCGACCTGGGCTTGTAGCCGTTCAGGTGAGCCTTGCCGCCCTGTGAGCGCATGACCTTGCCTGTGGCCGACGTTTTCATGCGCTTCGTGGCGCACTTCTTTGTTTTCATCTTAGGCATTTTTATCTTCCTTTTTTTTGCTCTTTCCTTACCGTTCGGGCAGTCGGTTTAGGCCCGATCCAGACGGAAAGAGCGTATATTATACACTATTTTACCCCGCGCCGTCAACCCCCTGCACGAGGTTTTTACGGCCGCAGGCCGCCTCAAAACGGCCGGCTAGCCGGCACTATCTTGGCGAATCGCGCGCGAACCGCGTCCCACGACGTCAGCATGCGTACTGCAAGCGGCGAAGAGGTCAGCTCGACATGCCGCCGCAGCAGAGAGAGAAGCAGCGCCTCGTCCTCGCCGCCTTCGGCTACGGGATAGATATCCACCGAATCGAGGTTGCAGTTGAGGTCGAGCGCGCCGCCGCCGTCATAAACATACGCGACGCCGCCTGTCATGCCAGCCGCGAAATTTACGCCTACCGGGCCGAGCACGACAGCAACGCCGCCGGTCATATATTCGCAGCCGTGATCGCCGACGCCTTCCACGACGAGCGTCGCGCCGGAATTGCGCACGCCGAAGCGCTCGCCGGCGAGGCCGTTGATGAATATCGCGCCCGACGTCGCACCGTATGCGATGACATTGCCGGCGATGACGCTCTCTTCGGGCGGGAACGTCGAGCCCTCCGGCGGGCAGACGGCTATCGTGCCGCCTGAAAGACCCTTGCCCACATAGTCGTTCGCCTCGCCGGAGAGAAAGAACATTACGCCCTTGACCAGAAAAGCGCCGAAGGACTGTCCGGCGACACCGCTGAACCTCACTTCGATACCGTCATGCCGCCGCCCCACGAGCCAGCCCGACAGCGCGGCCCCGACAGCGCGGTCGCAGTTGGAGATCTTGCGTTCAAGCCGGGCCTCGCCCTTTTCGACCGCCGGTATCAGCTCGCGAAAGTCGTAATTGTGAAGCCACAAGACCTCGGACTTCAGACAGCCGACTTCGGCAACTGAAGTCTGAAGTCCTAAGTCGGTAGTCCCTGCCAGCAGCTCCCCGAAGTCGAGAATCGAATCTGCCTTCGCCTTGAGCAAATCGGTGCGTCCGCGCGCTTCTGCGAGCGACCTGAGCCCCAGCGACGCGAGGATTTCACGCACCTCCTCCGCGAGGAAGCGGAAATATCGCTGAAGGTGCTCGGGCTTGCCGACGAACTTGGCGCGAAGATCCTTCTTCTGCGTCGCGATGCCTACGGGGCAGCAGTTCAGGTTGCAGTTGCGGCACTGAACGCAGCCGAGCGCGACGAGCATCGATGTGCCGAACGCGAACTCGTCCGCTCCCAGCATCGCCGCTATCACGATGTCGCGGCCCGTGCGCAACTGTCCGTCAACCTGTAGTTTCACGCGGTGGCGCAGGTTGTTTCTGACGAGCGTCTGGTGGGCCTCGGCGAGCCCAAGCTCCCACGGCAGGCCGGCGTGTTTCATGGATGTTAGCGGAGCCGCGCCCGTCCCGCCGTCGAAACCTGAGATGACAATGACATCTGCGTGCGCCTTCGCGACGCCGGCGGCGATTGTGCCGACACCCGCCTCGGAGACGAGCTTCACCGAGACACGCGCTTCAGTATTGGCGCACTTCAGGTCGTATATGAGCTGTGCGAGATCTTCGATGGAGTAGATGTCGTGGTGAGGCGGCGGCGAGATGAGCGTCGTGCCCGGCTTGGCGTGGCGGAGGCGGGCGACGAACTCATCGACTTTGTGCGCGGGGAGCTGCCCGCCCTCGCCGGGCTTCGCACCTTGCGCGAGCTTGATCTGCAAATCCTTCGCCGAACGAATGTATTCGATCGTTACGCCGAAACGTCCCGAGGCGATCTGCTTGATTGCGCTGTTCTTGTCCGTGCCGAAGCGTTCGGGATTTTCGCCGCCCTCGCCGGAGTTGGACATCGTGCCGAGGCCGTTCAGCGCGAGTGCGATCGTCTCGTGCGCCTCTGGCGAAAGCGAACCAAGAGACATCGCCCCGCCGACGAAATGCTTGAGAATGTTGCCATTGCTGCCAATATTGCCAATTCCAATGTTGCCAATTCCCAATTGGCATTGGATATTGGTACTGGCAACATTTTCACATTGGCAACATTTAACAAACTCCAGCTGAGAACGCAGCGTCACGCGGCTCGCCTGGTCGATGTCGTCGGTGTAGCGGTGGAAGCGCGCGTAGTCGTCGTTCCTGACGGCCTCGCGGAAATCCACGATTCGCTGCGGCGTCCAGAGGTGTTCCTCGCCGCATTTGCGGTAGCGATACTCGCCGCCAACTCCTACCTCCCAACCCCTAACTCCTATCTCCCAACTACTAACTCCTAACTTTTCAATATCCTCAAGCTCAAGTCCGCCGACGGGTGAGGCGACGTCGCCGAAATACTCGCGCATCAACTTCGGGCCTAGTCCGACGGCCTCGAAAATTCTCGCCGAGCGATAGGAGCGCAGAGTCGATATGCCCATCTTCGACATTATCTTCATCAACCCCTTGCATACGGCGGAGACATAGTTGGACGTGGCTTTGACGGCGTCTGCGCTTCCTATCGAAGCGACTGTCGAAAGCGCGAGCCACGGGTTCACCGCAGTAGCTCCGAAACCGAGGAGCACTGCGAAGTGGTGCACTTCGCGCACTTCGCCCGATTTCACGACGATGCCGACAGACGGCCTCACCCCCGCATCCGAAAGCACTTTGTTCACCGCCGCGACGGCGAGAAGCGATGGAATGCGCCTTCTGCCACTCGCGACCTCTTGCAATTGCCGACGGTCGCTAAGTATTATTATCTTCGCGCCATCCTTCACAGCGTCCATCGCATCAGCGGCGAGTTTATCGAGCGCGGATTTCAGCGCGCCCTCGAAGAAGAGCGGCAATGTCGCCGCCGGGAAGTCAGGAATGTTGCGAAGGCGCTTTAGTTCATCGTCCGTAAGAACGGGGCGCGTCATCTTGACGAGCCTTGCGTGCTCCGGCGTTTCCGCGAGGATGTTTCCTTGGTTGCCGATGTACGTCATTATCGACATCACGAGCTCTTCGCGGATCGGATCGATCGGCGGATTCGTGACTTGCGCGAAGAGCTGGTGGAAGTAGTCGAATAGGCTGCGGGGCTTTGGGGAGAGCGCGGCGAGGGCGGCGTCGTTGCCCATCGCGCCGATGGGTTCATGGCCCGTCTCCGCCATCGGACGCAGAATGAGTTCGATATCCTCAAGCGTGTAGCCGAATTCCACCTGGCCGGACTCAGTCCGACCATCTACGCTAGAGGGCACGATTTCAGTGAAGAGGCCCGTGACGGGGATGTGGTTTTCCATCACCCAGCGGCGGTAGGGGCGGCGGCGAGCGTAGAGCGTCTTTACCTCCGCGTCCTCCATCAGACGGTGCTTCACCAGGTCGAGCCAGAGGATGGAGCCGGGACTGAGGCGCCCACGGCGAGCGACTGCTTCCGGCGGAATGTCTAGGACGCCTGTTTCGGAGGCGAGGACGAAAAGCCCATTCTTCGTCAAAGTCCAGCGCGCGGGTCTGAGTCCGTTGCGGTCGAGCGTTGCACCGAGTCCGATGCCATCGGTGAATGCGACGGCGGCCGGGCCATCCCAAGGTTCCATAAGTGCGGAGTGGTATTCGTAGAACGCTCGCACGTCGTGGCCCATGTGGTATTTCGCGCCCCACGCCTGCGGAATCAGCATCATCATCGCATGCGGCGCATCGCGTCCGGCGGCGACAAGCAGCTCGAATATGTTGTCGAGCGATGCCGAGTCCGACTGGCCGGAATGGACGATTGGCAGGAGCTTCTTCAGTTCGTCGCCGAAGAGTGGCGAGGAGAGCGAAGCCTCGCGGGCCGCGAGCGCGTTCAAGTTGCCTTTGATGGCGTTGATTTCGCCGTTGTGCGCGATTGCGCGGAATGGGTGTGCTAGCTCCCACGACGGGAACGTATTCGTCGAATAGCGCTGGTGCACGATTGCGAACGGCGAGACGAAATCCGGATTCGAGAGGTCTGGGTAGAACTTCTCGATCTGCGTCGCGAGAAGAAGCCCCTTATAGACAATCGTCCGCGACGAGCATGAGCATACGTAGGTTTTCCTCGTAGCCTTCTCGATCTGCCGGCGGATTATGTAGAGGCGGCGCTCGAAGGCCGCTTCGCTTTCGGCGGCAGTCGAATGCTCTCGATTGCTGCCGATAAAGATTTGACGTATGCGCGGCAGGACGGCGCGCGCATCGTGTCCAACGGCGTCTGGGTTCACAGGCACGTCGCGCCACGCAATGACTTCGCATCCCTCGGCGCGGATGACATCCTCGATGGCACTCTCCTCCCCTTCTCCGCCAAAAAGCATTGCAACGCCGCACTTGCCGTGCCCGAAGAAATCATGCGGAATCTTCATGAGCAGCCCGGCGCCATCGCCCGTCTCCGGGTCGTTGCCCGTCGCGCCGCGGTGCATAAGACGCTTCAGGATCGTCATGCCGTTTACGACGATTTCGTGGCTCGCCTCGCCTGAGAGGTTCGCCACCATCCCGACGCCGCACGCATCGTGTTCGTATTCTCGTCTGTAGAGGCTTTGCCGTGATACGTATTTGCTTTGCTGGTTCATGGATCTGCTCTTTCAGTAAAGTTCCAAGTTCTTGCCGCTTGCGAGTGCGCGGACGACGAACGACGCGCCGCTGGCGCAGTCGCCGACGCAGAAGATGTTCCGCCCTGCATCGGGAATGAGCGCCGTGCGCGGCGTCTGCTTGAGTCCGAGTTGCGCGACGAGAGGCGTATCCGCGGGTACGCCCGTAAAGCCCATCGCGAGGAACACAAGATCCGCCTTGATGGTTTCCTTCGTGTCCGGCACGGCATGGAACTTCAAAGGACGGCCCTCCGGCGAAAACTCCCATTCCACGGTTTCGACCTCGAGGCCCGATATGGCGCCCTCGCCGATGAACCGCAGCGAGTTGAGGTTCCAGCGCCGCTGGCAACCCTCCTTGTGGCTGGAACTCGTGCGCAACATGTACGGCCAGAGCGGCCATGGGGTCGAGGCGTCGCGCACGTCCGGCGGCTTCGGCATGATTTCGATCTGCGTCACGCTCGCCGCGCCCTGGCGGATCGATGTGCCGACGCAGTCGGAGCCGGTGTCGCCGCCGCCAATCACCAGCACATTCTTCCCCTTCGCGCTTATTGGCGGCTGGGGTATCTCGCCCGTGAGGAAGCGGTTCTGCCCTTCCAGGAGTTCGAGCGCAAGATGGATGCCCTTTAGCTCGCGGCCCGGAATCTTGAGGTCGCGCGCCGCTGGAGTGCCGATAGCAACGACGACGGCGTCGTTCTGATTCGCAAGCCACTCCGCCGAGACGTCCCTGCCGACTTCGCAGTTCGTCACAAACTTGATTCCCTCCGCCTCCAGAACCTTTCGCCTGCGGTTGATGAGCGCCTTGTCGAGTTTGAAGCACGGGATGCCGTAGCGGAGAAGCCCGCCTACGTTCTCGCGGCGCTCGTACACCGTCACCGCAAACCCGCGCCGACGAAGCGTGACTGCGGCGGAAAGCCCGGCGGGGCCCGCGCCTATTAGGGCGACGGACTTGCCGTTCTCCTTTTCCGGCAGACGCGGCTCCACCCAGCCGTTCGCGAACGCCGTCTCGATGATGCGTTTCTCGCTTTGGCGGATCATCACCGCCTCTTCGTCAAGTCCATGGACGCAGCCGGCCTCGCAGAGCGCCGGGCAGATGCGCGACGTGAACTCAGGAAAGTCCGAGTTCACCGAAAGGAGTTCGTAGGCCCGCTTCCAGTCCCCCTGCGCAACGGCGCGATTCTGATCCGGGACAAGATTGCCTAGAGGGCAGCCATAAGCGTGGCAGAACGGCTGTCCGCAGTTCATGCAGCGCGAGGTCTGCTCCTTGAGTTCCTCGTCCGTAAGCGCGCGTTCAACCTCGCGCCAGTCGTTCCGACGTTCCTCTGTCGAGCGGTAGATGTCGTGTATTCGTTTCATATCAGATGCAACGTAGCACAACCCATGCCAAGCGGCCGAGCCATACCCTACAGCCCATTTTTTTACAATTCCTGTAACACCGATTGGTTGCGACGCCATATTCATGTAATGCACCTAGCGGAACTTGACCTGCATTAGGAGGATGAGCGCGACGGCGGCGAGCATGAGCGCCGAGACGAGTTTGAGGCAGGCCGTGGCCTTTCCCGAACCGAGCAGGCGCGCGCGGAAGAAATCGGCGGCAAGGATGATCGGGAAGTAGATGAACGGAACGAGGGCGCAGAAAAGCGTACCGAGGAACAGCACCTGCACGGCGGGCGATAAGGACGCCCCCTCCCGCGTGAAGTTCGGAAGAAAAGCCAGAAAGAAGAGAATCGTGAGCGGGTTGGACATCGACATGAACACGCCGCGTCCCACGAGCCGCCAGCCTTTTGCCGTCGCCGGGTTGAGCGCGTTTTCGCCACGTTGTCCAAATCCCGCATACGCCTCCTTGAACGAGCCGAACGACAAGTAGCTGATGTAGGCTATGCCGATGAGCTGGATCGCTGTCATCACCGTTGGATGGGACATGAAGAACGACGCGACGCCCGCCGCCAGAAGCCAGATCCACAGCCAGCAGCCGAGCACAAGCCCGGCCATCAACGTGGAGGCGCGCGCCTTGCCGTCGGACAGGGCCGTGGCGAGCGTACACATCAAGTCCGGACCCGGCTTGATGATGAGGGCTATGCACCCGATTATGTATGTTGTCAGCACGGCGGATAGTATACCACGGGACGCCCAAAACTGCATCACATGTCGCTTGGCATCCGCCAATCGGCGCGAGGGGAGAGGGAAAGCGTGATTTTTGGGCCGTCGGGGACGCAGTTGCGCTTATACTGGGCCGCGTGAAATCGTCTGATGAACTTGGCGAGCGTGCCATCGACCTCTTCGCGCGAATGTTCGCCGGCAAATGCAATCCGCGCCAATTCGCGCAACTTGTCCGCCGAAGCCCCGTCCACCAGATAATGAAAGAGGAAGAAGTCGTGGAGCTCGTAAGGCCCGAGCCGTGCCTCCGAATCGTTGGCCGCGGCGCCGGGAAGGAGTTCGGGCGTGATCGGCGCGGAGGCAATCTGTCGCAGGAGGTCGCCAAGCGGCTCTTCAGATTCGCTTGCGACCAGGCGCAGAGCGGCGGCCTTGGCGAGCCGCACAAGCTCCTTCGCGTTTGCCGCCGCGTCCCCTAGGTGGAGGCGCGGCGTTGCAGCGGCAATTCTGTAAACTCCTTCCATGTTCCTGCTCCGTCAGCTTCTTGAGGCAAAACTTGCGGCGCGGGAACAAGTACGGAACCGCGCCGCAGACAAGATTTACGCTTAAACTAGAACGAGAACGTTGCGTTTACGCCACCCCAGACGATCTGGTGCTCGCCTTCGCCCATGTATCCCTCGTTGCGGAGAGTGTGCGAGGGCGTCCAGGTGTAGTTGATCTGCGCGCCGACGGAAAACCACTCGGTGACCGCGTAGGCGGCCGCCAGGCCAATGGTCTGGTCGGTCAGCTCCGCGCCACCTTTCGAATCCGCGTAGGCGTGGTCGCCAAATCCCAACGACGCCTTCGGCGTGATGGTGAGGTTGTCCATTGGCGCGAAGTCGTGCGAGAGGGCGAACAGAAAATACACGGCGGACGTATCAGTGTCGGCGGAATCGGAATAGTTCCAGTACACCGACGCGGAAGGCGTCACGTAATCGTTGTCGTACGATATGGTTGCGTAAAGCTCCTGATCGCTATTTCCGTTGTTGTTCGGGAAGGTGTACCAGATGTGCCCGGCCTCAAGCCCGACGGGTCCGATCGAGTTTGCGTAGGCGAGGGTGTAGTCAACCTCCTGCGCACCGCACAAGCGGCGGCTGTTCGTGACAGTGCCGCGCTTGTGCGTGAGATCGTAGCTCGACCAGACGTTTGCCGAGACGGCGCCGAAGTCGCCCGCGTCGTAGCCAAGCGTGACCGACGGCTGCCAGACGGGATTGCCGTTGCAGATCGTTCCGCGCCAGATGTAGTCGCTCAACACGTCCACCGACACTTCGGCGGAGAAGCCTCCGCTCTCAGTCGTTTCCAATTCGTTCGTCTCCGCCGCGCCTGCGCTCAACGCGAATGCAGCGGCGAATGCCAGAATCATCCTTTTCATTTTTAACTTCCTTTTGGTCTTTATGCTTGTCTTTCTCTGGTCCCGGGAGCCGTGCTAGGTCGCGGCACCCGGGACGGCGAGTAGTTCCTATTCGTCAGGTGTTGCTGAAGAACTGGAAGGAGGCGTAGGCGTCCTGTCCATGTTCGGTCAAGTCGAGCCCTTTGAGTTCGGTCTTGGCGCTGACGCGGAGGATGCCGAGTTTTTTCAACGTAAAGAAAATCGCCGCGCCCGCGCTGAATGCCCAAGCCGCTGTGACGCCCGCACCAAGCAACTGAACGCCGAGGAACTTGAAACCACCGCCGTAGAAGAGTCCGGCAAGTTCGTTGCCATAGCCGGCCACCGGCGGTGCTGCGAATAGTCCGACGGCGAGCGTGCCCCACACGCCGTTCACACAGTGCACCGACACCGCGCCGACGGGATCGTCGATGTGCAGCTTATCGAGAGCGAACACCGAAAGCACCACCAGCACGCCGGCGACGAGGCCTATCACGATGGAAGCGTTGGCCGTCACGAGGTCGCACGGCGCGGTGATCGCGACGAGTCCCGCGATCGAACCGTTGAGCGCCATCGTGAGATCGGGCTTGCCCATGATGACCCATGCCGTGGCGAGCGCGGCGACCGTTCCGGCGCACGCGGCGAGGTTCGTGGTCATGGCGACCCGGCCTATCGAACCGGTGCCTGCCGTGTAGCTGCCGGGGTTGAAGCCGAACCAGCCGATCCATAGAAGAAACACGCCGAGCGTGCCAAGGACGAGCGAGTGTCCGGGAATCGGATTCGCCTTGCCGTCGTGGCGGTACTTGCCGATGCGCGGACCGAGCGCGATCGCGCCCGCGAGGGCGATCCATCCGCCGACGGAGTGGACGACCGTCGAGCCCGCGAAGTCGTGGAACCCGAGCTGTTCAAGCCAGCCTTGCGACGCTTCGCCAGCAAGACCGCCCCACATCCAGTGTCCGCTCACGGGATAGACGATGGCCGAGATGAGAACCGAATAGATGAGATAGCTCTTGAACTCGATACGTTCCGCGACCGCACCCGAGACGATCGTCGCGGCCGTTGCGCAGAACATCGTCTGGAAGAAGAGGAACGTCCAGTCCCACACGCCCTCGCCCGTCGCGAGCGACGGCATGCCGAGCCCTCCCCAGCCGAGCCATCCCGCCGCCTTCGTAGCGCCGAACATAAGCGCGGCGCCGAGGACGTAGAACGCGAGCGAACCCGCCGCGAAGTCCATCAGGTTCTTCATCATGATGTTCGCCGCGTTCTTGGCGCGCGTGAAGCCCGTCTCGACGAGGGCGAATCCGGCCTGCATGGTAAAGACAAGTATGCCGGCGATGAGCGTCCAGACGACGTTGAGGTTGGTCTGGACGGCTGCAGTGGTTAATTCAGTTTCCATTTGAGTTCACCTTTCAACTTTGAACTTCCAACTTTAAACTTTGAACTATTTACCCTATCCCCGCCGGGCCACGCTCGCCGGTTCGTATGCGCACGCACTCCTCCATCGGCAGGACGAAGATCTTTCCGTCGCCGATTTCGCCTGTGCGCGCGCCCTCTACTATCGCCTCGATCGTCTTCTCGACATAGTCGTCGTTTACGCCGATCGCGAGGCGCATCTTCTTGTGTAACGTAACCTCTTCGGTTGCGCCGCGGTACATGTGAAGGTAGCCGCCCTGCTGTCCGCATCCGAGTGCATTCGTTACGGACATCTTGTAGATTTCCCGTGCGCACAACGACTGCTTGACGGCGTTGAGTCGCTCGGGCTGGATGTATGCTATGATGAGTTTCATTTTACTTTTTACTTTCTCTTCGCCCTGATATCCAGAGCATCGTAGAGCTCTAAGCACAAACCATGCCAATGCCGATGCGGGCGTTTTGCGGGCGCACCCTTTACATTTTTGTAATACTGGATTTCCGGACATGAAAAAGTTTGTAATATTTCCGTCTGGAAAGGCGCGAATTTGCATTGGCACGGATTGTGCTATATGTTCATGCGGTGGCAATGCGTCATGGTGGCGCAGAGCCCCAGAAAGGAAAACGAAACGATGACAGAAGAGACAAAGGCCGCGACGCATTTCGGCGAGGACGTATTCGGCGACGAGGCAGTAAATACGTATCTCAGCAAAGATACGGCGAAGAAGCTTCAGGCGACAATACGGCAAGGCAGTCCCCTAGACCCTTCGATCGCCGGCGAGGTCGCCCACGGCATGCGCCACTGGGCGATGGATCGCGGGGCGACGCACTACACCCACTGGTTTCTGCCCATGACAGGCTCCAGCGCCGAAAAGCACGATTCGTTTCTCGAGATAAAAGACGGCGAGCCGATCATGCAGTTCAGCGGCAGAAACCTGATCGTCGGCGAACCGGACGCGAGTTCGTTCCCTTCCGGCGGCATACGCTCGACATTCGAGGCGCGCGGCTATACCGCATGGGACCCCACAAGCCCCGCTTTCATCAAGCGCCATTCAAACGGCGCGACGCTCTGCATACCTACGGCGTTCTGCGCCTACACGGGCGAAGCGCTCGACAAGAAAACGCCCCTTCTCAGGTCGATGCAGGCGCTCGACAAAGCGGTAAAGCGGCTGATGCGCCTTTTTGCGCGCCCCGACGCCCATGCGGCCTGCACGCTCGGCGCCGAGCAGGAATACTTTCTCGTCGACAAGAAGCTCTGGCAGAAGCGACCGGATCTCGTACTGACAGGCCGCACACTCTTCGGCGCGCCGTCCGCGAAAGGGCAGCAGCTCGAAGACCATTATTTCGGGACGATTCCGGACCGTGTGCTGTCGTTCATGAACGATGTCGAGCGCGAGCTGTGGCGGCTGGGAATACCGGCGAAAACGCGCCACAACGAAGTCGCGCCGGCGCAGTTCGAACTGGCCCCGCAGTTCGAAGAGCTCAACCTCGCGAACGACCACAATATGCTCGTTATGGATACGCTAAACAACGTCGCGGAAAAGCACGGCTTCAAATGCCTCCTGCACGAAAAGCCGTACGCGGGCGTGAACGGCTCCGGCAAGCACAACAACTGGTCCGTCGCATACGGAGGGAAGAACCTCCTCGACCCGGGGACCAACCCGAGCGAGAACGCGCTGTTTCTCACGATGCTCTGCGCAGTAATCGAAGCTGTCGACAAGCATGCCGATCTGCTGCGCGCCGCCGTGGCGAGCGCCGGCAACGACCATCGCCTTGGCGCGAACGAAGCGCCCCCCGCCGTAATATCGATTTATGTCGGCGACCAGCTGGCCGAAGTGCTCGGGCGCATTGAAAACCCGAGCGCCGAAAGCCATGCCGAAAAGTCCGTTCTCAAAATCGGAGTCGACACGCTGCCGTCGATACCCAAAGACGCGACGGACCGCAACCGCACGTCGCCATTCGCCTTCACCGGCAACAAGTTCGAGTTTCGCGCGCCCGGGTCGAGCGTATGCTGCTCTGGGCCGATGACGGTTCTGAACACGATCGTGGCGGAGGCCGTAGATCGCATCGCCGGCGAGCTGGAGGCCAGCGGCACGACGGGCAAGGCGAAACCGGGCGAGCACACTGCCGCGTTTCATGACGCGCTGCAGGCGATACTGCAGTCTTCTCTCAAAGCGCACAAACGCGTTGTTTTCAACGGCAACGGCTACGAAGCCGAGTGGCCGAAGGAGGCCGCCAGGAGGGGGCTGCCCAACGCGCCGGACACGCCCGCGGCGCTTGAAGCGCTCGCGAAGAGCGAAAACGCCGCGCTGTTCGAGAAGTACGGCGTGATGACCAGACGCGAGCTTGAAAGCCGGCGCGAGATACTTCTCGAGGAGTACGCGAAGAAGGTGAGAATCGAGGGCGCTTGCGCCCGCGACATCGCCAGAGAGATGATATTCCCGGCGGCGAAAGCCGAGTACCTCGAGACGGCGAAAGCGCTCAAGGCGGCCGGCGACGTGGGCGTCGCTTCGGGCACCGGCGCGCTGAAAGAAAATCTTGTCGAGCTCGGCAACGGCCTTGACGGCCTCAAAGCCGCCCTTGGCAAGCTCGACAAGGCGCTGGAGGCCGGGCCGTCTTCAGCCGCCGGCTTGACAGGCGTCATCGGCTCGCTCGGCGCGTTGCGCGCGGCCGCGGACGCGCTTGAAAAAATTGTCGCCGACGAACGCTGGCCGATGCCCAAGTACGGCAGCATGCTGTTTCTCTACTGAGGCGGCGCGGCATGTCAGATACGCTCAGGCATGAATGCGGTGTGGCGATGGTCGTCTTGAGACGGCCGCCGCCGGAGAAAGGCGACTTCTGCGGCGCGAAGCTCTCGCTTCTTCTAGAGAAGCAGCACAACCGCGGTCAGAATGGCGCGGGCGCGGCGGTTCTTTACTCGAACCCCGCGCCCGGCGCGCCGCCGTACTGGATCGCGAAATCCGCCTCGGCCACCCCGCTCGCAGACGTGCTCGGAGCAATCGCGAGGCGCCCGGACGGCCGCGAGCGCATCTTTCTCGGCCACTTGCGCTACGCCACATTCGGCAAAAACGATGTCTCGTTCTGCCACCCGTTCGTGCACGAGGCCAGCGTACTCGCCGGCACGCTTCTTCTCGCAGGCAACTTCAACCTCACAAACGCCGGCGAACTTTTCGACAACTATGCGCGACACGGCTCGTTCGCCACGAGCAAGGCTGACGGATATCTCATAACAGAGATGATCGCGCGAGAAACCGGCCGGTGCGGTTCGCTCAAAACCGCCCTTTCAAGAGCTCTCGCCGGTGCAGACGGCGCGTGGACGCTCTGCGGCGCGACCGGGGACGGGTGGGCGTTTGCCACACGCGACAGTTGCGGCATCCGTCCCTGCTGGTATTATGTCGACCGCAACGTCGCCGTCGCGGCAAGCGAACGCCCGGCGATACAGGCGGCGTTCGACGTGCCGCCGGACGCCGTCAAGGAGCTGCCGCCGGGCACCGCGCTTATTGTCTCGCCCGACGGCAAAACAACGCTCGAAAAACTGAAAACCGGCTCTCGCGGCGTTTCGCCGGCAGCCAAGCCCTGCTCTTTTGAGCGGATATACTTCTCCCGCGCAAACGACTCCGAGATCCACCGCGAACGCAAGGCTCTTGGCGCGGCGCTGGCGCCCGCCATCCTCGGTGCCGCCGGCGCGCCGCTGGACAAGATCTTCTTCAGCTGCATACCCAACTCGGCGCGAATCGCCTTTCACGGGCTCCTGGAGCGCATCTTTGACGAACACGGCAAGATACGCTTCGGCGAGATCATTGTCAAGGACGCGAAATTCCGCACCTTCATTGCAGACGCCGCAGCCCGCCGTGAATTCTACAAGCACGTCTACGACGTCACTTACGGCCTTGTCGGCGCAGATGACACGCTTGTCGTGCTGGACGACTCGATCGTGCGCGGCAATACGATGAAAAACGCGATACTGCCGATGCTCGATCGGCTTGGTCCGAAGCGCATAGTGATAGCCTCCTCGGCGCCGCCCGTTCGCTATCCAGACTGCTATGGCATCGACATGTCCACTCTCGGCGAGCTGGTCGCTTTCAAAGCTCTCGTAAATCTGCTCGGCAAAAACGCCGGCGGCGAGCTGAAGGCCGCCCCGCTCGCGGATTTGTACGCCCGCTTCACCGGCGAAGAGCACTGCGCCGAGATCGCGCGCCTGCTCACGCCGAATGGCATGAAGGCCGATATCAAGGTCGTCTACCAGACTGTCGACGCTCTTCACAGCGCCTGCCCGGGCTCTTCGGGCGACTGGTACTTCACGGGCGACTATCCGACCCCCGGCGGCCGCAAGGTGCTGCAAAAGGCCATCGAGAACTATCTGGAAAAGCGGAACGAAAGGTCGTATTAGCCGACGGCGGCCGATGCGGCGGCGAACGGCACAGGAGTATAGATTATGCAATACGAAGAAAAATGGAAGGCTGAACGCGAGCGTGCGGCGTTTCTCGCGCTCGATGACGGCGCCGTGTTTCACGGCGTCGCGTCCGGCGCGAAGAAGGATGCGCTTGGCGAAGTTGTGTTCAATACCGGCATGTCGGGCTATCAGGAGATTCTTACCGACCCCTCGTACGCCGGACAGTTCGTCACCCTCACTACAGCCGAAGTGGGCAACTACGGCATCAATAGCGCCGACACTGAAAGCAGAGGCCTTTTTCTTTCGGGCTTGGTCATAGGGGACCTCACGACCCCCAGCAACTGGCGCAGCGAAAAGAGCCTCGATGAGTACCTTGGCGAGAACGGCATACCCGGCATGTACGGCGTGGACACCCGCGCGCTGACGCTGCACATACGCGAACACGGCAGCAAAAAGGCTTTTCTTTGCGCTTCGGCGTCCTTGAGCGAGGTTGACGCCCTTAAAAAGGCGCGCGAATGGTCCGGCCTGGATGGCCAGGACTACGCGGCGAAGGTGACGTGCGCCAAAAGTCATGAATTCAGCATTCAGACTTCGAACACCGAATTTCAGAAACAGAAGCCCGAACCCTTTGGTCCGACGACCCGGCCTCACATCGTCTGCTATGACTTCGGCGTGAAGACTAACATCCTCCGCTCGCTCGCGTCATGGGCAAAGGTCACAGTCCTTCCCGCGAAGACGCCCGCCGGGGAAGTACTGGCGATAAACCCCGACGGGGTGTTTCTCTCGAACGGACCGGCCGACCCCGCGGCCGTGACATACGCGATAGAGAACATTAGAAAGTTGATGAGTTTAGAGTGGAGGAGTGGAGGAGTTGACAACTCACCCACTCACAACTCACCCACTCACCCAATTCCCATCATGGGCATATGCCTCGGCCATCAGCTGCTCGCGCTCGCATGCGGCGCAAAAACGGCGCGGCTCAAATTCGGCCACCACGGCTGCAACCACCCAGTCAAAAACCTCGCGACCGGCAAAATCGAAATCACGAGCCAGAACCATAATTTTGCAGTTGTTGCAGATTCTCTGCCAGACTGTCTAGAAGTCACTCATCTGAATCTAAACGACGCTTCCATCGAAGGCGTGCGCCATAAAACGCTGCCGGCGTTTTCAGTGCAGTACCACCCGGAGTCTTGTCCAGGTCCGCACGACTCGAGCTGCCTTTTCGACCAATTCAAAGAAATGGTTTTGTCCGCAATGGGGAACAAAAACGGCGAAGGGAAATAAAGCACCATGAAAAAACAAATCAAATATGTATTCATAACAGGCGGCGTCGTCAGTTCGCTCGGCAAGGGTGTCACAAGCGCCAGCCTGGCGCTCCTCTTGAAGTCGCGCGGCTACAAAGTTTTCATGCAGAAACTCGACCCTTATCTCAACATCGACCCCGGCACCATGTCGCCCTATCAGCACGGCGAAGTTTTCGTGACGGACGACGGCGCCGAAACAGACCTCGACCTCGGCCACTACGAGCGCTTTGCAGGCGTCACATGCACCAAAGCCTCGAACTATACCTCCGGCCGGATCTACTCGGCCGTACTCGCCCGCGAACGCGAAGGCGGCTACCTCGGCAACACCGTGCAGGTCGTGCCTCATATCACGGACGAAATCAAGGCGGCGATCAAGAGCGCCGGCGAGCATGATTGCGACATCGTCCTCTGCGAAATCGGGGGCGTTTCGGGCGACATAGAGTCGCTGCCCTTTCTGGAGGCCGCGCGCCAGTTCAGGTTCGAGACCGGTCGCCGCAACGCCTGCTTCGTGCACCTCACTCTCGTGCCCTACCTCAAGGCGGCTGGCGAACTGAAAACAAAACCTTCGCAGCATTCCGTAGGCCAGCTGCGCGCAATAGGCATAATACCGGATGTTCTCGTCTGCCGCTCCGAAATGGACATTCCCGGCGAACATCTCGACAAACTCGCGCTCTTCTGCAATGTGAAGCGCGAGCGCGTAATCGTTGAAAAAGATGTTGCCGACTCTGTATATGCCGTGCCGCGCGAATTGAAAGAACAGCGTCTGGACGAACAGGTTCTAAAGCTGCTGCACCTGCCGGTGACGCCGGTCAAGCACACGTCGTGGGACGCGCTGGCAAGAAAGGCGACCAAACCCAAGCGGAAGTGCCGCATCGCCCTCGTGGGCAAATACATCGCCATACGCGACGCGTACAAATCGGTCTACGAAGCGCTTCAGCACGCGGGCATGGCGAAGGACTGCAAAGTCGAGGTCGTGCCCATCGAGGCCGAGGAGTTTGAAAAGAAAATGTGTCACGCGGAGAAGCGGAGATGCGGAGAGCATAAAAAACTCCGCGCCTCCGCATCTCCGCGTGAGATAAAAGATATCGACGGCGTTCTGGTGCCGGGCGGCTTCGGGTCGCGCGGCGTCGAGGGCAAGATCGCCGCCATAGAATACGCGCGCGAAAACGGCATCCCGTTTCTCGGTATCTGCCTCGGCATGCAGTGTACGGTAATCGAATATGCGCGAAACGTCCTCGGCTGGAGCGACGCCAACTCGACGGAATTCGACAAGCGCACGCGGCACCCTGTCATCGACCTCATAGAGGAACAGCGCGGCGTCACTCAAAAAGGCGGCACGATGCGCCTCGGCGCCTACCCGTGCATCCTGAAGAAAGGCTCTCTCGCCGCAAAGCTCTATAAAAAAGTTTTGACAGGATTAACAAGATTTACAGGATTACCTGGGGATATCCCCCAGACACTCAATCCTGTTAATCCTGTAAATCCTGTCAAACAAAACAACGCCGCAGGTGTTATCTCCGAACGGCACCGCCACCGCTACGAGCTAGCCTATGACGGCGCGGCGCGCGAAAAGCTGGAGGCGGCCGGCCTTGAAGTAAGCGGCACGTCTCCCGACGGCAAACTCGTCGAAATAGTCGAGCTGCCCCAGGCCAAGCACCCGTATTTCATCGCATGCCAGTTCCACCCCGAGTTCAAGTCGCGGCCTACAGCGCCTCATCCGCTGTTCGCCGGGCTCGTCTCCAGGGCGCTGGCGGGAAAGATAAAATGAAACGCACTGACATAAAGAAGATTCTTATCATAGGCTCGGGCCCGATCGTCATCGGCCAAGGCTGCGAGTTCGACTACTCGGGCTGCCAGGCTGTGAAGGCGCTGCGCAAAGAGGGCTACGCGACGGTTCTGGTGAACTCCAACCCGGCTACGGTCATGACAGACCCAGACATGGCCGACGCCACTTACATCGAGCCGCTCACCGTAGATTCCCTCACGGCAATAATCAGAAAGGAAAAGCCAGATGCGCTGCTGCCCACGCTCGGCGGACAAACCGCGCTCAACCTTGCGGTCGAGCTGGCCCGTTCGGGGGTTCTCGCGGAGTGCGGCGTCGAGATGATAGGCGCGGACGCCGACGCCATCGCGCGCGCAGAAGACCGCGACCTCTTCAAAGATGCGATGTCGGCCCTGGGGCTTGACATGCCCAAGTCGGGGAGCGCCGCCTCGCTCGAACAAGCCGAAGCTGTCGCGGACAAGATCGGCTCCTGGCCGCTCATCATCCGCCCGGGCTTTACCCTCGGCGGAACCGGCGGCGGCATTGCGCACGACGCGGACGAGTTTCGCGACATTGTCTCGCGCGGCCTTGACGCCTCGCTCAATCACGAAGTTCTCGTAGAGGAGTCTCTCATCGGGTGGAAGGAATTTGAAATGGAGGTGATGCGGGATGGCGCAGGCAACGCCGTAATCGTATGCTCCATCGAGAATATAGACCCCATGGGCGTGCACACCGGCGACTCCATAACCGTCGCGCCTATTCAGACGCTGACCGACCGCGAATACCAGGCGATGCGCGACGACTCGATACGCGTCCTGGAAGCGATTGGCATCGCGACCGGCGGCTCGAACGTGCAGTGGGCCGTAGACCCTAAAACAGGGCGGCGTATAATCATAGAGATGAACCCGCGCGTATCGCGCTCGTCGGCCCTCGCCTCGAAGGCGACGGGCTTTCCCATAGCGAAAATCGCCGCCCTTCTCGCCGTTGGCTTCACACTCGACCAGCTCAAGAACGACATAACCGAAGTCACGCCGGCCTGCTTCGAACCGGCGCTGGACTACGTTGTCGTAAAAGTGCCGCGCTTCGCCTTCGAAAAATTCCGCGGCACCGACACACGGCTGGGCACGCAGATGAAATCTGTAGGCGAGGCTATGGCCATCGGGCGCACTTTCAAACAGGCGTACCTCAAGGCCGTGCGCTCGCTCGAAGCCCCTCTCGCCGGGCACGACGCTTCATCCTTCGACCCCTGGTTCAAGGCGCAGCTCGACGAGATAGAGGCGTTCAGAAAGTTTCTGGGGGCAAACTCCCGTCTGCTGCTCGAAGGTGCGGCCGGCAACCCCGCCGAGACTGCGGCCGTTTTGCGCCAGGCGAAGTCGTTCGGCTTCAGCGACAGAGAAATCGCCGAGGCCGCTAAAGCCGACGAAGACGACGTGCGCTCTCTGCGCCTCTCGCTCGGCATCCGGCCGCAATTCGCCGAAGTCGACACTTGCGCCGGCGAATTCAAGGCCAAGACGCCATATTACTACAGCTATTATTCAAATGTTGCCAATGTTGCCAATGTTGCCAGTTCCAATGTTGCCAATTCCCAATTGGGAATTGGATTTGGCCATTGGCAACATTTCCACATCTTGACCGCCGTAGCCTTGGCGAAGGTGGTTGGCAACACTTGCAAAATTCCCCGCAAGATCATGGTTCTCGGCGGCGGCCCCAACCGCATCGGCCAAGGCATAGAGTTCGACTGGTGCTGCTGCCACGCCGCCTTCACACTTCGTAAAATGGGTATCGGGGTCGTGATGGTAAACTCCAATCCCGAAACTGTCTCGACCGATTACGATACGTCCGACAAGCTATACTTCGAGCCTCTCACATTCGAGGACGTAATGGAGGTCTACGAGCGCGAAGGCTGCGATGGCGCCATCGTCCAGTTCGGCGGGCAGACCCCGCTCAATCTCGCCGAACGCCTCGAAGCGGCGGGGGTCCGAATTCTCGGCACGTCGCCAAGAGATATCGCCCTCGCCGAAGACCGCGACTTCTTTCGCCGGCTCGTAGAAGAGATTGGCGTCAGGCAGCCGCCGGGCGGCATAGCCGCCTCTGTCGCGGACGCGGTGGAAATCGCGGGGCGAATCGGCTACCCCGTACTCGTGCGCCCGAGCTTCGTTCTCGGCGGACGCGGCATGGCGACAGTCTACCGCGAAGACCGCCTGAAGGAATATGTCGAAGAGGCCGTAAGGGCCTCGGACGGGCGTCCTGTTTTAATCGACAAGTTTTTGACGGACGCGATCGAGCTTGACGTCGACTGCGTATCAGACGGCGAAAATACCGTTATCGGGGCGATACTAGAGCATATCGAAGCCGCGGGCTGCCACTCCGGCGACGCCGCCGCCATCACGCCCCCCGTGTCGCTCTCGGCCTCGACATTGGCCGAGGTCGGGCGCATCGCCCGCATGCTCGCGGCCAGGTTGCACGTCTGCGGCCTTATGAACATTCAGCTGGCGGTGAAAGACGGCGAAGTGTGGATGATCGAGGTGAACCCGCGTGCGTCGCGCACGGTGCCTTTCGTTTCAAAGGCCGCGGGGTGGTCGCTTGCCGAAGCCGCCACAAGGGCCATGACGGGCGAGAAGCTGGGGAGTTTCGCCAAACCCGGCGACACTGGCGATATTGGGCCATCGCCCTGCTACTGCGCCAAGGAGGCCGTATTCCCGTTCGTGAAATTCCCGGGCGCCGACATAACGCTGTCGCCCGAAATGAAATCCACGGGCGAAGTGATGGCATTCGGACGCGACGCGGCAACAGCATACTACAAAAGCCAGACTGCCGCCGGCAGCCCCCTGCCGCGCTCGGGCGGCGTCATGCTTTCAGTGAGGGATGAAGACAAAGACGAAGTCATCCGCCTGGCAAAACAACTCGACGGGATGGGGTTCACGATATGGGCGACTCGCGGAACCTCCACGGCGCTCTGGCGCGCGGGAGTCGAATCGCACGCGCTCTACAGAATACCGCTTGGCTCGCCCAATGCGCTCGATCTCATCAAGCGCGGGATGGTCAAATGGATTGTCAACACGCGCGAGGACGGCGAGGCTCCCGCGCACGACAGCGCGAGGATACGCTCCGCCGCAGTCGCCGCAGGCGTCCCGGTGACAACCACCGTCGCCGGGTTCGCCGAGGCCGTCAAAGGCATTGTCGCGGTGGCCGCCACCCCGGAGCGCCTTTCACCCCGCTCCCTTCAAGAATGGCTCGCAAAGCGCACATAAACCCCTCGGCGGCCAAAACTCGTAAGCCGTTGCCATTCTCTAATACACGGGCCGCCTGGTGGCCGGCCCCTACCGGCGGGGCGGGCGGGGGCGGGGCGGCGAGGGTCGCGGCGCGCTGGCGGCAGAGGCGGTTTCGAATCGCGTTCATGACGCGACGGAATATCGCCAGGGTCGATATGCCAACCTCTTCCAGCATATCTTTGAACCTCGCGAACGCGCCCTCGTATGTAGGCCGCGAATTTACCGACATGTTGCCCGTTACTATGACTCTGTAGCGGTCCCAAGCCTCTGACGCCGTCTCTATCATCTTGGCCGGCAGCTCCTTGCCGTGGCGGCGGCGCATACAGGAACTGCCGCGCGGTTTGCGCGCTTTCCAGTCGCTTTCCCCCTCGTTTTCGCCATTTTGGGCACCGAAGCGACTGCAATGGGCGCACATGCCCGCCATCGCCGAGGCGACGCCGTCAACGCGCAAATTGGCCTCTTGGCGCTCGCCTTTGTCGAGCTTTGGAATCGACGCGGGATCCTTGCCGTCCATCGCGGCGGCAATCGCGCGAAGCATGCCGACGCGTCCGTACAGGGGGTCCTCGGCGATGCCGCGCAGAATGTCAAGCCGGGCGATGTCGCGCGATTCGACGAGGTCCGCCAGCCGCTCGCGCGTCAGATAGCGTGACGCGAAATCAGTATAGCCGTACATTGCGCCGGCCTTGGCTATCAGCCCGCCGATGCGCTCGACCTCGTCGACAAGAACGGGGCCTAGCTCGCGCCGGCACTCGTCCTCGCTCGCGTCTCGATTTGTCATACGCGCGACTACCTCGTTCAGCTTGGCGTCGAAACTACTGTTGGCGGCATATATCGCCGTACCGCGCCAGTCACCCGACGGCACAAGCCGGTTCAGGACGCTCCTAAGAAACTCGCGGACAAAGCTCGCGTATGTTATCGTATCGATAACAGCAGGTTTTATAGGCAACATTGAAAAATTCTCTCATTTATGGATACCTCTCTTGGCTTGGGCCCGACCCCACATGCAGTCGTACACGACCCAATACTTGGGATGGACAAATTGTATCAAAAACAGCTGCGTAAAATCAAGGGGGGAAATTCAAAAATCTCGCGTCACGTTAGAGCTGAATCTCGCGTCACGTTAAAATCGTGTAAAGTGATTTGTCAAAAATTTTGACCCCCGTTTTTATTGGCTCCGGCGGGCATTTCGCGTCACGATACATTTCACTGTGACGTATGGCATGCGAAAATATTCGCGTCGTGGAGAGGCAAAAGCCTCAAGAGCGACGCGAACATGAAAGACGCAGAATACCAAAAGGCGCTGCAGCGCGAGGCGTACAGAGAGATTCATTGGCGTAACACTCAACAGGGGGCGTTTGAGTTTTCGTTCGGCTCGCTTGACGAGTTCACGGAGAGATTCGACAAACCAGACAAGATCGCCGCATTCTCTGACAAGGGGAAAGGCGAGGCGGCTATCTTCGAGCATTGCGAAGAGGCTGACCGCGAGCGGTTGATTGAGGCCGCCTTGAAGTGCCTCAAGCCTAAAGACCGTGCCTTCGCCAGAGCAATCCTTGATGGAAAGACATGGCGCGATATGGGATGTACCCGACAAGGACTTAATTTCAGATTGCGCTCCATCATACGTAGAATCACAACCATTCATTCTTGAGCCAGTTGCAAAACCCCGAATATATCTCACGCCAAGTTCGCAAAGTACGCGAAGTTTCGTTTTTAGGGTTGCTTTGCGAACTTAGCGTACTTTGCGTGAAACAAGTAAGTAGGTTTTGCAACTGGCTCTCTAGGGTAAAAACTAGCTTAATTATGGAGTTTTGATTTGAAATTGGGGGCTTTGGAAAATGATAAAACAGGTCAGCAACTGTAAATTTCATGAGAAATTTTCGGGCATTGTCTAAGGGTGTCGAATTCCATCCTTGCGCGTCAGCGCAGGGAAGAGACAGCAAGGAGGATGAGGGGGTGCGGGG
>JAZQBR010000009.1:0-6941 GCA_045545855.1 Kiritimatiellia bacterium | reverse complement strand
ACTACGACACCTCCGACAAGCTCTACTTCGAGCCTGTCACCGTCGAGGACGTGCTTCAGATATACGAGAACGAGAAGCCCGAGGGCATAATCGTGCAGTTTGGCGGCCAGACCCCGCTCAATATCGCGCGCGGTCTGCAGGAGGCGGGCTGTCGCATCCTCGGCACGTCGGTAGACTCTATCGACGACGCCGAAGACCGCGACCTTTTCCATTCTATCATGGACAAGCTCGGCATCCCTATGCCCGAGTCGATGATGGCGAGCGACCTCGACGGCGCGCTCAAGTGCGCCGAGAAGCTGGGCTATCCGCTTATAATCCGCCCGTCGTTCGTCCTCGGCGGCCGCGGCATGGAGGTAATATACGACGAGGTCATGCTCAAGGAGTATGTCGCCAAGGCCGTTGGCGTCACGCCGGACCGTCCGCTCTACCTCGACCGCTTCCTCTGCCACGCGCTGGAGTGCGAGGCGGACGCACTTTCTGACGGCAAGGATATTTTCATACCAGCCATAATGCAGCACATCGAGCTCGCCGGCATACATTCCGGCGACTCGGCCTGCGTGCTGCCGCCTGTTACGATACCCGAGGATAACAAGGCGACCATTCTCGAGTACACGCGCCGCATAGCGACCGAGTTGAAGGTTGTCGGGCTTATGAATATGCAGTTTGCCATCGAGAACGGCAAGGTCTATGTGATCGAGGCCAATCCGCGCGCTTCGCGCACGGTCCCGCTCGTTTCGAAGGTCGCCGGCACCCAGATGGCCCGCATCGCGACGCGCCTCATGCTCGGCGAGACCGTCAAGTCTCTCGGTCTCGACAAGCGCAAGACCATACCGTACTTCGGGGTGAAAGAGGCAGTCCTGCCGTTTGAGAAGTTCCCCGAGGTCGACCCTGTGCTCGGGCCCGAAATGCGCTCGACAGGCGAGGTTCTGGGGCTTGCCGACACGTTTGGTCTGGCGTACTTCAAGTCGCAGGAAGCCGCCGGCTCGCCGCTCCCGACGACTCCCGGCAAGATGCTGGTGTCGTTGTCTGAAAAGCAGCCTGACGCGGTGTCGGCCGTCCAGCGCTTCGCGCAGCTCGGCTTCGAGGTCGTCGCGACCGGCGGCACTGCCAAGTGGCTGAACGAACACGGCGTGAAGGCCGGGGTGATCGCCAAGATCGGCGAGGGCCGCCCCGATGTTCTCGACGCGATCAAGAACCGCGAGGTCAAGCTTGTTGTCAACACGCCTTCGGGGCGGCGCGACGCGCGCGCCGACGACAGCCGCATACGTCAGGCTTCAATCAAGTACAAAGTGCCGTATTTGACCACTCTGGCGGCGGCCCAGGCCGCAGTCGAGGGCATCGCCGCCGCGATGAACGGTTCCGGCGAGGTACGTTCGCTGCAGAGCTACCATTCGTCGATACGTTGACCGGGCCGAGGCTTGAGATGAGAGGCCTTGACTTGATAGCGCCATTGGTCGCGGCGGCCGGCCTCGCCGGTTTCGCTGCGACTTTCGCTGTCGAGCAGAGGGCTTTTCGCGCCGCGGTCGCAGGCTGGGCCGAGCGCGACCTCGCCTCTCGTGCGTCTCTTGCGGCTTCTACGCTCGCCGAGCCTTTGGCGACGAGCGACTTCAGGCGCATACACGCTTTCGGCGGCGAGTGTACGGCCGACGGCGTCAGGCTGACTGTGCTGAGCCGCGGCGGCGGCGTCTTCTTCGATACGCTCAGGCCCGGCGAACCCGAGACCGAGGCCGTCTATGAAACAGCCCCGTGCGGAGAGTTCATCGTGCGCCTCGGCCTGCCTCTGGAGCGCGTCCTCGCGCCTTTCAACCGCGCGAAGACCGGCTTTCTTCTCGCCGCTCTCGCGGGCGCCGCCGGCGTAGGCCTGCTCTTTCTCGTCACTTACCGCCAGAGCGTCAGAATTCGCGAGCTGAAGCGTCTGGAGAACTTCCGCCGCGAGTTCGTAGCCGACGTCTCGCACGAAATAAAGACTCCTCTCACGGGCATACTGGGCGCCGTGGACATGCTCGCAGACTGTCCCGAAGACCGGCGCGCGACGCTTCTCGCGATGGCGAAACGCGAGGCGGCGCGTCTCAATGCGCTCGCTCAAAACATCCTCGACCTCGCTCGCCTCGAGCGCGAGAATCATCCCCTTGAGAAGACGCCCGTCTCGCCGGACGACATCGTCGCCGAGACATTGCAGCGCTTCGCCGCCAAAGCCGCCGACGCGGGCGTCATCCTCGCCGGGCGCCCCGGCGCCGCCGCCTGCGCCGCGCCTGTCGCCATGGATGCCGCGCTCGTCTCGCAGGCTCTCGCCAATCTTGTGGAGAACGCGATTCGCCACTCCGGCTCGCGCGATGTGCTCGTCTGGGCCGAGGCCGCCGGGCGCGAAGTGAGCTTCGTTGTCGAGGACCATGGCCGGGGCATTCCGCCGGAGCACGCCGGGCGCATTTTCGAGAGATTCCACCGTGTCGACGCCGCGCGCTCGTCCGAGACGGGCGGTGCGGGGCTGGGGCTCGCAATCGTCAGGCGAATCGCTCGCCTCCATGGCGGCGATGTCGCTCTTTCGCGTGCCGCGCCGTCGGGTTGCAGGTTCACGCTGTCGCTGCCCGCCGAAAGAAGGGGATGAGGGGGTTCGGAATGAAAAACCGCGTCCATTTTATCGGTATCGGGGGTGTAGGCATGGCCGCGCTCGCCGCTCTCGCGAAGAGCCGGGGCTATGATGTATCGGGATGTGACGTGGGCCTCTCGCCGCGCACCCGCTGGCTTGAGTCGCTGGGGATCCCGGTCGCTTGCGGACATGATGCAGCTCATCTTGACGGTGTCGACGAAGTTGTTGTGACGCCGGCTGTCGACGCCGGCAATCCGGAACTCGCGGCCGCGCGCCGTTCGGCCCGCGTGCGGCTGCGCGGCGAGGTGCTGGCCGAAATCGTCTCGTCCCGCGAGTCGATAGCCGTCTGCGGCTCGCACGGCAAGACCACCACTTCGACATTTATCGCGCGGCTTCTTCTCGCGTTGGGCGAAGATGTCGCCTGGGCGATAGGCGGCGAGACGGGCGTTTTTCCCGTAGCGGGCTTCGGCAGCGGAGTTCTTGTCGTCGAGGCTGACGAGTCTGATGGCTCCCTGGCCCTCTACCGCGCCTCGACGCTTGTCGTCACCAACTGCGAATACGACCACCCGGACCACTTCAAGACGTTCGCCGACTATGCAGCCTGCTTCGACGCCGCGCGGCGCAATGCAGGCTCTGTAATCGAGGTCGAGAGTCTGGACTTCGCGCGCATCCTCTCTCTCGCCGATTTTGGCTATCTGGACTCGCTCGCGGCCCACAACCGCCGCAATGCGCTCGCGGCGGCAGAGGTCGCGCTCAGACGCGGGTACTCCGCGCGCGATGTCGCGCGGGCCCTCGAGCCTATCGTGCGCGAGCTCCCCGATCGCCGCTTTCAGACCGTGTGGCGCGGCGCGTCGACCGTTGTCGCCGACTACGCCCACCACCCGACCGAGGTGAAGTGTGCCGTCGCGATGGCGCGCGATATATGTCGCGGCGTTTTGCGCGTGCTCTTTCAGCCCCACCGCTACTCCCGCACGAAAGCGCTCGCGGACCAGTTCCCGGCGGCGTTCGCCAGGGCTGACGAGGTCGTTCTTTGCCCGACTTACGCCGCCTTCGAGAAGCCTGTCGCGGGTGGCGATGTGGCCGACCTCTATGCCGCATGCCGTGCGGCGTGGGGCGGCGCGACCGGCGTCCCGCGGCTCATGCTCGCGAGAACCTGCGCCGAGGCGTGGCGCCACGCGCTTTTGGAGTCCGCCCCCGGCGACGTCGCCTTGCTTCTTGGCGCTGGCGATATAATAAGGCTCGTCCCCGAAGTAGTACGCGATATGCCGTCGTGCGAGGCGGCTGGCGCTTCGGCGCGGCCGGGCGTGCCGCTCGCGAAATATTCGTTTTTCGGTACAGGCGGCAGATCCACAGGCGGTGGCGCGCGCCGTGTCGCAGGGATGGGTTCAAATCTCTGGATAAGCGATCTTACTACCGACGAGGAGTTTGTTCGTCTTGAAGGTCTCCCGGCCGGGCGCCCCGGCGCGACGCTGGGCATACCGTGGATGGCCGGCATACCCGGTACTGTCGGCGGATGGGTGAAGATGAATGCCGGCGCCTTCGGGCACTCTATCGGCGAGATTGTCCGCCGCGTAAAGGTCGACGGACGCTGGCTTTCGCGCGAAGAGTGCGGTTTCGGCTACAGGACGAGCGCGATTGACGGGGTGATAGAAGATGTCGAGTTCGACGCCCCTGTGGATGACGGCGAGACTGCCGCCGCATATCTGTCGCGCCGACGCGCTTTCCCGCCGCGCTGCTGCGGCAGCGTTTTCAAGAATCCCCCCGGCGACTTCGCAGGCCGTCTTCTTGAAGCGGCCGGCGTGAAAGGGCTTCGTGTTGGCGGCGCGTTCGTCTGGCAGGGCCACGCCAATGTAATCGTCGCCGCAGACGGCGCGACTTCGAGCGACATTCTCGCTCTCGCCCGCCTTATGCGCGAGAGGGTGCGCCACATGACCGGCGTCGCGCTCTCGCCTGAAATCGCCGGGCTCGCCGAAGGGATGGAGGTGTAGCCGCCATGTCAAAAGCCCCTTGGAGAATCATTCACAAAGCTTCGACCGCTTCCACAAATCTGGACGCGCGCTACGGCGACGCTTGGGATGTCTTCACTGCTGACGCCCAGACCGCCGGCCGCGGACGCCTCGATCACAAGTGGCTTTCCCGCCCGGGCATGAATCTCATGATGTCTGCAGTGCTGCCGGTAGCGGGTTTGGATCCGGAGGATGCGGCGACATTGCCGCTTGCCGTCGGTCTTGCCGTCGTCGAAGCGCTCGACCAGCTGGCTTCGTGCCCAAGCCGCCTGGCAGGCTCTCGCGCGACGCCTTCCTTTAGACTAAAGTGGCCGAACGACGTTCTCGCAGACGGGCGCAAGATATCGGGCATACTTTGCGAGATGCATGGCGATTCAGTCGTGGCCGGCATTGGCGTGAATGTGCTGGAAAGGGACTTTCAGCCTGAGATAAGCGAGAGCGCGACGTCGCTTTCTCTTCTTGGCGTGGATGTCTCTGTAGAGGCGGTGCGCGATGCGATTCTCGCCTCGCTCGCGCCTGTCTTCGAGGAGTGGCGGTTGCGCGGTTTCGCGTCGATATGGTCGCGAATAATCCCTATAGACTGTCTCAAAGGGCGTTGGGTTTCGGTCGCGCAGACTGATGGCGATCGCCATCCGGCCGAGGGCTTTTGCAGCGGTATAAACGCGGACGGTTCTCTTGATGTCAACGGTTCGCCGGTTTGGGCAGGAGAGGCTCATGTTCTCGCCGACTGGGTGTTTGATCGGCAAAACAAGCAAACGACAAAAGGAAAAGGAGGCAGTCTGACGTGAGAAGGACAATCTTGGCGGTGCTTGCCGCCGTCGCGGTCTCGGCTTTCGCCGGCGACCAGCCCCGGCCGCAGGCGTCAGAGCGCGTACGCGTCGCGTGCATAGGCGACTCCATAACATACGGCCTCGGTCTCGCCGATCGCGAGCGCGAGTCGTATCCCGCCCGGCTCCAGGAGCTGCTCGATAACTTCGAGCCCGGCAGGTACGAGGTGCGCAACTTGGGCAATTCGGGGCGCGGCATATACCTCGACTCGATGCGCGGCAGCGAAAAGCGCGGCTTTCGCTATATGCCAGAGCACAAGGCGGCGCTTGAGTGGCAGCCCGATATCGTCATCTGCAATCTCGGCATAAACGACAACGGCGAGTATATCAAGGAATACACCGGCGGACGAAAGCGCGGCCAGTTCGAAAGCGACTATCTGGCGCTTCTCGAGGACTACCGCGCCGCGAACCCCAAGGCGAAATTCTGTATATGGACGAAGCTCTCGCCGCTCGCCGATGGGCAGAGGTTCTACCGCAGCCCCGAGCCGTTTCTCATGCAGGCCGATCTCGAGGCTGTCGCCAGACGGGCGGGCGCCGCAGGCCTCGACATGCAGGAGCCTCTTCGCGAGAAGATGGACGAAATTTTCGCACGCGACAAGATACACCCGAACGCCGAAGGGGCGCGCATCATCGCCGAAGCGACATTCGTCCGTCTCTTCCAGAAGCCGTCGCCATGCGCGTTTGTGTTCGACAGCGGCGAACCGCTCCCTTCGGCGGCATTCACTGCTGACAAGCCTCACGAGGTCTGGCTCTGCGCCGGCCAGTCGAACATGCAGAAGGGGTGGAACGAGTTCAACGCCACGCTCGCCGAGAAAGAGCGCGTCAAGGGCGAGATGGAGAGGCTTGAGAAGTGCGAGATTTATTTCTGGGACTTTAACAACGTCAAGTCTATTACCCGTCTGACCCCCGACAACGCCCTGAGAAAGAGCGCGTTCGGCGTGTCGTTCGCGATCCGCCGCGCCGAGGCGACGGGCAAGGCGATTTTCATGCTTTATGTCGCGGCCGGCGGCGCGCCGACTGAATCGTTTCTCAGCGAGCAGACGATGTGCGCCGTCGGGAAGGACGGCAAGCCCGTCTACCCGCACCTCGCGGCAATCGCGACGAACCGCCACCGGCTCGACCAGAACAGGAACTTCCCGTGCGCTTGGGTCGCGAGGGAATATCCGCGCCGCCGCGCGAACAAGGAGGAAGCCTACTGGTGGCCCGTCTCCAAGATGTACGATAACGGCATAAAGTCTATAAAGAAGAGCGGCGTCAAGATTGACGGCATTCTCTGGTATCAGGGCGAGTCGAACGCCACGACCTGCGTCGCGCCTGATACGCCGACCGACCGCGACTACCAGGTAGAGACGCTTCGTGCGCTTGTCTCGGAGCTTAGGTCTGCAGCCCGGCTCGCAACTCCCGACTCGCAACTCCCTGCTTTTATAATGATGGGCCTGCCGAAGATGAACCGTCCGTGGGAGCAAAGTCGGATCGTAGCCATGTCGTTCTGTGAGCCAAGGAGTTGTCATAGCCCTTGTC
>JAZQBR010000008.1:0-3401 GCA_045545855.1 Kiritimatiellia bacterium | reverse complement strand
CCGTACTGCCACAGAATGGGAGCGGCATCGGACAAAGTGCCCTTCAGACGCTCGTGGCGGCACAGCAGGCCCTGATGGCACAGTTCCAGACGCTCGTCAAAGATCTTCCAGAACTTGTCATAATCTCTGCCGGAGGACAGGGCCACGTCCACCAGATTGATGGTGATGACGCCCTGGTTGAACCGGCCGTAATACTTAGGCTCGTTGGTTTCGGGATCCACATAGGGGGTCAGGAAGGAACGGCAGCCCATGCAGGTGTAGCAGTGGCCTTCGCCGTTCTTGTCCACCTTCAGCTCCAGCATCTTCTTCTCGCTGATGTAGTCGGGCACCATGCGCTTCGCCGTGCACTTCGCCGCGAGTTCGGTCAAGTACCAGTAAGCCGAACCGGGCGTCACGTTCTGCTCTTCGAGCACGTATATGAGCTTCGGGAACGCCGGCGTCACATAGACGCCCTGCTCGTTCTTCACCCCCCTGATGCGCTCGTTCAGAACCTCCTCTATAACCAGCGCGAGGTCGCGCCTCTCGGCGTCGCTCCTCGCCTCGCCGAGATACATGTACACGGTGACAAAGGGCGCCTGACCGTTCGTCGTCATGAGCGTCACGACCTGGTATTGTATCGTCTGAACGCCCTTCTGTATCTCCTTCCTGACGCGCTTCTCGACAATCTTGTCGAACGACTCGGCATCCATCTCGACGCCCGCCACCGCGCACTCCTCGCTCAGCTCCTTGCGTATCGCCTGGCGCGACACCTCGACGAACGGCGCGAGGTGGGTGAGCGAGATGGACTGCCCGCCGTACTGGTTTGACGCCACCTGGGCGATGATCTGCGTCGCGATGTTGCACGCCGTCGAAAAGCTCTTAGGCTTCTCGATCATCGTCCCCGAAATGACCGTGCCGTTCTGCAGCATGTCCTCGAGGTTCACGAGGTCGCAGTTGTGCATGTGCTGCGCGTAATAGTCCATGTCATGGAAGTGGATTATGCCGTCCTTGTGGGCCTGGACGATCTCCGCCGGCAGCAAGAGGCGCGAGGCGACGTCTTTCGACACTTCGCCCGCCATGTAATCGCGCTGTACGGAGTTGATAGTCGGGTTCTTGTTGGAATTCTCCTGCTTCACGTCCTCGTTGTTGCACTCGATAAGCGAAAGAATCTGCTTGTCGGTGGTGTTGGCCTGTCTGAGGAGCGACTGCTTGTAGCGGTATGTGATGTACTTCTTGGCAATCTCGTGGGCGCCCATCTCCATGATCTTGGTTTCGACGACGTCCTGTATCTCTTCGACCGTCATGGCGCGATCGCGCCCGGCGCACACGCCGGCAACCTCGTCGGCAATAAGGTTTATGCGACCTTCTGAAAGCGCATCCTTGATATCCACCACCTGGCTCGCCTTGCGGATGGCGTTGCGTATCTTGGTGATGTCAAACGGCTTTTCCTCGCCGCTGCGCTTTATGATATGCATCTGCTTCATTTTAGTTTTCCATCCCTTTTGTTTTTCTTTTCGTTCTTTACAGGTTTGAAATCTTCTTTGGTCACGCAGTTTACAGTCGCCCCCTACCCTAGCCTGACACATACACACTACCTTCCCTTGCGTGAACGCCGTATATGATATACTAAATATTGTGTTCGTGCAAGGGGGAAAATGAAAAAAGATATCTACAAAGATATCAACAGGTTGTATACATAACAGGCTCTCATCTACTATTTATTGTGTTTTTTGGGCCTTTAGTTTTGTAAAACCCACTATAAGCACGCTTCGCGCATCTGTCTGGGGAGCATTGAAAACGCGGCGTCGAGGTATGTTCTGGCCTTGGGGGTGACCGTAGAGAGGCCAAAAGCCTTCGAAGTCTCCCGGTAGAGGTCCTCGCGCGGACATGTACCAAAGTCCGTCACGACCTCGCGCATGGCGTTGCGAATTTCCTCGAGAGGTATCTCGTCCATCGTTCTTTTCGAGGCTGGATCGGCCGAAGGCACACGATAGCCGCGCCAGGTCTCGGGGTCGAGGCCGTCCGGCCAGTACACGGTGCCGGTACCGTGGGTGGATATCGCGGCGGCGCGAGGCATGGCCGCGTCGAGCGCGGCGGCGGCGCGCTCTGTCATGCGGACGAACCCCCATGCCGCGGCGACGCGCCTTTTCACTGTATCGCCATAGACCGGGCCTTCCTTCTTTATGACATCAATCATATCCTTCTCGAGTCTGGCGCGCGACGCGGGGTCGGCGAACTTCGACTTGTCGCGCACCGCACGCGACGACCAGATCTTGTACTGCGTCTTCTCGGCGTCCTGCGGCGGCTTCGCGGCAGCCGTGACGTCAGGGTCCTGCCACGGGTCGTAGCGGGGTGGCTCGACCCCGGCCTTCGCGTCCGCGAGCTTCGAGAGAAGCGCCTCCTCGGCGCGCGCGCGGTCGAACGCCCAATCGACGCTCCACACGCGCAGAATGCGCCAGCCCAGCCCGCTCAGGACCCCGGCGCGGTTTACATCGCGGTCTTTAGCGGTCAGCTGCCCGGCGTACGACGGCCCGTCGCACTCTATGCCGGCGATATAGCGCGCGGGGTCCCTGCCGTCGCGCACGGCCACGTCAATCCTGAAACCAGATGAGCCTACATCGCGCTCGACCGTGTACCCACGGCCGGCGAGAAAGTCCGCGACAATATCGCCGAACCCGCGGCGCGGCGCAGCGCCGCTCTCCTCGCACGCCGCAGCGCCGCCCTGCGCGCCCGACGCCTCGGCGTAGGCGAGAAACGCCTTGAGATCCATGGCGCCCGCCGCCTGGGTGCGGCAGCCTTCACCCGCGTCAATCTGCGAGGCATGTATCGACGAGAACACCACGACCTGCTCCTTCGAGCGCGTTACAGCCACATTCAGCCGCCGCTCGCCGCCCGCCAGATTCAGAGGCCCGAAATTCATCGTAAAGCGCCCGTTTTCGTCCGGCGCGTAACCTACCGAGAAAAGTATCACATCGCTCTCGTCACCCTGCACATTCTCCAGATTCTTCACGAAGTACGCCCCCTCGCCCTCCTCGGGCAGAAGCTCCTCGAGTCTGCGGTCGGCCGCGCGGCGCTCGTCTAGCATCGTGCGTATCAGCTTCTGTTGAGGCATGCTGAAGGTGACTATGCCTATGCTGCGCCGCCTGTAGCCGGGCTTCAGAACCTCGCCGCAGACATAGTCGACGAGAGCCTGCGCCTCGACAGGGTTGACGCGCGGGCCCTTCGATGGCTTCACGAACCGGCCGCCCTCCACGAACATGAACTTGACGCCGAGTCTCGGCGAGGTCGACGCCGCCGGAAATGTGCACAGGCGGCTGTCGTAGTAGTGCGCGTTGCTGAACGCGATAAGCGACTCGTGGCGGGTGCGGTAGTGCCAGCTCAGGTAAAATCGGGGGCCAAGCGGGGCTTTGGAAGACAAAGGG
>JAZQBR010000007.1:0-4821 GCA_045545855.1 Kiritimatiellia bacterium | reverse complement strand
AGGTGGGGCCGCGCGTTGGAACCGGCCATTGCAAGCGCATTGCGCTCGGCAATCGGGACTACTTTGGAGCACCACTCGTACAACGCGGCGGTAAAGGCCATATGGGCGGGCGGGCGCGAGAACCACTTGCGCCACAAATCCATCTTTGGGGCCAGCGTGCCTCTGCCCACTATGGCCACATTTGTGCAGCAATGGGCGTACACAAGCGGCGAGTAATTGACGAGTTCCACGCCCTCCCATGTCGTAGGCACGGGCGGCAGATAGTCTGCGGGGTCGTCGGTAAAAACAACCGTGGCCCCTTCATGCAGGTCGAGCGCAACATTGCTTTTCAGATGGATGGCCCCCGTCAGCCATTCGCCCCGCGGCACGGCAACCCTGCCGCCTCCGGCTTTCTCGCAGGCGGCGATGGCCTTGCGAAAAGCTTCGGTACACTTTGTTTTCCCGCCCGGTTCCGCGCCGAAATCAGCAATCGAGAACTCGCGCTCTGGAATCTGCCAAATAGAGATTGCCGGCATCGCGAACGGCGCCTCGGGCGCCGTCGCAAATTCTGCGGCGGCAACGGACATCGCCGTCGCCGCCGCGAATGCCAGAACCGCTCTCGTGGTCCAGCTGCTGTTCATCGTATCAGCCCTCAAACTTGTAGACGTCAATCTTCTTATAGCCGGTGTGCAAGAGGTGATGCGCCTTCTCGCCACCCTGTGCGCCTGTCTTGCCGTCGAGGAAGTCCTTGTAAAGGGCCGTGACCTCTGGGTTGAGGTGGGACATGCGCAAAGTGCACTTCTCGTCGTCCGAGTAGATGCCGGCAGTGCGCTTGGCGCGGACTTCGTCCGTCGCAAGGCAGGGCTGGCCGCCGCCACCGATGCAACCGCCGCGGCACGCCATGACTTCAATGAAGTCAAAGCGCGGCTTGACACCGTTCTTGCGGTCTTCGCGGATCATATCGAGCACCTTCTCGACATTGCCCATCTGGTGGGCAACGGCGATATTGACCTTCGTGCCCTTGATGTCAACAGTGGCCGTCTTGACGCCATCCATGCCGCGCACTTCCTTGAAGTCAATGCTCGGGGGCTGAGCGTCACCGGTGATAAGGCAATAGGCCGTGCGGAGGGCGGCCTCCATAACGCCGCCTGTCACGCCGAAGATCGTGCCGGCGCCGGTGTACGCGCCAAGCAGCTTGTCGGCGGGTTCTTCGGGCAGCGACGCGAAGTCAATGCCGGCCGCCTTGATCATGCGGGCGAGCTCGCGAGTCGTGAGTACGACATCGGTATCCTGGAAACCAGTCGAATTCATGTGCTCGTCGCGGGCGATTTCGTGCTTCTTCGCCGTGCACGGCATAATCGAAGTCACGTGCACCTTCGCCGGATCGACGCCATTCTTCTCGGGCCAGTAGCTCTTGGCGAGAGCCGAAAGCATCTGCTGCGGCGACTTGGCGGTAGAGAAATTCTCCGTGAAATCGGGAGCATACTTCTCCATCCAGTCCGTCCAGGCGGGACAGCAGCTTGTGAGCAGCGGCAGCTGACCGCCTTCGGTAAAGCGCTTGATGAACTCGGTGCCTTCCTCCATGATTGTAACATCTGCGGAGAAGTTCGTATCGAACACTTTGTCGAAACCGAGCATCCTCAGCGCCGCGTAGATCTTGCCGGTCGTGAGCTCGCCCGGCTTCATGCCGAACGCTTCGCCAAGCGCGACGCGCACGGCCGGGGCGATCTGCACGAGGCAGACCTTCTCGGGGTCGCGAAGCGCGGCCCAAACCTTGCCGGTCTCGTCGTTCTCGTAGATAGCGCCGACAGGGCAGTGGGCCGAACACTGGCCACACTTGATGCACGGCGACTCGGCGAGCGTAACGCCCGCAGCCGGGGCCATGACGGTCTTCTCGCCGCGCCCGATGAACTCAAGCGCCCAGACATTCTGCATCTCCTGGCAAACTTCTGCGCAGCGTCCGCACTTGATGCACTTGTCTGGATTGAGCACGATGGACGGTGTCGACTTGTCGACGTCGTGGTGGATGACCTCCTTCGGGAACGGTATCTCGCGAATGCCGAAGTCGGCCGCAATCGCCTGAAGCTCGCACGAACCCGAACGCGGGCACTGCAGGCAGTCCTGCGGGTGGTTCGCGAGAATGAGCTCGAGAACCGTGCGGCGCACCTGCACGATGTCGGGGTCGTGGGTGAGAATCTTCATGCCTGGGGTCGCCTCTGTGCAGCAGGCCCTGAGGAGCTTCGGGCTCGGCACGAACTTGCCGGGCTCGGCGCGGCTCGGCACGAGCTGTCTGACGACGCAAATGCCGCAGCTGGCGCCGGCCTTGAGATCCGGGTGGTAGCACAGCGTCGGTATCTTGATGTGCGCAGCCTTGGCCGCGTTGAGAATCGTAGTGCCCTTCGGAACTTCAACGGTCCTGCCGTTGATTTCAAGGGTAATCATTTCTGCTTCCATTGCTTAAATCTCCTTTCGCCTTAGCCGTGGCTGATCGCGCCGAACTTGCAGGTCGCCTCGCACGCGCCGCACTTGACGCACTTAGACTGGTCGATGACGTGCGGGTTGCGCACCGTACCGCTTATGGCGGAAGCGGGGCACTTTTTGGCGCACATCGTGCAACCTTTGCACTTCGCGGCGTCGATTGAGTACTTTATGAGCTTCGAGCACTTGCCCGAGCGGCACTTCTTGTCCTTTATATGCTCCATGTACTCGTCCATGAAGTACTTGAGCGTCGACTTGACAGGGTTGGAAGCCGTCTGACCGAGGCCGCAGAGCGAAGCCTTGCCCATAGCGTCGCAAATCGCCTCCATGTCCTTGATGTCCTGCTCGGTACCGCGCCCATCGGTAATTTTCTTCAGATAGTTGAGAAGCTTCCTGCCGCCTATACGGCACGGGGCGCACTTGCCGCAGCTCTCGTCGACGGTGAAATCGAGGTAGAACTTGGCGATGTCGACGACGCAGTCGGTCTCGTCCATTACGATAAGACCGCCAGAACCCATAATCGAGCCAATCTTGGCGAGCGACTCGTAGTCGATCGGGGTGTCGAGGAACTGGGGCGGTATGATACCGCCGGAAGGCCCGCCCGTCTGAGCGGCCTTGAACTGGTGGCCGCCGCGGATGCCGCCGCCGATATCGAAGATGATTTCCCTGAGGGTGGTGCCCATAGGCACTTCGATAAGGCCGGAGTTGTTCACCTTGCCGGTGAGAGCAAACACCTTGGTGCCCTTCGTGGTCGCAGTGCCGATCTTGGAGAACCACTCGGCGCCCTTGTTGATGATGACCGGGATGTTCGCGAGCGTCTCGACATTGTTGATGACCGTCGGGCGGCCCCAGAGACCCTTGACCGCAGGGAAAGGCGGACGGGGCTTCGGCATGCCGCGATTGCCCTCGATCGACTGGAGGAGAGCCGTCTCTTCGCCGCAGACAAACGCGCCCGCGCCGAAACGCAACTCAATGTCGAAGTCAAAGCCGCTGCCGAGAATATTCTCGCCGAGAAGCCCAAGATCCTTGGCCTGGCCGATGGCGACCTGAAGGCGGTGGATGGCGAGCGGGTACTCGGCGCGTATGTATATGAAACCCTTGGTGGCACCGATTGCATACCCGGCGATAATCATGGCCTCGAGGATGGAATGGGGGTCGCCCTCGAGCGTGGAACGGTCCATATACGCGCCAGGGTCGCCTTCGTCGGCGTTGCAGACCATGTACTTCTGGCCCTTGGGCTGCTGCTGCGCGAACTTCCACTTCATGCCTGTCGGGAATCCCGCTCCGCCGCGGCCACGCAGACCCGACTTGAGCATCTCCTCGACGACCTGCTCGGGCGTCATCTCGAAGAGAACCTTCTCAATCGCCTTGTAGCCGTCGCGGGCGATGTAGTCCTCAATCTTCTCTGGGTCGATGACACCGCAGTTTCTCAGGACGATTCGGTACTGCTTCTGGTAGAACGGGATATTCGCCTCGGCGACTAGCTTTTTCGCCTGCTCCGGGTCGTAGCAGAGACGCTGGACGACACGGCCCTTCACGAGATGCTCGGCGACAATTTCCTTGACGTCCTTCTCCTGAACCTGCACATAGAACGTGCCCTGCGGCAGGATTTTAACAATCGGGCCCTGCTCGCAGAAGCCAAGGCACCCGGTGACGACGACCTGCACCTTCTCGCTGAGGCCGGCAGCCTCAAGCTCGTTCTTGAAGGCCTCGACGACGGCTGTACCGCCGCCGGAGCAGCACGCAGTGCCGCCACAGACCAACACGTATGATTCGTATGCCATTTGAGCGTCCTCCAGTTAGCCGTTTTTGATGATGTCGATGGAGGGGCGGTCGAGTATCTTGTCGTCAATCAGCTGACGACCGACGATGTGCTTCTCGACGACCTCCTTGGCCGTGGCCGCGTCGACGTTGCCGTATATGACCGAAGGCATGCCGGGAACGACAACCTCGACCGTCGGTTCAGAGTGGCACAGGCCCATGCAGCCCGTCTGCCTGATAAGGACATTGGTAAGACCCTTCTCGCTGATTGCGTTCACGAGCGCCGTGAACGTATCCTTCGCGCCGGCGGCAATGCCGCATGTGCCCATGCCCACAATCACCTGGACGTCTTTGTTGGACGCGTCGCGCATCTCCATCGCCTTCTGCTTCTCGCCGCGCATCTTGCGCAGGTCGTCAAGTGTAAGCTTTGCCATTTTCTTGCTCCTCTTTTAAAGTTCCAGTTGTCTCAGCCGCGCTCGCGGTACTGCTTTATAATACCCTCGACGTCCTTCGTCTCGAGCTTGCCGTGAACCTCGCCGTTGACGACCGCCACCGGCGCCAGACAAGTCGGATCGTAGCCATGTCGTTCTGTGAGCCAAGGAG
>JAZQBR010000006.1:0-11417 GCA_045545855.1 Kiritimatiellia bacterium | reverse complement strand
CGCCTTCTCGAGTCGCTTCTGGACGGGCGCCCCGAGGCGCTGCGCCGCCGCTTCACGCTAAAACTGCCGCGCGAGGCGGCCGAGGCGGCCGGGTCGGCGCCCGTCAGCGACGCGGCGCTGCCGGCCGACGCGCCGCAGTTCGTTTCAAAGCTTCTAAAACTAAAGTTCCCGGAGGCGTACACACTATGCTGCTCCTGAAAAAAGACAATTTCGTCCTCCAGTCCGACAGGCGTCTCGTGAAGGCGGCCGACATCGCGACGGCCAAGACCGCCGAAGAGATAATCGCGTCCGCAGAGGCCGACGCCGCGCGAATTCGCGAAGAGGCCAAAGCCGCGTTCGAGGAGGAGAAGCGCCGCGGCTACGAAAAAGGGCTGGCCGACGGCAAGATGGAAATCGCCATGCAGAAGCTCGACCAGGTCGACCAGTCGGTGCGGTTCATGGAGTCGGTCGAGGACAAGATGGCCGGAGTCGTCATGAAGGCTCTCAAGTCGTGCGTCGTGGAGATCGGCGACAAAGAGATGGTCGTGCAGATTGTCCGAAAGACCATGGCGGCGGTGATACGCACTCAGCGCCAGGTCGCGATAAAAGTCGCGCCCGAGATGGTCGAGAGCGTGCGCGCGCGCGTGGCGGAGCTTCGCGTGAAGTACCCGACAATAGAGACGCTCGACGTGGTCGAGGACGCGCGGCTCAAGGGCCCGGCGTGTTTTCTCGAGACCGAGGCGGGCGTCGCCGAAGCGTCGGTCGACACCCAGCTGGAGGCGATCGAGCGCTCGATAAGGCGCCATGTCGCGAGAGGAGACGGCTGATGGGGGTTTTCGACTACATCCCCGAGGTTCTCAACCGAGCCGTCGAAGACGCCCAGCCGATCGATGTCAAGGGCAAGGTCATCCAGGTCGTGGGCACGATCATCAAGGCGTCTGTGCCCGGCGTCAAGGTGGGCGAGGTGTGCATACTCAGAAACCCGTGGGAGAATTTCGAGGTACAGGCCGAAGTCGTGGGCTTCACCAAAGACGCGGCTCTGCTGACGGCTCTCGGCGCGATGATCGGCATTTCGGCGGAGACCGAGGTGATACCGACGCGGCGCGTCCAGATGGTGCCGGTCGGCGAGAACCTGCTCGGGCGCGTCCTCGACGGGCTCGGCAGGCCGATGGACGCCGATGTGAAGGGGCCGCTCCGGCCCGACGGCTACTACCCGGTATACGCCCCGCCGCCGTCGCCGCTTGAAAGAACGGTCATCTCAAAGCCTATTTCGCTCGGCATACGCGCGATAGACGGGCTTCTCACATGCGGCGAGGGCCAGCGCATGGGCATTTTCGCGGCCGCCGGCGGCGGCAAGTCGACTCTGCTCGCTTCGATAATACGCAACACCGAGGCCGAAGTCACGGTGCTGGCGCTCATCGGCGAACGCGGCCGCGAGGTGAGGGAGTTTATCGAAAAGGACCTCGGGCCCGAGGGACTGAAGAAGTCGGTGCTCGTCATATCGACTTCAGACCGCTCGTCGATGGAGCGTCTCAAGGCGGCGTATGTGGCGACGTCGATAGCGGAGTACTTTCGCGACAAGGGGCGCAAAGTTCTGCTTTTGATGGACTCGGTGACGCGTTTCGGGCGCGCGCAGCGCGAGATCGGCCTTGCGGCGGGCGAGCCGCCGACGCGAAGGGGCTTTCCGCCCAGCGTGTTTTCGGAGCTCCCGAAGCTCATGGAACGCGCCGGCAATTCGTCCAAAGGCTCGATCACGGCTCTCTACACCGTGCTTGTCGAAGGCGACGACATGACCGAGCCTATCGCCGACGAGACGCGCTCGATTCTCGACGGCCACATCATACTCTCGCGAAAGCTCGCCCAGATGAACCACTACCCGGCGATCGACATACTCGCGTCGGTGTCACGCTGCCAGTCGGCGATCATCCCCAAGGACCACAAGGCCGCGGCGGCGAAGCTGCGCACGCTTTTGGCGAAGTACGCCGAAGTGGAGCTGCTGCTCAAGATCGGCGAGTACAAGAAGGGGTCCGACCCCGAGGCGGACGAGGCGATCGCGAAGGACGGGGCCGTAAACGGATTTCTCAGGCAGGGGCTCGACGAGAAGCCTGTTTACGACGACACTATCAGAAAGCTGAAGGAGGCCGTCTCGTAGGCGGAGCGAACCATGTTCCAGACGAATCCATTCGTACTAATCGTACTTCTAGTCGGGCTTTCGCTATTGCCTTTCGTGGCGATGGTGGCGACGAGCTACCTCAAGATTGTAGTCGTGATGTCGCTTATCAGAAACGCGCTGGGCATACAGTCGATACCGCCGAACATGGTGATAAACGCGCTCGCGATGATATTGACGTTCTACATAATGGCGCCGGTGATGAGCGAGTCGTGGGGGATAGCGCGCGCGGAGCTCGCGGCCGCGCCGTCGGCGCTCGGCGCCGAAGCCGGGCGGCAGACCGGGGCGGCGCCCGGCGCCGGGGCCGAGCGGCTGTTTGAAACCGACGGCCTCGTGAAAGCGGCAGAGCCGTTCAGGACGTTTCTCTCGCAGCATACATCCGACGCGGAGCGCGCTTTCTTCGTGCGCACCGCAGAGGGGCTCTGGTCGAAAGACGGCGAGCCGGCCGCGGTCGACCACGAGAGCTTCTACATTCTCATACCGTCGTTTTGCGTTTCCGAGCTGACCAAGGCCTTTCAAATCGGCTTTCTCGTCTATCTGCCGTTCATCGCGATCGACATCATCGTCTCAAACATACTGCTCGCGATGGGCATGATGATGGTCTCGCCCGTCACGATTTCACTGCCGTTCAAGCTGCTGCTTTTTGTGATGGTCGACGGCTGGACGCTTCTCATACAAGGTCTCATAAGGGGGTACGCTCTATGACGCAGGCGGAGCTTCTGGGTTATGCGCAGACGTGCCTCGTGCTGGTGCTGAGGCTCTCGCTGATACCGATCGTGGTCGCGACCGTGATCGGCATACTCGTCTCGCTTCTCCAGGCGCTTACCCAGATACAGGAGCAGACCCTGGGTTTCGCGGTCAAGCTGATAGCGATTTCGGTCACGCTTCTGGCGTGCGCGTCGTGGCTCGGGTCGTCGCTTCTTTTGTATACCCAGGATATCTTCGCCCACTTCCCGCTCTTGCGGTAGCAGAGGAGACCCGTATGCCGTACATCGAGTTTCACAGATGGGTGCTGGCGGCGGTCCTCGCGATGGCGAGGGTGGGCGGCGCGTTCGCCGTCTGCCCCGCGCTTACCGACTCGATGATACCCGGCGTCGCGCGCCGCGCGGCGGTGCTGGCCTTTTCGTGCATCGCGCTGCCGTACGTCAAGCACTCGATGCCGCCGGGCGAGCCGAACCTCTGGGCCTTCGCGTTCCTTGGCGCCAAGGAGGCGTTCATCGGCTTTCTCCTGGGTTTCTTCGCGGCGGTGCCGTTCTGGGTCGCCGAGAATGTCGGCAATTTCATCGACAACCAGCGCGGCGCCACGATGGGTGAGGTGTACTCGCCGCTCAACGGCTCGCAGGTCTCGACGACCGGCATATTCTTCACCCAGATCGTCTCTACCGTGTTCTTCGTGGGCGGGGCGGTCTTTCTCTTTCTCGGCGCGATCTACGCGAGCTTCCAGGTGTGGCCGGTGTTCTCGGAGGGCGTCTCGGTTTCGTCCGCGACGCCGGCGACCGTGCTCGGCACGCTCGACGGCATGCTCAAGACGACGGTGGTCATATCGGCCCCGGCGATCATAGTCATGTTCCTCGCGACCATCGGTCTAGGCCTCGTGAACAGAACGGCCCCCCAGCTGAACGTATTCTTTCTTTCAATGCCGGTAAAGTCCGCTCTCGGCGTCGCCATGCTGATAGTCTATCTGCCGTTCATCATGGATATGCTCATGTACACGGATCAGGGGGCGATTCTGCGCCCGGTCTACAAGGTTCTCGGGGGGTGACGCGCCATGGCCGAAAGCTCCGGAGAGAAGACTGAACTGCCGACGCCGAAGAAACTGCGCGACGCGCGACAGAAGGGCCAGGTCTGCACTTCAAAGGACGTCGTCTCGACGGCGATATTGATCGTTCTTTTCGCGCTTCTGGGCGGCATGGGAATAGTACTTATGGACGACGCCGAGGAGATGATACGCTTTCTCTCCGGGCGAGTCGCCGACAACGATCTGCCGGCGATACGCGAGTCGTCCAAATTCGCCGCGTTCATCATCTGCAAACACTCTTTCATCTTCGTGATCGTCGCCGCCGTGATCGGTATCGTGGGCAACGTCGCCCAGATCGGCTTTCTCTTCACCTTCGAACCGATAATACCGAAGCTCGACAAGTTGAACCCCGTGCAGGGCGCGAAGAAGATATTTTCGATGAAGAACCTGTTCGAGTTCTTCAAGAACGTCGTGAAGGTGTCGTTTCTCGGCTATCTGCTGTACAAGATAATCTGGGCGAGCGTGCCGGAGCTTCTCACCATGTGCTACGGCACGGTAGACGACATATTCCCGTGCCTAAAGCTGATGCTCAAGCGCCTCGCTGTGTACACGGCCTTCGGCTATATCATAATCGCCGTCGTCGACAGGCTCTTCCAGGGCAAGAACTTCACCAAAGAGATGATGATGACAAAGGACGAGGTGAAGCGCGAGTACAAGGAGATGGAAGGCTCCGCAGAGGTCAAGCAGGCCCAGCGGCAGTTCCGCGACGAAATACTGAACGGACCCGAACCGGCCGCCGCCGCGAAGCGTTCGAATGTCGTCGTAACCAACCCGACGCGGCTGGCGGTCGGCATACGCTACAACCTCGACGAGTATCCGCTGCCGCGAATATGCGCCAAGGGCGAAGGCGGCACGGCGAAAATCATCAGAGAGACCGCCCTTGCAGAGGGCATCCCCGTGATGGAGGACAAGCCTCTCGCGCGCGCCCTTTACGCCAAGGGAAAAATAGACGATTTCATTCCCGACTCTCTGATCGAGCCTGTCGCGGAAGTTTTGAAGTGGGCCAAGCAACTGCAAGACGCCAGAAAAGAAGAGGCGGAGCTCGACTCCGTCACACTGGAGGACCTATGACAATCGAAGAACACTACAAGACAATCGCGCCTCGATTGACCAACTGGTTGGTCGCCTCGGGCTCGTCGTACGACGAAGCGTGCGACATCGTGCAGACTGTTTTTCTGAAGCTTTGGAAGATGCGCGAGAATTTGAGGGAGTCCGACTCGGATGTGTCGGGGCTCGTCTTCACCATGGCGCGAAACATCCGCAAGAACATTGCGCGCGACGAGAGCCGCATCACTTTCACGGACGAAATACCAGAAGATGCCGCCATTGCGTACGCGCCGGCGGCGGTGCCTTCCGACAACGCGTATTTGAGGCGGCGTCTTCGCGACGCCTTCGCCAAGTTGCCGCCTATTCTGCGCGACGCCTACACGATGTTCCAGGTAGGCGAGCTGTCGATTCATGAAATCGCCCGGCAGACCGGAGTTAGCGAAAACGTGGTAAAAGTTCGCATATTCCGCGCGAAAACGAAACTTAGGGAAATTCTTGCTGATTTGATGTAACTTTTTGCTGCATTATGTGTAATCCTTGCGGAGATGAAAAAATGAATATCAGCATAAATACATATCAGAACCATATCAAGGCGACCGGCGGGGCGATTACCGGCGCTGTCGACAACACGGCCATGGCCGGCGGCGAGAAGCTTGAAGAGGCTTCGCTTCACGGCGGCGTGACAGTATCCGAGGGGGTCGCCGATGCGATGGATATTTCGGCGGCGAGCATACCCGAGAGCGCGCTTGGCCGCGATGATGACATCGGCCGGCTTGTGGGCCGCGCCTTTGGCCTGCCGCCGCCGCCAATGCCCGATTTTGAGTAGAGCGCGTACGGCGCGCCAGGGGTTGCCAGCGTGCCGGCAACCCCTTGTCGGCTTGTTTTTACGTGTTCAAACGCACCGCCCCGCCTCCTTACCACCCTGAAAAAAGTGTTCTAGAACACGATTGACTAATCGCACAAAATGGTTTATAATAAGGCCAAACGCTGGGTGCGTTGTCAATAAAGGAGGGTAGAAAATGAATATTGTATCCATGTGCCGGCCTCGCGCGAGGCGCACAATTCTCGTGGCTGTCGTCGCAGTCTGCGCCGTCTCCGGCGCCGCTCAGTTCGGCGCGAGCGTCTGGCGCGGCGAGACGGCCTATGTCGCAATACCGGAAGCGCTCAGGGAGAAGGCGGTCAACCTCTCTTCGCGCTGGACGGGCGACGACATCGCTCTTACGCTTCTTCGTTTCGACGAGGTGAAATACGATCTCGTCGAGACATACACCGACGCGGACGGCAAGACAAAGACCAGAATCGCCGGCAAAGGGAGCGTGCGCGACGTATGCAAAGAATGGCGGCCCGGCGACAAAGAACCGCCCGCCATGGTAAAGGTCGCGGTCAAGCCCGGCGCGCCGGCCGCCGTCCATCTCTTCGAACTCGACCAGACGGGCGAAGAGGCGAACTTCTTCGAATTGAAGGTTGTAGATCGCGTTTTGCCGCCGGCGAAGGACTGGAAATACTTTCTCGACCTCTGGCAGCACCCGTGGGCGGTCGCGCGCTACTTTGGCGTCAAGCCGTTCTCGCCTGAGCACTACGAGAAGATGGCGCCCGTGTGGCGCGCGCTCGCTGAAAGCGGTTGCAAGGCTTTGACCGCGACGCTGCTCGATTTGCCCTGGAACCACCAGTGCTACGACGGCTACGGCACTATGGTCGGCAGGGTGAAGAATGCCGACGGCACATGGTCCTTCGACTACAAGATATTCGACAAGTACGTTGAGTTCGGCCGCAGGTGCGGAGTCGGGCCGGACATCGCGTGCTACTCGATGTGTCCGTGGGGTTATCGCGTCACGTGGAAGGACGCCGAGGGCAAGGACCACCGCGAGAAGATGTTGCCCGGGACACCGGAATTCGAGGACTACTGGGGGCCGTTTCTCGTGGATTTCGCCAAGCATCTCAAAGAGAAAGGATGGTTTGAAGATACCTACATTGCGATGGATGAGCGCAGCCCGGATGACGTCCGCAAGATTGCCACTCTTATTCAAGCCAAGGCGCCGGGGCTCAAAGTGTCGGCTTGCGGCAAGACAAAGCCCTCGGCCTTTGACGGCATCCAGATCGAAAATTTCTGTCTGGGGCTCGTCCACCTTCGTTCGAACTTCCTTCCTGAACTTCAGCCGCGCCGCGAAAAGGGCTTCAAGACGACGTTCTATGTCTGCGGCTCAGCCAGAACGCCCAATACGTTCATGTTCAGCAATCTGGATGAGGGATACTGGCTTGGCGCGTATCCGGTGATGATCGGCTTTGACGGATTCCTCCGCTGGGCGGCGAATTCGTGGCCGGAGAATCCGTATGAAGACGCCTCCTACAAGACGAAACAGACATGGGTTCCAGGAGATGTATACCTCATCTACCCGGAGGGCGAACTTTCGGCGCGCCTTATCGCGCTTCGCGCCGGAGTGGTCGCAGCAGAAAAGATGAGGATATTGAGGGAACAGGGAACGGGTAACAGGAAACTGGTTGAGGACGCTATAAAGCGCCTGGCCGCTCCGTACGGTTTCCGCAGCGCGGTGCGCGGCTTCGGCAAAGACGATCCGCCCAATGTCGATTTCGCGGAGTTCCGCCGCCGCGTTGAGGAATTCGTAAACTCCGAATCCAGCCTTTGCGTGGCGCATTCCGTCGAGTTTTCCACGGCAGCTGTTTCGCCGGATGGGAAGAACGCGCTGCGGCTTGAGGTTGGCAAGGGCGGCATGGTGTATTCCGTCTGGCGGCGCGGCAAGGCGATTGTCGAGCCGACGCGATTTTCCCTTGCAGTTGAGGGACGCGGTGCGCTGAACGGTACGGACGCGGAACCAAAGGCGACGACACGCAAGGTCGAAGGAACGTTGCCGACGCCGCTCTACAAGAAGTCGTCCATCGACCTTGCGGCAAACGAGATGAAGGTCGATTTCGGCGATTGGGCGGTCGTGCTCCATGCCCGCAACGATGGCGTGGCGTGGCGGTTCGAGACGAAGTTCGACGGCGAGATTTCGGTGAACGCCGAATCCACGAATATCCGCTTCCCGAAAGAGACGGAGCTTTGCTACACCGTCGCCGGCGGTTTCATGTCCGGATGGGAGAAGCCCGCGCAGATCGGCCCTGTCGAGAGCATCCCCGCCGGGCATCCGCAGATCGTGATGACGCCGTTTACTGCGACAGTGCGGGGCGCGGGAGTGGTATGCGTGACGGAATCCGACTTGCGCGATTATCCAGGGCTCAACTTCTACCGCCGCGAAGGTGAGACGAATATTCTGCGCTCGTGGCAGGCGGGTGTGCCGAAGGAGCTCGACAAGGGCCGCCGCAAGATCAAGGTCGTGAGCCGCGAGCCGTATCTCGCGAAGACGAAGGGAACGCGCAGCTTCCCGTGGCGCGTGTTCGTTTTGGGCGACACGCCGAGCGATCTCGTCGAATCTGACGCCGTTTATGCTCTCGCCGCTCCCAACTCCCAACTCACCCACTCCTCCACTCCCCACTCCTCCACGGACTTTTCCTGGGTCAAGCCGGGGCAGGTCGCCTGGGACTGGTGGAACGGTTTCCAGATAACCGACGTTCCGGGACTTGCGACTGGCTGCAACTTCGAGACCTACAAGGAGTACGTCAACTTCGCGGCGGCGAACGGCATCGCCTACATCATCATGGACGAAGGCTGGAGCGAAAAGCTGAACCTCGACAAGCCGCGCGACGAGGTGAATGTGCCGGGGGTGATCGCCTACGCGAAGACCAAAGGTGTCGGCGTGATCCTCTGGGCGGCGTGGTCGCCGCTCGCAGACCGAGAGACGCGCCTGCGCGTATTCGACCGTTATGCCGCGATGGGCGCGAAGGGCTTCAAGATCGACTTTATCGAGCGAGACGACCAGGTGGCTGAAAGGTTCCTCGAAGAGGCCGCGGCGGACGCGGCGGAGCGCAAGCTGGTCGTCCTCTTCCACGGCATCCACAAGCCGACGGGGCTTCAGCGCACGTATCCCAACATCCTCAACTACGAGGGCGTCTATGGACTTGAGCAGGGCGGCTCAATAGGCGGACGCAAGGTCGTCGTCTCCAACGACGTCAACCTCGTCTATACGCGCATGGTCGCGGGCTTCATGGACTACACGCCCGGCGCGATGAGGAACAGAGCGTTCGATGCGCCGCCGTTCGACGCGGAAAAAGACATCCGCGCCTGCTACGGTACGCGCTGCCATCAGCTCGCGCTGTTCCCACTGTTCGAGGCGCCGATACAGATGCTCTGCGACTCGCCAACGCAGTATAGGACAGCGCCCGAATGCACGTCGTTCATCACCAAGGTTCCGACCGTATGGGATGAGACTGTCGGCGTCGCCGGAGAAATCGGCAAGTACGCGGTTGTGGCCCGCCGCAAGGGCGGCGAGTGGTGGCTAGGCGCGATTACCGACTGGACGGCGCGCGACGTCGAGCTGCCTACGGACTTCCTCGGCGAAGGCGAATGGACGGTCGAGTCGTTCGAGGACGCCCCCGACGCGGACGTGAACGCGGAGCATTACGTCCGCCGCGTGTTCACGGTCAAGGCCGGCGAACCGCTGAAGGTGCGCCTCGCTCCCGGCGGCGGATTCGCCGCCCGCCTCGTGCCGGCGGTCGCCGCCGCGCCGGCGACGGAGCAGCTGGGGATCCTCACGCCGCCGCCGGGAGCCGCGCCGCGTATCAACGGCGCGCGCGTCTTCGGCGTCCGTCCCGGCCACCCGATTCTCTACCGTCTGCCCGTCACGGGCGCACGGCCGATGAAGTTTTCTTTGACAGGATTTACAAGATTGACAGGATCTCCCGGTCGCGACAAGCGCGACCCTCCCACTTCATCAAATTCTGACAAGAACATCAAGTTTGACCCCTCGACGGGCATGCTTTCCGGTTCCATTGCCGAGCCTGGCGAATACAAGGTGACCTTTACCGCCGAGAACCGGGAGGGTCGCGCTTGTCGCGACCTCGTGATCAAGGTCGGCGACAAGATCGCGCTCACGCCGCAGATGGGCTGGTGCAGCTGGAACTGCTTCGCCCGCGCCGTGACGGGACAGAACATCCGAGACGCGGCGGACGCCCTCGTCAAGACCGGCCTCGCCGACCACGGCTGGTCATACGTCAACGTGGACGACTTCTGGCAGAACAACCCGAGGAACGCCAAGGACGACCCCACCCTCGAAGGCCCCGAGCGCACCGCCGACGGCACGATCGTCCCCAACTCGCGCTTCGGCGACATGAAGGCGATTGCGGACTACATCCACTCCCTCGGCCTCAAGGCCGGCCTCTACTCCTCCCCCGGACCCTACACCTGCGGCGGCTGCGTCGGCAGCTGGGGTCACGAGTGGCAGGACGCCAAGACCTACGCCGACTGGGCCTACGACTACCTCAAATACGACTGGTGCAGCTACAGGAAGATCGCGGACAAGGTGGCCGAAGGCGCGCCCGCCCTCGGCAACGTCCGCAACACCCTGCCCTACTTCCTCATGGGCGAGGCCCTCGCCGCGCAGGACCGCGACATCCTCTACGCGCTCTGCTACAGCGACAAGTCCGTCTCGATGTGGGGCGCGTTCACCGGCGGCAACAGCTGGCGCACCGCCTACGACATCGAGGACACCTACAAATCGATGAAGGGCGTGGTGGAGCGCCAGGTCGAGCTATGGCCCTACGCCCGCCCCGGCGCCTGGAACGACATGGACATCCTCGTCGTCGGACCCGTTGATACCGGCCCGCGCAACGCCACCCTGAAGCCCACGCGCCTGACGCCCAACGAGCAATATACCCACATCTCCCTCTGGGCCGTCCTCTGCTCGCCGCTCCTCATCGGATGCGACCTGACGGCTATCGACGACTTCACGCTCTCGCTCCTCACGAACGACGAGGTGATCGAGACGAACCAGGACGAACTCGGCGCGCAGGCCGCCGTCGTCGCCGAAGGCCCGCGCGCGCAGGTCTGGGCCAAGCCCATGAGCGACGGCTCGCAGGTCTTCGCGCTCTTCAACACCCACGAGACCGACACGCGCATCGAAATCGACTTCGCCGCGCTCGGCCTCGAGGGACGCTGGCTCGTGCGCGACCTCTGGCGCCAGACCGACCTCGGCGTCTATTCCGACCACTACGCGGCGGTCGTCCCCGGCCACGCCACGCACCTCGTGCGCCTATTCCCGCGCGACGGCGGACGCCTCGCGCCCGGCGTGACGGACATCCGCATGAACGCGATCTACCGCCGTTTCGAGACGATGCGGCCGATCGACAAGCCCGGCCACCGCGCCCCGAAGGGCTACCCCTGCTCCGACTGCCCGAAATCCCGAGCAGCGCCGGAGGCGTAAGGCAATCAGGAGGAATCTATGGGGAGAGACCCCGTGAGGGGTAAACACGACCCCCTCTGGAGCAGCGCGCAATATTAGCTAGACCTCACAGCAGATTAACTGACCCTCA
>JAZQBR010000005.1:0-6923 GCA_045545855.1 Kiritimatiellia bacterium | reverse complement strand
CTGGTCCGCTGAATCCGCTGGATGCGCGACGGCGACGCTGCGCAAGGTCGGGGCGGGAACGTTCACGAACAACGCCTACGACACCTACAACCTCGACTGCGCAGGCGGCACGACGGTGCTCGCGAACGACAGCACGACAGTCGCCGTCACCGTTAGCGACGGCGCGACGCTCAAGATCGCCGAGGATCACACTGTCGGATCCGTCGTGTTCGAATCCGGCGCGAAGTTCGTGACGACCGTCTCCGAGACGACGGAAAATGACGAGACCGTCTCCTCGGCGGCGCACCTCACGGTGTCCAACGCGGCGGCGCTCTCCGCCACGGAGATATCGACCGAAGGCACGACGCCTGATAAGTCGATGCGCTACCCCGTCATCTCCGCCGCTTCGCTCTCCGGCTCCGCCGTCGCGAACGTCGAAGACCCCGACACGACGGACAAGATGGTCTGGCTCGCGAAGAAGCTCGGCTCGGGCGTCTCGCTCAAGTACGGATGCGCCACCCCCGGCTTCTTGGTCATAATCCGCTGAAACTGAAAACCGAACCGAAAGGACGGACATGGACTTTTCAAGAGTGACGCGCGGCACATGTGCCGCGAAATGGACCGCGGCGGCACTCGCGCTCGCCGCCGCGGCGACGAGCGCTCTCGCCGAGAACGTCGTCAAGGTCGACACCTCGAAGGCGCTCTTCGAGACGGCTCCCGACCTCTGGGGCATCTTCTTCGAGGACATCGACCTCTCCTTAGACGGAGGCGTCTACGCGGAGATGGTGAGGAACCGCTCGTTCGAGGACGGCAACGGACGACGCGGGGAGCTTACGCTCGAGTACTGGCATCCCGTCGGCGGCGCGGAGTACTTCCTCGATTCGTCGAAGCCTCTTTCCCGCAGAAACCCCCACTCCTGCTGCTTCCGCGGCAAGGCCGGGGCGGGCATAGCGAACGACGGCTACTTCGGTATGGGCGTCGAGAAGGGCAAGGCTTACAAGCTGAGCATCGCGCTGCGCGGCAAGACGTCCGGTCCCGTCGAGGTCTCGTTCGAGGCGTACTCGAAGCCGCTTCTCGCGAAGACGGAGATCTCCGGCGTCACGGAGGAGTGGAAGACGTTCGAGGCGACCCTCGTCGCCGCAGATACCGATCCCGAAGCGAGACTTGTCCTTCGCATGAAGAACGGCGGAGAGGTCTATGCGGACTGCGTCAGTCTCTTCCCGGCGGACGCCGTGGCGGGGCTCTTCCGCCGCGACCTCATCGAGCGCCTCGCGGCGCTCAGGCCGTCGTTCCTGCGCTTCCCCGGCGGATGCTGGGTCGAAGGGACGACGATGAAGGAGGCGTACCGCTGGAAGGAGACGATCGGCGACAAGTGGGAGCGCAAGACGCAGTGGAACCTCTGGAAGTACTGGTCCACGAACGGCGTCGGATTCCACGAGTATCTCGTCCTCTGCGAGGCGCTCGGCGCGAAGCCGCTCTTCTGCATCAACTGCGGAATGTCGCACAAGGAGAACGTGCCGATGGACAAGATGGGCGAGTTCGTCCAGGATGCCCTCGACTGCATCGAGTACGCGAACGGTCCCGTCGACTCCGTCTGGGGCGCGAAGCGCGCGGCGGCGGGGCATCCCGAGCCGTTCGGTCTCAAGTACCTCGAGATCGGCAACGAGAACGGCGGCAGGGAGTACGAGGAGCGCTACGCTCTGATCGCAAAGGCGGTCCGCGAGAAGTATCCCGAAATCCAGCTCGTCTTCGACAACTGGAAGTTGACGAAGCGCGTCGACGACCCGAAGGATATGCGCGACGACCACTTCTACGACTCGCCCGACCGCTTCATGTCGTCGCTCGCGCACGAGTACGACGAGAAGAAGGGCGACTTCGACATCTTCGTCGGCGAGTACGCCGTGACGACCTACACGCACCGCTACGGCTCGCTCCGCGGCGCGATCGGCGAGGCTGCGTTCATGATGGGCCTCGAGCGCAACCAGAACCAGGTCAAGCTCGCCGCCTACGCGCCGCTCTTTGCGAACGCGCAGCACACGGCGTGGACGCCGAACATGATCTATCCGATGACGATCGGCTCGTTCACCTCGCCCAGCTGGAACGTCCAGAAGCTCTTCAGCGAGAACCGCGGCAGGGAGGTTCTCAAGGTCGAGGTCGAGACCGGTACCTACGAGACCGACACGAACTTCTCGTGGGGCAAGGGCGTGAACCACAACGTCATTTCGAATGTCCAGGCGAGCGCCGTGAGAGACGCCGACGGATCGGTCGTCCTCAAGCTCGTCAACTGCACCGAGACGGCGCAGACGGTCAAGATCGAGGGTGTCGCCGGGAAGTGCCTTAAGACAGTCTTCGGCGGCGGCGAGGCGATGGACCACAACTCGCCGGCAGAGGTCGAGGCGCTCAAGGAAAGCGTCGGGGACTTCACGCTCGCGGGGTCCGACACTCTTCCTCCGCTTTCGCTCGTAATCTACAGGACAAAATAACATGACATCCTTCGCCATCATCGCGGCCGCCGCGGCGCTTTCGTTCACGCAGACGAACGACATCTGCACGGTCCGCGTGAAGGTGTCGCCCAGGGGACGGACGTGTCTCACGGCCGCGTACCGCGGCATACCGTCCGCGCCCGGACGCTACCAGATTCTCGGTCCGGACGGCAAACCTTACGGCTGGAGCGAACTTGACGAGGGCGGGCTCTGGCACAACACGACGGAGCTCTTCTACGAGACGGTGACGATTCCGGAGGAGCTCACGCGCGGAAAGCACATAATCGAGCTGACGCTCAAGGCGGACAGGCTTCCGACGCGCAAGCTCGTCTCGCTGTGGACGCACTCGAATCCGCTGATCGACCCGCCGGCGAAGGAGCGTGACGAGGCGAAGGTCGAGAAGCTCGAGTTCCCGCGCTTCAAGCCGATTCCGAAGAGCGTTGCTGAAAAGGCGATCGCCAAGGTGTGGGAGAACTGCGACGAGCTGGCGAACGACGTGTGCAGACGGCAGATGTGGGGGAAGGACTGGAAGGAGAAGTGCGCGAAGGGCGAGTGGCACAAGGACCTCCTCGGCGCGTTCGACGTCCCTTGGCAGGGCAAGGACGGCGTGATGGATGTCGAGAAGACGAAGAACTCCATCCCCGGACACTTCGACCATCTCAACAACTTCGGCCCCATGATCCTCGGCGCGGTTCTCGCGTATGCATACACGACGCCGGAGATGAAGCGCTACCATGACAGGGAGACGCTCGAGCGCGTCGCGGTGTTTCTCGACTTCTGCCGCCGCGCGCAGGGCGGCTCCGGCTCGTACTGGAGCGCGTGGGTGAGGGGCTACTGGATGGGCGGACCGAAGCGCGGTCCGACGTCGGGCACTCCGCTTGACGGAGCAGGCCTGAGGGGCGTCGGACACGCGCTCATGCTTACGGCGAAGGCCATGGAGAAGGAAGGTCTTCTTGACGAGCTCGTCGACGACGACTGCGACGACGCAACGCCGCCGGTCCCGAGGCGGAAGGCTTACCTCGACCTTATGGACGGACTGATCGGACACTTCTCCTTCAAGGGCGGGCACGCCCCGAACCAGGAGAGCTACCAGCTTGACGCGCTCAGGTTCTGCATCAAGGCGCGCCGGCTTATCGGAGGGAAGTCGCCGAACGAGCCGGACAAGAAGGAGTTCATCGGACGCCTTCGCCGCGCGACGGGAGCGGTGGAGCCCGGCGAATGGAGCTATGTCTCGCCAAAGGGGATTCCGCTCGAGTGGGGCGGGTATTCCGTGGAGTATGGACGCGGCCAGGACGGAATGTACTACAGGCTGTGGGAGTCGTACAGGAAGCTCGACTTCCTGCGCGAGCGCGCGAAGATCGGCGGCGACTCGTTCACGCACTTCGTCTATCCGGTGCGGCGCGGCGACGGGAAGATCGCGCCGGACGTCTGCGCGTTCCTCAACTTCCGCCACCGCAACATGGTCGGCGGAGACGGCTATGGATGCACCCCCTGCCAGATACTCGACATCGGCAATCCCGCGCACATCCGCCTCAAGCAGATCGAGTGGATGAACCTCGACGAGAAGGAGGTGTCGCGCTGGAACCGTCCGCTCGGTGGCAACTGGTACTGGTCCGCGGCCTACGGCACCGTCGACGGAGCGAGGGAGACGGTCGCGATGCTCAAGCGCATGAGCGACCCCGCCGACGTCCTCTGCTCCAACGTGAAGTTCCCGATGGAGACCGGGGCGCCCGACTTCTTCTGGGGCGACTGCGTCTCGCAGAACGTCGCGTTCAAGGACGGCGAGAACCGCATAATGATGAGCTTCAACCAGTGGAACCGCGGCGACAAGCCGCACAAGGATCACGTGGCGTACGTCTACACGCGCCGTCCGGAGTGCATCCAGTACATGCGCGTCAGGCACGACGACACCGGGAGCTCCGGTGACGAGGAGAAGCCGAACGGCGTGAGGTCCCTGGAGATCGGACAGTGGCTCGTCGTGCAGAACGGCAATCCGAAGGCTAAGGCGTCGTTTCCGCTTCCAAAGCGCTTCGCGGGCGGAGCGTCGGTCGTCGGCGGCCAGAAGCGCGCGCCGGAAGGGGTGCTGCGGCTCAAGGCGGGCGAGACGGTCGTCCTGAAGGCGGCGCGCTCCGCCCACCGCGACCTGTGACGTTCGTCTGCTTCTTTCGGGGGCTGGATGTCCGGGCGCGGATTTGGTATAATGGTTGCATGAAAGTCAGAATGCCATAGTGCAATGATGTTGAAACTCATAGCCGCAGTGACTTTTGCCGCGCTCTCCGCGCTGGCGCTCGCCGCGTCGCACGTCCCCGGCGAGCGGGCGACCGTCCGCGGCGTCGTCACTTTCGCGCGCGGGGGCGACGACTTCGCGTTTCTGCGCCAGGACGACGGGACGTGCGTGCGGCTCGGCCTCGCGGGGGGCAACCATGTGTACGTGGGCGAGCGCATTGCGGCCGAGGGTGACGTGTCGATGTCGGAGCCGAACCTGCGCATGGAGAGCGTCGTAGTGACGCATCTTGGAACCGGAGAGATTCCCGACCGTGAGCAAGTGAAGATTTCGGCGCTCTACGAACCGGCGCCGCCGAACAGGTTCGGTCTGCCGGTGGAACTCACGGTGAGAGTGCTTGACGTGAACAGGCGAAGGACCCAGCTTCAGCTGTACGTGAGCGACCTCGACCGCGAGGCGCGCGGGGCGACGGCGAGCTTCCCGCTGCGCGAGCACGACAACTTCGATCCAGACCTCAGGATCGGCGCGCTCGTCCGCATTCGCGCGACGCCGTCGCTCGAGTATACGCCGGAGGGCGTAAAGAACCTGACGCTCAACATTCTGTCCAAAGACGACGTTGATGTGTTGTCGCGCCCTTCGTGGTGGACTCCGGCGCGCGTGCTCACAGCGGTCGCGATTGCGCTGTTCGTGCTGACCGCGCTATGCGGATGGGTGGCCCTGCTCATTCGCGCGAGAAGGGCCGAGGCCAGTTCGCAGGAGGAGCGCCTGAGGCTCGCGCGCGACCTGCACGACGAGTTCCAGCAGCAGCTTGCGGGGACGATGTTCCATCTCGATGCGGCGGCGAGCGTCGTCGAGAATCCGGAGGCCGTCGCCCGCCAGATCGCAGGCGCGAGGAAGTCCCTCATGAACACGCAGTCTGGTCTTCGCGGCATCCTGTGGGGACTTCAGCGCGCCGGTCGCAAGGCGGACACTCTTGCGGGACTGTTCCGCACGGCTGCGGCGCGAATGCCCCACTGGGGCGGCGTCGTCGAGATAGTCTCCGAGGGAGAGCCTCCGATAGAGATTAGGCGACAGGGCGCGCGGCTTCTCATGATCCTCCAGGAGGCGGTCGGCAACGCGCTCAGGCACGGCGGGGCGAGGCATGTCGCGGTGAGGCTTTCCGACGACGGACGCCGATTCACGATGAGCGTGTCGGACGACGGATGTGGATTCGATCCAGTTGCGGTGCGAGGCGAGAGCGGACACATGGGACTTTCCAACATGCAGACTCGCGCCGACGCCATCGGAGGTTCGTTCTCCGTCAGGAGCCGCCCGGGAGATGGAACAACGGTGGAAGTGGAGATAATTCATGATTAGCGTATTGATCGTAGACGACCATCCGATAATAAGGGAAGGGCTTTCGACCATGTTCGCGAGCAGGTCGCGCTTCGCTGTCGCCGGAACTGCCGCAGGCGCGGAGGAGGCGCTTGAATTCTGCAGGACGAAAGGACTCCCCGACGTCATCCTGTCCGACGTGGTTATGCCTCGCCGCGACGGGATATGGCTTCTCGGGCAGATGTTGGAGGAGTTCCCCAAGGCGAAGGTCCTGCTTCTCGCGGGCATGCCGCGCGCCGAGGAGGAGGAAAGGGCGCGCAGCCACGGCGCGAAAGGGTACGTGTCGAAAGGCATGGACACCATTGCGCTCGCGGACGCCGTCGCGGGCATCGCAAGCGGAATGCTCGAGTTCGTGACGGACTCTTACGTTCCTGTCAAGTCGCCTTTCACCGAGAAGCAGCTCGAGACGTTGAAGTACCTCGCGCTCGGCAAGACGCGCGAGGAGATAGCGAGAATCCAGGGCTGCGCGGCCGAGACGGTCAAGAGCCGCATAACGGAGATACGCCGCAAGATGGATGCATCGAACGTCACCGCCGCGGTCTTCCGCGCGCAGGAGATGGGCTACATCCGCTTGTAGAGTCGTTTCCCAAAAAGGGGATGGCGGCAGGTTCTCGCGTTTTGTTATAATTGCGGCAAGTATGGAACCTACGGGGAGAGACCCCACGAAGCGGAGAGATAATAGCGGTTATTGAATTAATTTGCCGCGAAATCTTTACTTTTTGCCGATAGTGGACAGCGTGTTCAAAAAGTGAGAAAATAGCTACCGACTCCATAGGCACCCTGAACAATGGAGAGGCGGGATCTTGCCGCGTTACAAAGAGGGAGGTTTAAACGGGTGGGAGCCGCGGCTCCAAAGAAGACGG
>JAZQBR010000004.1:0-9032 GCA_045545855.1 Kiritimatiellia bacterium | reverse complement strand
CTCTACCGCCTCAGTAAACGCTTTCCAAACGCCGACTACTTCGCCTGGGCATGAGTCGAAGGGGGATGGGGAGCGAACGCGCCGCGCCAATGTAGACTACTTTTCGCAGATCAATACGAGCGACCATGGTTGAAGCCTTTGCAAGACGTGCAACACGCCGTTTGAGTCGGCAAACAAACAACCTTTTTGCGTCGCTTCCGCCCTGGACTTGAGAACTGCCGTTTCTTCGCGAGTGGGCGATTGGGGGCGCCCCATAGCCCTCCAGCTCATTATCGCGTTGCCATGAGTGTCGTCCAGCGTCTCAATTGTGAAGGCCGAGCCGGGCTTGAGCCCGCCAATGAGGAGATCGACTTCGGTCGGCGAGGCTTTCATGTAATTGCCGGTATTGCACGCGGCAGGAACATGGCTTTCGTATTCCTTCGGATATGCATACACAAGCACTGCAATCTTTCCTGTCATCGAATCGCGAGTCGCGACAACAGGCGCGGTATTGTACAGTACTTCGTCCCCGAGCGCGTTAAGCATTCTGTACGCGTGGAAGGATGGTTTGGCGATTCCTTGAAAGTTGAGCAAGCCGAAACCGCCGTGGAAAATGTCGCTTCCGCCGCCTTTTTCCTCGAAGATATCGGTGAAAGTCCAGTACATGACCGAATCTGCCAGGCCTGCGCACTCCAGCATTGTCTTGGCGATATACGCCGCTGGCGGCAGATTGTCATGGAGAGCATCGCGGCTGTTGGGTGACGTATTCCACTCGGTAATGTGCAGCTCTGCGTTCTTGTATCGAGACGCCCCGACCACGCGCTTGAGCCAAGTGAGATCGTCCCTGAGAGAGTGCACATAGCGTATGGCGTTCCTCCCGCGGCCGGAGACGGGGTCGAGCGCGTAGTCTGTCGGGTATGCATGGCACGAAATGAAATCGACCGGCAGTTTTTCACGATCGCAGAAGGCCAGAAAATCCTCTATCCACACTCCTTTCCATTGCTGGCTGTTGATTGTCTCCTGGGGGAAGAACACGCTTTTCCCGTTATCCTGAATTTCGCCGTCATGCCGCGAGTCGGCGATGAAGTTGCTAGTGGCGGGGCCGCCGACCTTGAGTGAAGGATGGACTGATTTGATTGCGTTCGCGCTCACGCGATACAATTCGAAATAGTCGCTCTTCGTGCCATGAAAGAATCCCCAATATAGATTTGGTTCGTTCCAAACCTCGAAATACCACTTCTGAATTTCATCAATACCGTAGCGTTCGACCAGATGCCGCGCGAACGCCTCGATCATGCGTCCCCAGGCGGGGTATCTGGCGCGGTCCGGCTCGACATGTCCGCGATACCACATCACGGTGCGCGAATTCTCCTTGGCGAGCGCAGACGGGAAGAACGAGAGTTCGACGAATGGTCTCACCCCTTTGGCGAGCATACGGTCGTAGACCTCGTCGATATATTGCCAGTTGTATTTGCCGTCGTCGAAATAAACGAACATGTCGTCGTTGAACGTATCGTGCATGCGCACATACCTGAAGCCGCACTGCTCGCTGGCGAGCGCGAGGTGTTCGTGCCATGCCGCGCGCAGCCCCTCGTTCACACGTCCCGCTCCCACCCCGAAACTCCAATAGTGCGGGAAAGGCGAGCCTTTTGCGCCCGCATCAACCATATGACGCTGCAGTGCGCCTTGAGCGGTCAGAAACAGCGCAGCAGTGAAAATGGACATTGTGAATTTCATGATGGTTCTCCTTTGCATTTGGTTGTTGACGTGCAACAGTTTAGCAAATCGGCATTCGACTGCACATCCCCCCTTTGGTGAAAATTACGGCGTGTTGAGGCCACACTGAATTCTCTCCTCCTTTGTAGGTATATGGACGCGGTGCGGGAATTGCTATACTGTCCGTGCCATGGCTTATTGCACAATAACATCACCAGAAAGGATGTGCCGATGAAAATATTGCCGGCTCTTAAACTAGCGGCATTGCTCATGCTCGCGCATGCCGCAGCGGCTTTCGAGTTCACCCATCCAGGTTTTGCCCTAAGCAGGGACGACCTTGACTATTTGAAAGCGCACGCCAAAGAAGAGCCGTACGCTTCGGCTATTGCGGAGCTAAAGGCCGCGACGCCGCTAGGGTACAAGATGCGCGGGCCGTTCGAGGAGGTCTCCCGCACACCGAACCGGCATCTTGGCGAATGGTGCGGCGACATGCAGATGATTTACAATTCTGCGCGCATGTGGTATTTGACGGGTGACGAAGCCTATGCCAGACAGGGACGGGACATTTTGCTCGCCTGGGCGAAGACGCACAAGCGTTGGAGCGGTGCGGAGTCGTATCTTTCTATGGGCGATTTTGCATACCGGCTGTACGGCGGGGCGGAAATTCTGCGCGGCGCGTGGTCCGGCTGGACAGAAGTTGACACGGCAATTGTGAAGAAATACTTTCTCGACAACTTCTGGTGGGCGGCGAATGTTCCTCGTCCGCTCAGAAGCGCCAACCAGGGCGCGCTTCAACTGGTCACGGGAGTTGGCGTCGCGATATTCTGCGATGATGCCGAGAAGTTGAAACAGTGCCTTGCGGCATACCGCGACGATGTTACCGGCGGACTCGCCGACACCTTGCCCAACGGCGAGCTTGGCGATTCGGGGCGAGACCAGGGCCACACATACGGACAGTTCCTTCACCTCGCCTTGATAGCCGAGGCGTTCTGGACACAGGGTATCGACGTCTATTCCCTGCGCTCGAACCGCCTGCTCGCCTGCGCCGAGTTTTATGCGCGATACAATATCGGCAATGGGCTGGACTTCGTTCCTTTCGGTAGCGAGTATGACTGCTACCCTGGGCACGGCGGCGCGCCGGGTTCCGTTCGCAAGTGCCCTGATCTTCTCAATATTTTGCATACGGCATATGTTGTGCGAAAGGGGATGAACGCTCCGTATTTGGACAAATATCGTTCGCAGCATCGCGAAAACGGCGAGTCCATCATGTTCCGTCGCGAAAAGGACGAGTCGCGCGCGCGAACGCTTGCCGAGCAGAATAAGCTACCTCTCAAAACCGTGTCAAAGCTCGAGGCGCATCCCATTGGCCCCGTTTCGTCCGGTGCGAGCGCGTCGTTTCGCAATGGCGTATGGACAATCAAGGGTTCCGGCGGACATATCGCGAGCCCGCGCGACATTTTCTACATGTTCCACTCCATGCCTATGGAAGGCGACGGTGCGATAGTCGTCCGTTGCGACTCGATAGAATCTGACTCGCCGCATCCAATCGCCGGCATTGCACTGGCGGAAGACTTGCACCGCTCGTCGCGGCTTCTTACGATCCACATGGTCGAGAAGGTCGAACTGAAGGGAGTTGTCTCGCCGCGTGTCGCCGTGGGCATGTGGCGCTCCAGCGCGAGTTCTCACAATCGGTTCGGACAGATCCACCGCCGCTGGGACTCGTCTGTGACTTTGCCGCGCTGGCTAAAGCTGGAGCGACGGGGATGCCGCGTAACAGCCTTTCACTCGGTTGACGGCGCGAGCTGGAGCCCTATGCAGAACGTTGACTTCGATAACCTTGCCCCGACCTGCCGCGTCGGACTCTTTGTGGCCGAGGGTGATAATGTCACGGCAAGGTTCAGCCACCTCCGAATGACATGCGGCGACGGACGCGGCCAGCGCGAAGCGCCAGCAACCCCAATCCAGTTTTTCTCCTCGCCATCGCCAAAGGTTATCCATCTGCGCTGGCTGGAGTCGTTCGGCGCTGACACCTACCGAATAGAGCGGGCTGCCGGCGCGGGCGAAAATTGGGAGGAGCTCGGCACGACCGGTAAGACGGAATGGATAGACAAAGGTGTGCACACGGGCAAGACTTATCGCTACCGCCTCACTCCGGTATCGGCAAAATTCGGCGAAGGCCGCCCGGTCGAACTCACCGCAGCCGCCCGTCTGCCGTAAACACCCCCCAAAGTAGGTATGCCACACAGCGAAGAAGATTGCTACAATATTACCATCCTGACAAATAGGGAGATTACAGCCATGAAAAAAGTCGTATCGAAATTCAAACTGGGATCCGCCGCATTTGCGGCCCTTTGCCTTGCATCATCCGCAACATTCGGTGTCGATGACAAGTGGACCGGCAATGGTGACGATAATACAAAATGGAATGACCCGGGAAACTGGGACAACGCCATGGAGGGCGGTGACGATTTCGTCTTCGAAAAGAAGGCTGACATAACATTTGACGACGCTTACTCTGTCCCTGGTAGAAGCATACGATTCGACGGCAATCCCGGTCCCGTCACATTCATTGCCGACAATGATGCATACGGAATTACATCAGGAAATTTCTATGTCGGATTTGGTACTACTGGCGAGCTTGGGATTACAAACGGAACATACGTCGTCACAAACAAACTGGCAATCGGAATGCAAGGCAACCATACCGGAACGCTTCGAGTGTCCGGGGGAAGCCTTACAGCTAAATATCTATTGCTTTGCACAAAGCTGGACAATTGGAGAAAAGGCGGACCTGGCCATCTTTACATAGACGGCGGACAGCTGACTGTACAAGGCGGCAATGTAAGAGCACCCGACAACAACCAAGGGGCCGTAGGCATCGAAGTCAGCGGTACAGGCAGTTTCACGGCAAACACCAAAGTAGATATCGGTGTCCAAGGCCACGGCACTTTAACGGTCAGCGGAAACGGCGTCTGGACAGCCGCGGAAGATGCAACGATAGGGGCGCAGGGCACGCTGACGATCGAAGACAACGGCACGGTCGGCGTCGGCTATTCCGGCAGGGATAAATGGCTCAAGGTCTATAATGGCTCAATCAATCTCAACGGCGGAACACTCAGCATCTGCAGCATCCGCGCCGAAAGAGCGGACGCTGCAATCAATCTCAACGGCGGCACGCTTTACGTCTATGCAAACAACAGCAACGCAAGCGGCAAAATCATCCAGTCCAACAACTCACCGGCGGCAAACGTCCTTGCAGGCGGCGCGATTGTCGAGGTGCCGTCCGGCGTCAACAACACCGCTTTCGCCGTCCCTCTCGTTACCGGCGTGGAGGCTGGCGAAACAGACGGCGGGTTCACGAAGCGCGGATCCGGCAATTTCACGCTCGCGGCGGGCAACACATACAATGGGCCGACCGTCCTTGAAGGCGGGAGACTGACGATCCCCGCAGGTGCGTTTACGACTTACGGAGCCCTCGTTCTCAAGGGCGGCACGCTTACTGACAACGAAACAGCCGAACACGCGTGGTCAAGCGTCACTATCGGCGAAGGCGCGTCATACGACAAGGATCTGACGGGCGTACCAAACGCGGCAGACGGCAACTACATTCTCGACGGCGGCACCATCAATCTCAACGCGGGCGAAACGCTTGCAAAGGCGCTCACTGTCAAGAGTGGGACCGTGGCAATCGCCGTTTCGGATGCCGCTGAAAACAGCGCTTTTACCGTGACGGGACTTGAATTCGATACGGGTGTCAATCTCGCAGACGTGATTTCGATGTCCGACAAATCCTGGGGTTGGAACTACACCGTCAATGCCGAGGCAGGGACGCTCACTGCGACGGCCTACACAAAGTACATCACGCCCGGCTCGTCCCCCATTTCCTGGACGGATGCCAACGCATGGCAGAACGAAGATAGCCAGAGCGTGACGTTTCAAGACGGCGACATCGTGCGTTTCACAGAGGACGCGACCGTAGCCATTCCGTCCGAAACGACGGTCAGCCCGGCTTCCGTCACCATCAACGAAAACGTCGAGGTCGCGATTTCAGGCGGTATGATCGAGACCGCCTCGCTTGCCAACAGCGGCACGACGACGATTTCAAGCGAACTCACTACCGACGCGCTTGCCTTGAACGCCGGGACGCTGACGTTGGCGAACACGCAAACCGCGTACGTTCTCCCCGTGCCGACCGGCGATGGTCTTCTTGGTATTGGCGACGGTGCAACGTTGTCGCTCGACTGGACCGGCACCGCTTCGCAGACATGGACTCTCTCCGGCGATGGCACGTTCGCTCTTCAGACCGGCCAGACTCTAAACCTCAGTACGAGCAAGACAGAATCTTTCTCGGGAACGTTTGATGTGCCGCAGGGTGCGATTCTAAACGGTACCAAACACAGCAACAACCGCTATGAATTTGGAACAGGGAAGGTGCGCGTGGCTGGAGGCAGAGTGAACACCGGCAATGTAAACGCAACAATCACCAACGTCATTGAAGTCGCCTCGTCCGAGCAGCGCAGCGAATGGGACGGCGGCGACGCAAACCTCAACATAAGCGGCGCTTTGACCGGCAACGGAGGAATATACATATTCACGACCAAGCGAGGCGTGAGGCTCCAAGGTGTCAACACGAACTTCTGCGGCAATATCGAAGTCAAGACCACAAACAATTCATACTTCCAGGGAGGTTTCGACCATTGGTATTCGGCTTCGCCTAAAGCCCTCTGGCAACTGACCACGTCGTTTACTGACGATCGGGGAGCGACCGGCTATCCTCGCAGCTACGATCTGCCGAGCGATGCAACTACATCTGAACACGCCATCCGTTTCGGAGCACTTTCAATCCCGTACGACACCACTGTTCTTCGTTGCGTCGCGAACCCGACGTACATGGTCGTGGGAGAGAGGGCTACGGACGCGAGTGTGATCAACGGCAGATTCAATCAGAACGCGCTTCATCTGACGAAGGCCGGGGCGAACACTCTGACGCTCGGCCCGGCGGTCGAGATGGTCGAGGGGTCCACAATCGACGTCGCTGCCGGCGAACTCGTCGTCAACTCCGTCAATCTTGTGAACGCTGCGGTGACTGTAGAGAGCGGCGCGATACTCTCTGGTTCGGGTGTGGCCGGCAGCATCACATTCAACCCCGGCTCTAAAGTGAGGCTCTCCCCGGACGCCGATACGACGCAGACTTACGACCTTGTGCGCGTGCCTGCGACAACAGGCGGCATCACATTCAACGCCAGGCCGGAAGTCGTCGGGCCGACTCCGCCCAAGGGCAAATGGAAGGTCGAAGCTGTCACAGTAGAGGAAGACAATGACGGACAGCCCATCGCGTATATCGTTCTTAGGGCGAAATTCGCCCCGCCGGGATTCACAGTAATTGTCATGTAGGACGGGTGCGTAATATGGTATACTATTGCCATGATGTTTCGCGATAAGCTGTCCGCCGCCGCTATGGCAATTGTTCTGCTCGCGCCTGTAATGGCGCGGGCGGACGACAACTCTGTTCCAATAAAAGTGACGGGTACGGTTACTTTTGATGCGACATGGGACGACTACTTCTTCATCCGGCGGGATGGGGACGGACGAAGCTATCGCGTCGCATGCAACCCGAGAACCGCCAAGCCTTCGGGTTTGAGGCCGGGCATGCATGTCGCCATTGAGGGCTGGGAGCGTCGCAACTCGACGACGCCAAGATATGTCTATTGCCGCGCAGCCGCCACTGGCGCCGACGCGGAACAGCCGTCTCCGAGGGCACTGACGATTCCTGAAATGCACTTCAACCCGTCCTTTGACAATTCGCTGGTTCGGAAATATGGCGAATTCGTTGTTACTCAAGGCCGTGTAGCGGATATTTCGCGTCGCAAATACAATACGCTGCTCACGTTGACAGACGGGGGAATGCCTCTTCAAGTGACGGTCTATTCCCCTGATAGCGAATCTTTGCCGCCCGGTCTTGATGTAGGCGCCGAAGTGCGAGTCGCCGGACCTTATCTTTTTTATGTCGATGGCGACGACAGCGGGAACCCCATTGCGTCAATTCACTCGGTTTCGACGCTCCTTCACAATTTTCGCGAGATAGAGATTGTCCGCCGCGCACCATGGCTTACTGTTGGGCGTCTTGTCGCCATTTTGTCCGTCGCGCTAGTGCTCGCCGCCGTTGTTTTCGGCATTGTCCGTATTAGGCAGCGCATCGCGGCGGATGCGCGAGAAGAAGAGCGCTTAAGGATAGCCGGGAATCTTCACGACAACTTCATGCAGATGCTCATCGGCGCAAAGAGCCATATCAGGGCCGCAAGGCTTCGTCTCAACTCGGACGGTTCTTCTGCGGACAATAGCCTGCGCGACGCCGAGGCGGTTTTGAAAGATGCTGAGAAGCACCTCAAGTTGGCGCTCTGGCGCATTATAGGCGAATGAAACAGGAGAGAACTTGAATGGTTGACATATTGGTTGTAGATGATCACACCATCGTGAAAGATGGAATGAAGGCGATGCTCTCAGCGGTAGCCGGCTTTAATGTAGTGGGCCTGGCTGCGAGTGGAGAAGAGGCCTTGCATTTTGTCAAAACCACCAGCGTGCCAGATGTGGTTTTGTGCGATATTCGCCTCGGCGACATTAATGGGATAGCCTTGTTCTCGCGTTTGCGCCGCCTCGCCCCGCGACTTCGTGCGGTGTTTATGGCAGGCATGCCAAATACAACCGATGAGGTTCATGCCAAAGAGTACGGGGCGAGCGCTTATCTGCCGAAGTCCGTAGAAATGGACGACCTCATAATGGCTATTCGCAAGGCGGTGGATGGAGACGCGGAATTCACTACCATGCAGAAGCGTTCAGGCGTGGCGAGTCCTCTTTCGTTTCGCGAGACGCAGATACTCACATTGCTCGCGAACGGCGAAAGCAAAAAAACCGTCGGTGATAAGCTTGGCATAACTTTCGAAACTGTGAAGACCTATGTCAGGTCTATACGTGAAAAGCTTGGCGTCAGCAATACCACCGCCGCCTGTGCCTGTGCTGTGTCTAACGGTTATATATCTATATAGTCAATCGAATTCCAGAGCCTCGCCAAGGTGAAAGGATAAGGTAAATGAATGCCCATAGTTTAGGGGCATTTAACCTACGGGGAGAGACCCCGCGAAGCGGAGAGATAATAGCGGTTATTGAATTAATTTGCCGCTGAATCTTCACTTTTTGCCGATAGTGGACAGCGTGTTCCATCCATCGGTTCGGGCCGCCTGGTGGTCGGCCCCTACCGATGCGGGCCGCCTGGTGATCGGCCCCTTCCGATGCGGGCCGCCTGGTAGTCGGCCCCTACCGGGGGGGCATGGGAACCGTTG
>JAZQBR010000003.1:0-2008 GCA_045545855.1 Kiritimatiellia bacterium | reverse complement strand
ACCAAACTTCTATCAATCCTGTAAATCCCGTCAACGAAAAACCTACCGAGAGGAGCGACAATGCGAATTGAGACTGAGAGAATGAAAGAGCGCGAGGCGACTGCCAACAAGATACGATTGACGTGATACACCCGATATGGTATAATTTTGCGCGTTTGGTGAAAACTATACCCGAAAGGGGTTGAATCGCATGTCTAATAATGAATCATACCCGAAAGGGTGTAGTCTGTCAGCGTTCGTGAAGGCGAAGCGTCGGGAACAGGGCTGGACGCAAGTCCAGTTGGCGGACTATGCGGGCGTGGGGCTTCGCTTCGTGCGCGAACTGGAGCAGGGCAAGGCATCGCTTCGGCTTGACAAGGTGAATCAGGTGCTTGACCTTTTCAGCGCGTGTGTGGGGCCGGTGCCAATTGACAGGAGCGTCTATGCGGACAGCTGACATCTATGTGTTTGGGAAGTTGGCAGGTGCGCTGACGGAGAATGACGACGGCAAGTTCTCATTCCTCTATGACGAACAGTATCTGAACGAGTCATCCGCAGTCGCCGTGAGCTGCACGATGCCTCTGCGAAGCGAGGCGTATGTCTCCGATGCGCTTTTCCCGTTCTTCGATGGACTCATCCCAGAAGGGTGGCTCTTAGACATTGCCGAGAAGAACTGGAAGCTTGACGGACGCGACCGCATGGGGTTGCTTCTCGCGTGCTGTTCGTCTGCCATAGGAGCTGTCAGCGTCCGGCGGACCGGGGACACCCCGCCGTCCGTTCCTGCCGAGACCTCGGGCGGCGGATGGACAGAAGGGGAGACGACTTTTGAGTTTCCGTACAAAGACGAGGAGATAAACGAGATGGCGCGGCGGCTTGTCGCATCGCGCGTCAGCGTCTGTGGCGTACAGCCCAAACTGTCCGTCCATCTTGAACGCGACTCCGGCGATTCGCCGCGTATTACGATTGTCGGCTTCGAGGGCAACTACATTCTCAAACTGCCGTCCAAGGATTATCCGTGGCTCATCGAGAGCGAGCATCTGACGATGTCGCTTGCCCGGAAATGCGGAATCAGGACGGCGGACTTCTCGCTTGCGTCGCTTTCCGGCGGACGCCGCGCATACGTGACGCGGCGCATGGACAGGATGCCGCACATGAAGCACATGGAGGACTTCTGCCAGTTGACGGAACGTCTGACCGAGCGCAAGTATTTCGGCTCGTACGAGCAGATTGCCAGGACAATCAGGCTGTATTCGTCGTCGGGCGGCGCGGATGTCGTCCGCTTTTTTGAGGTCGTCCTGTTTTCGTTCCTCACCGGCAACTCCGACATGCACCTCAAGAACTTCTCGCTGCTGCGCGAGGACGACGGATCGTGGCATCTTGCGGACGCATACGACCTTCTGCCGGTGAAAATGCTCGTGCCGGACGATACGGAGGACATGGCGCTCACATTGAACGGCAAGAAGGCGAGGATCGACGGCGGGGATGTTCGTGCGTTCGCAAAGACGATCGGACTCAACGAACGCCAGACTGCCAATGCGGTTTCGCGCGTGGCGGATGCACTTGCGTCGGGTATTGACGCCGGCCTCGGCGATTCACTTGTTTCAGACGAATTCGCATCGGGCTTTGCGCGGCTTGTCTGCGCGAATCTGGATCGGATTGCTTGAGGTTTAGCCGCAAAGAACGCAAAGGACGCAAAGAAAGGAAAATGATGATAAAAAGAGTGATAGTTGTGCTCGGACACGTGGCGGTTTTCTCAGCGGTTGTGAGTATGGCGGGATGTCGTCTGTGTGAGTGCGATGTGGACAGCGTTGATAATGATGCAGAAATCTCCGTATGGAACCTTGAAAATGATGCAAATTTTGCTTTCTCGAATATCCAAAATGATGCATTGGAGGTTCCCCAATTTTTCGGGCATGATAACGGCCACACCCCTGTAAACAAAGGGTGAAGTGGCGATTTTCATTTTGCGTTAAGTGAAAATCCTGCTGCGGGAACGCGGGGGCGTTTCCGTACATGGGTCAAAAATTTG
>JAZQBR010000002.1:0-15573 GCA_045545855.1 Kiritimatiellia bacterium | reverse complement strand
TATTGGAAGGCATGTGATTTCACCATTTTGGTGAATGAAACTACCGTCGTGTTTTCTGTCATAATTTTATATTTCTTCAAATTTTTTGAGTTTTCTCTGCGTTCTCAGTCTCTCTGCATCTCTGCGTGAGACCTTCAACCGAGGATATTAGGTTCATCTTTTTATCCCTTCTATTCCTTCCAACATCATTCGCACACTCATTTTACCTTTTTCCACTTTTGCTCGATGATGTCCGCAAATGGATCGCCCTCGCCAGGTTCAAACCTTCCACTCGGGTAGAGAAGCCCAATATAACTGCGACTCTTCAACGAATCTCCGACGGGCGTTCCGCCGTCGGCCCTCTCTTCGCCGTCCGCCGTCTCGACCGAAATCGAGTCGTTTCCCCCACTGACGACCTTGATTGTACCTTCAGGAATCTTCACCCATGTTTCATCGCACATCGTCTCAACTGTTTCATTCGTCACGTTGACGCGATAGTCGTTGCGGATGAAGTCGTGATCCAGCCCGTCCACAAGATAGTATTCCCCTGTTGGCAGGCGATAGACGGCGAACGGCCCCGCTCCACCTGAGTCCATCCAGACGCCAATGCGCTTGCTGGACTTGAACACGATTGTCTTGTCGTATTCCGCGAGGAACGGATGCGCCGGACGATACTCGACCGCAAACTCAAGCGAGCTGGTCTCGTTCGTCACACTTGCGCTTCGAACCTCAGCATAGCCACTTGACGTCGCATGGGCTACGACTCCATGCGCCACAAATGCAAAGGTCAACCCAAATCCGAACAGGAACAGTCCTGCAATGCCAAGGAGGAATTGCCCAAGGGCCCGCCTCCACTCACGCTCATTGAACGAAATGAACAATGCAATCAGCCATGCTATCGCCGCCAATAACTGTACGACGAACATCATATTGACTATCGCCGTCCCGAACGTGCCGAGCGGCGGCGATATTGCATACGCCGCGAACAGCAACAGCGCAGTGCAGCACCACGCGACAAACGGCCCGTAAGCCGTTTCGAATACAAATCTCGCAATCTTCTTCTTATTCATCTTCGTTTTCCTTTCTTTGCGCTCTTTGAGTTCTTTGCGGCTAATAAAAACAACAAGGGCGTTGTTCAACTGCGATGTTTAGGCTAAAACATTTCAAGCGTACCTGCTAACAGCTCTGCCATGACGGTGAAGAACTGTCGCGCATCGATGAGCCCGGTATCGACCAGGAGGGTCTTGCCCTTGAAATCGACTTTAAGTCCGTCCATCCACCCAAGCGCCATCTCCGTGCGCACTATGTCACCCTGATTGCCTTGCGCTTTTGCCCGCGCAAGGTTTTCTTCCATCACGGAGCGAGTGGATGCCAAAGGCTTTTCGGCCTCGTACAGCGCCTTTGCCGCGTTCGCCTTCGCCTCGTCGAAGAAATCCACATGAAGCCGCGCCCCGATTTTGCCATTTAAAAGGAATAGCGAAATTCGGCATTCGTCTATCTCAGCCAAAGCCGGACCATAAGGTTGAACGTCCATGGCTCCACGGCCAAGCAACGGAATTGCCTTGAGGTCTGTCACCACGACTCGGACGACTTCGCCCTTCTCAAGCTTGCCACAGCGCGACGGACGCTCGTCAAGCATAGCTTTACACTTACCCTCGTTTGCATATACCCAACCCATGTTTGCATCTGTTCCCAGATTCACCATGCCATCATCAGCAACTGAAAATGAAAGCATGCCAGCAAGGTATCCGCTGTCACCGAACCAGCTCACAAGATGGGAAACACCGCCAAACAAGGGCTCACTCAGCCACCTAAGGCCCTTCGCCGACGAATACTCCTCGATTCTCTTCAGGTCCAGCCTTTCCGCCGAAATCACTGCTCCCCACACAAACTGCGTCTGTAAATTGTCGCGCTCTATCCAGAAATGATGGTTGCGCGCCGCCAACATTGCCCAGTGGAAGTCCTCGGGCTCCACCCCGCATTCCCTCTTTATTTCGGCAAGCCATGCCGCAGCCCTGTCAAAGGGTTTCAATGCCGCATTCGTTTTTTCCGCGTGAATCATGCCGTTCGTTTCGCCATTCGCAATGGCTGCCCTGACAAACCCAATCAGAGTTGGAGTCTCGGCGCGAATGGCGTCGATATCCACAGCGGCTGAAAGATAGCACCCTCTCGGCACGCGCATCTCCATCTCCTTTGGCGCAATGCCTGCAAGCGCCGATGTCATGACGGCGACAATGGCGCCCGCTGTCATCATTCTATTCATCTTCGTTCTCCTTTCTTTGCGTTCTTTGCGTTCTTTGCGGCTTGTTCATCGCTTGCATATTATACCATATTTTCGGTGCTGATGGCTTCTGAAACTCTTCGGCGCGTACTTGCACGGCGGGCGAAGTTATGGTAAAATCTGCGGCGCAGATGGAAGAAGAAAAAGAGACGATTTCGTTCAACTACCCTGCGGAGCTGCCGATATGCGCGCACCGCAAGGATATAATGGCGCGTCTCGCAGAAAGCCAGGTTGTAATCGTGTGCGGCGACACGGGATCCGGCAAGACGACCCAGCTGCCGAAAATGGCGATGGAGCTCGGGCGCGGGGCGGGCGGCAAAATGATTGCCTGCACCCAGCCGCGCCGTCTCGCCGCCGTGACTGTCGCCGAGCGTGTCGCGCACGAACTGGGCGGCGAGGCCGGCGGGATTGTCGGCTACCAGCACCGCTACGCGCGAAAAGTCTCGCGCGGGACGCGCGTCAAGTTCATGACCGACGGCGTTCTTCTCGCCGAGACGCGCGGCGACCCGCTGCTCTCGGCCTACGACACCGTAATAATCGACGAGGCGCATGAGCGCACCTTGAACGTCGACTTTCTGCTTGGCATACTCAAGCGCATCATCGCGCGCCGGCGCGACTTGAAAGTCGTAATATCGTCGGCGACTCTCGACACCGGGCGCTTCTCCCGGTTCTTCGGCGGGGCGCCCGCCGTCGTCGTGCCGGGGAGGCTCTTCCCGGTCGAGACGGTCTACGCGCCGCCGCCCGAAGACGAAGAGCGCGACCTGCCGCGCGACGTGGGCGCGGCGCTGGCGGCTCTGCCGCCGCGCGGGGACGTGCTCGTCTTTCTGCCGGGCGGGCGGGACATTCGCGAAACGGCCGACCGACTGGCGCGAAGCCCCTTCGCGGCGGACGACGAGATTATCCCGCTCATGGCGTCGCTGCCGGCAGGCGAACTGGCGAGGGCGTTTCGCCCGGGCGGCGGCAGGCGGCGCGTCATTCTCGCGACAAACGTCGCCGAAACGTCGCTCACGATACCCGGCATACGCGCCGTCATCGATTCGGGCCTCGCGAGAATACCCCGCTACATCCACCGCACCCAGGTTCAACGCCTGCAGATAGAGCCCGTATCCCAGGCGAGCGCGCGCCAGCGCGCCGGGCGCTGCGGACGCGTCGGCCCCGGCATCGCAGTAAGACTCTACAGCGAAGAAGACTTCGAGAAGCGCGACGCCTACACGCCGCCAGAGATTCTGCGCTCGTCGCTCGCGGGCGTCATTCTGACGATGCTCGATCTCCGGCTCGGGGCGATAGAGGCTTTTCCTTTCATCGACCCGCCGAAGCCCGCCATGGTGCGCGAAGGCCTGAGGGAACTTCTGGAGCTGGGGGCCATCCGCCGCGAGACGCGCCCCGGCGCGCCGGAGCTGACGGATACAGGCCGGCGGCTCGCGAAAATACCTGTCGAGCCGCGCCTGGCGCGCATGATGATCGCCGCTTCGGACCTCGCCGTTCTGCCGTCCGTCGTGCCGCTCGTCGCCGCAATGAGCTGCGACGACCCGAGACGCAGGCCCGCCGACGAACGCGAAAAGGCCGACCAGGCGCATGCACGGTTCCGCGACAAGGAGTCCGGCTCGGACTTTCTCGGCACACTCGAACTCTGGCGCTGGTGGGACGGCCAGTGCAAGGCCCTTTCGCAGTCTCAATTGAGAAAGCTCGCCAAGAAGACATATCTGTCGTACCCCAAGATGAGGGAGTGGCGCGACCTCGCGCGTCAATTGACAGAGCTCGCCAGGCGCATGGGGCTCGATGTCTCGAACGACAACGGCGGCCCGGACGCCATCCACCGCGCCCTCATGAGCGGGCTTCTGACGCGCATAGGACGCCTCGACCCCGACGAGCTCGACTACCGCGGCGCGCATGGCGTCAGGTTCGCCATCCATCCCTCCTCGGCTCTCTCGAAAGGGCGCGCGCGCAAGGCCAGGCCGGAGTGGGTCATGGCGGGCGAGCTGGTCGATACCTCCCGCCTTTTTGCACGCAATGCCGCCGCGATCGATCCGCGCTGGATAGAGTCCGTCGCCGCCGCCGTCGTGAAGCGCAGCTGGCACAGTCCTGAATGGGACGCGGAGAACGGCTTCGCGAGGGCGCTCGAGCGCGTGACGCTGTACGGGCTCGTAATCGTCGACGGGCGCCGCCGCGACATGAGCCGCATAGACCCGGCGACAGCCAGAAAACTCTTTCTGCTGCACGCGCTTGTCCTGGGCGAATTCCCGCGTCCGCCGCGTGAGGTCAGGGAGAATGCCGCGCTGATAGCCGAGATCAGAAAGCGCGCCGAGCGCACGCGCCGGGCGGAACTTTTCGACATGGACCGTCTCGCCGCGCGCTTCGACGAAACGGTGCCAAAAGGAATCGTCTCGGCGGGCGACATGAGAAAGTGGCTTGGCGCCGCGACGCCCGGCGAGCTGGCGGCGTTTCGCCTGAAGAGGCAAGAGTGGCTTTCGGCGGCGGGGGCGGCGAGCGACGACTACCCCGATCACATAATGCTGGGGGGCGCGAGGCTGGCGCTTTCATACAGACACTCGCCTGACGACCCCGAGAGGGACGGCATCACATGCAGCGTCAGAAAAAGCGACGCCGCCTTGCTGAGGCTCTGGCGCGCAGACTGGCTGGTCAAGGGCGCCTTGGGCGAAAAAGCCGCCGTCATGCTCTCGTCTCTGCCAGCGGCCCAGCGGCGCATTCTCGCGCCGCTATCAGACACGCTCGCCGTGATACTGCCCCTTCTCAGGCCCGGCGACGAATCGCTCGCCGATGCACTGAGGCGCGTCCTCTTCGAGCGCTACGGCCTAAGGCTCGCGCCGGACGCTTTCGACGCGGCCAAGATACCGCCCCACCTCAAAGTCAGGTTCAGGATACGATCGGACGAAACGGGCGAGACGTTGGCCGCGTCGCGCGATTTGGAAGAGGCTCTATCCGCGGCCGGTGTGGGGGGCGCCGCCGGGAGCGCTTCGGCGGCGATGCGCGGCGAAGGCGAAAAGCATGTCGTGTGGGACTTCGGTCCGCTAACGTCAAGCGGCGGCGGCGAAGCGCCGCGTTGGGGCGCAAAGCTCTTCAAGTCGCTTCACGACGAGGGCGACGGCGTGAGCGTCAGGCTGTACAAGGAAGAGGCGGCCGCGCGCGCGGCGCACGAGGCGGGCGTCGCGCGACTCATGTACCTGGCGCTTGCGCGCCATTCGCGGCCGGTACTCGAGACGAAGGGAATGGGTCTCGAGGCGGCGCTCTACTTCAAAACGCTGAACTACGCGCCTGAACGCGCCGCCGAAGATATCACCATCGCTTCAATACGCGAGGCGGCCTTGAGAGGCGAGAGCGAGATAAGGTCGCGCGAAGAGTTCGAAGCGCGGCTTGGCGAACGGCGCGGCGGGATAGTCCGCACCCGTGAAGAGATGACGCGGCTCTTCGCCGGGATAATGACGGTCGCCGCGGAGTGCGCGGCAAAGGCGGCGGCGGCGAAACTGGCGGACGACACGGCGGCGGATGTCGCGACGCAGGTAGCGTGGCTGCTGCACCCCGGGTTTTTGAGAGCGACACCGTTCGAGAAGCTCAAAATGTACCCGAGATATTTCAAGGCGCTTGCGGTCAGGCTCGCGCGCTCGAAGACCAACCTTGCGGGCGACAGGGCGAAGATGGCGCGCTTTCAGCCATACTGGCAGCAGTACAGGGCGCTAGTGACGGACAAGGCGCGCGCGGCGGCGATCAAGAACCGCGCCGCCCTTTCGGAGTACCGCTGGATGCTTGAGGAGTACCGCGTCTCACTCTTCGCCCAGGAGGTCAAGACAGCGTCCCCCGTCAGCCCCGTGCGCCTCTCCACTCTCTGGCTACAAGCCACAGGCGATTGAAACAGCGTTTCACCAACAGTTGATAAAACCAAAACCACCGATGAACAGCAATACAAAACGTGTTATGATGAGAAAGACATTGCCGGCTATCGCCGCCGCGCTATACTGGACCGGCGCCATCTGCGCCGAAGAGCAGCCTTCGGGGCTGGCGACAAATGGAGTCGCAACCCTGCGCCCCGTAACCGTACTCGCGTCCCGCCTCTACGACACGGCTGAGCGGATGCCGGCCCATGTCATGGTTTTCGGGGCTGGCGACATCGAATCGAGCGGCGCCGCCACGCTGGCCGGCCTGCTCGCAAAAAAAGCCGGAGCAGACGTCCGCACACTGAACGGCACGCCGACGCAGTCCACGCTCGCCATGCGCGGCTTCGGCGAAAACGCCTTCGGGCGCGTCAAAGTGCTGCTGGACGGCGAAGAGCTGAACAATGTCGACATGTTCGCCCCTAATCTCATGCGCGTGCCGCTCTGGAGCGCAGAACGCATAGAGATTATCCACGGGCCGAGTCCCGTTCTTTACGGCGACGGGGCGGTCGCGGGAGTAGTGAGCGCGACGACAGACACGCGCGACTATGCGAGACGCTCCCGTCTGGCGTTCAAGGCGGGGTCGTACGGCACGTTCGGCGCGAACTTCGCCGCCAAGGGCGGCTTCGAGAACGAGGGGGTTCTTTACTCCGCCGCATACGACTATCTTAGGTCGGACGGCTACCGCAGCCATAGCGCCTACGACCTGCACACCGTCAATGCAGGCGTAAGGCAGAATTTCGAGAACGGCTCGACGGTAGCGCTCAAGGCGAACTATCACAACGCATGGTACGAACTGCCCGGGTCGCTGACGAAGCGGGCCTGGAAGCACGGGCCCCGCGCCGCGAGCTCGCGCGACGACTGGAACCGGGTGTGGAACTACGGCTTCGCCATTGACTCGCGCCTAAAGCTCGCCGAAGACCAGTGGCTCTTGCTGGACGGCGGCTTCTCCCACCAGCACCGGCACGCCAACTGGGGCGCGTACCGCTACGCGAACGACTACGCCCTTTATTCGGCCGGCGTCTCACCGAGATACTTAAGCGAGCTGGACATGTTCAATCTCGGGAGCAAGTTCACGGCCGGGTTTGATTTTCGCTACGACCGCGACAACATAACCGACCGCTCGGGCTACAACCGCCGGCACCAGCACTTCGACCGCCTGCGCGCGGCGGCGTTCCTGCACGAGGAACTGAGAGTGACGGACGAGCTTGCTTTTGTCGCGGGCGCGAGATTCGAAGCGATCAGAAACAGATGGGCCGACTACACGGGGCTGGCCGATCCTGACAGTACGGACTATATGGGCGACTTCGAACTCGCGATCGTCTACAGGCCTGTCGATGGTTTCAAGGCGTACGCCAAGGGCACGAGATTCCACCGGTCGGCTTTCGCGGACGAGATGAACTACACCCGCGACGGCAGGCTTCTCGACCCGGAAACAGGCACCTCGCTCGACATCGGCTTCGAATGGACGTTCCTCGACGAATTCACGCTCGACGCAAACGCCTACGGCACGATAATGGAGGACGAGATATTCTACAACCCGTACGCCGCACCCTCGCCGTACGGCGGCTGGAACGGCTACAACTCGAACAGTCCCTCGAAGACGCGACGCATCGGCCTCGACACCGGTTTCTCGTGGAAGCGCGACAAAACCGCGGAGGCTTCAATCAGATACAGCGTCGTGCATGCCGATTTCGGCGGCGGCCAGTATCATGGCGAAGACATTCCGCTTGTGCCGAATCACCGCGCGAGGGTCGAGCTCGGCTTATGGGCGACAGACGACATCAAGGCAAGCGGCGGGTGCACGCTCGCAAGCTCGCAGCGTCTGGCGGGAGACTTCGCGAACGCGCACGAAAAGCTCCCGGGCTCGGCGCTCTTCGATATCGCGCTCGCCTACGAGCCGCGGTGGGCCAAAGGCTGGAAGGCGACCTTCTCGGTCGAAAATCTCTTCAACAGGCGCTACTGCGACTTCGCCGGCTGGTCAGACTACACAGGCGGCTACTACTACCCCGGATGCGGGCGCCGCTTCATGTTCTGTCTCAGCTACGAGTTCTAAAGCGGCGCCATGACCGGCTTCGCGAAACACGCCATATTGATGTTCGCCGCGCTTCGCATCGGCGACATCGTGAATCTCGCCGCCGGCATGTGGTTCGTGCCGCGCTTTGTATCGCCCGAAGAAATAGGCGCGGTTCTGCCGGTCACCTCGTTTGCGACGTTTCTGTCGCTGCCGGTATTCGCTTTCGCGATGGCCGTAATGAAAGAGTCCGCAACGCTCGCGTCATGCGGCGACAGAGGCCGGATCAAATCGCTTTTGGGCGGGGTGTTTGCCGTTTCTGCGGCGGTACTCGCGATCGTACTGGCGGCGTCGACGGCGGCGATGCCCTTTTTTCTCGATGCGATGGGCGTCGCGGACTCATCTGTCGGGCTCCTCGTCGTGGCGGCGGCGTTCATGGGGTGCGCGGCGCCGGTGTATACAGACGCCCTTCAGTCTCTCAAGCGCTTTCGCCCGCTCGCCGCTGTAGAGATCGCCGGCGCCGTCGCAAGATTCGCCGTAATGGCCGCGGCAATGCCCGTCAGGGCGCTTGCCGGCTACTTCGCCGGGCAGTGCGCGCTGCCGGTTGTGCGCATGGCGGGCAGCGTATTCGCCCTAAGGCACGACCTCGCCGTCAGCGCGACGCGCTACTGGAACGCCGAAAACGTCCGCCGGCTCGTCGGCGCTTTCGCCGGCATCCTCGCATATCAGGCAGTGCCTATGGCCGCTTCGCTCGTGGAGCAATCGCTTTTAAGAACAGCCTTGCCGGCCGCAGATTCAGCTGGCTACTACATGGCTACGCGGTTTAGCGACTTTCTCTTCTATCTTACATTCCCCCTTCTGATCGTCATGTTCCCATACACGGCAACGGCGGCGAAACGAAACGCGGACACGAGGCCATACGTCGTCAAATGCTCTGCCGCCACCTTGTCAGCCGCCGCTCTGATGGCTGTCGCCTACGCCTTCTTCGGCCGTGAACTGATAGCGCTTATGCCTAACGGCTCAAGGTATGCGGAATATGCGCCGTACATGCCGACGCTTGTTCTGGCCGCGGCTCTCACATCATGCCAGGTTTTTTTCACAAACGCCGAGGTCTCGGCCGGCCGGTTCGCTTTTCTGCACTGGCTGCTGCCGCTTCACATCGTCTACATAGCGGCGCTCGTTCTGGCGACGCTCATGACGCCTCTCACGCTCGACGGTTTTACAGCCTTTATAGCAGGCGTTTCAATCGCGAGATTCGCGTTCGCGGCGGCGTCAATGATAAAGCCGTGCGCCGGCCGCACGCGCGTCAGGTGACGACGCGCTCTGCGAGCCGCACAAGACCCATGGCGTCCTTCGAGTAGTAGTCGGCCCCGATCTTGGCGGCGTAGTCGGCGGTCAACACCGCGCCGCCTACGGTTACCGGGCAGCCGGGCAGCTCCGCATGCACGAGGCGTATCGTCTCAGCCATCGCGCCGACAGTAGTCGTCATCAGCGCCGAAAGGCCGACAAGCTTCGCGCCTTCGCGCCGGGCGGCTTTCAGGATGGTCTCGGGCGCGACGTCCCGGCCGAGGTCGACAACCTTGAAGCCGTAGTTCTCGAGAAGCGCCCTGCAGATATTCTTGCCGATATCGTGAATGTCGCCCTTCACGGTCGCGAGAACTATAGGCCCGCGCGCCGCCGCTTCATTTGCAGGCATGGCGGCGCGGATGACGTTGAATGCCGCGCCGGCCGCTTCGGCCGCCATCAAAAGCTGAGGCAGAAAGACCGTCCCCGCCTCGAAACCGGAGCCGACCGCCTCCAACGCCGGCACTATCTCGCCGTTCACGACGTCAATCGGGGCGCGTCCGGACGAAAGCGCTTCACGAGAAGCCGACTCGGCGTCAGCCTTTAGACCGTGGCGGATGGCGGACGAAACAAGCGAGTCCGCTTCGGCAGGGGCCGCGCCTTGGGCAGCGGCCGCGCGAGGCTGTTGCGCCGCGCCAGAGGCGGCGGCGTTCTGCCAGAGGGCGTAGGCGCCGGTCCAGGTGGCGCAGGCGCTGTCGCGGCCTGTGAGCGCGCGGTAGGCGCGATAGGCGGCGATCATATCAGGCGCCAAGGGATTTATTATTCCCGCCGAAAGTCCGTTCGCGAGCGCCATGGTATAGAAGGCGGCGTTGACGAGCGGACGGGCCGGGAGGCCGAAGGAGATATTCGAGACGCCGAGGCATGTACGGCAGCCGAGCCGGGATCGGACGAGGCGCATCGACTCTAGTATAACATTGGCGCTCTCGGGCTCTGCGCTGACTGCTAGACAGAGAACATCGACGACGAAATCCTCCGGACGAAGGCCGTACTCAGCCCCCCGGGAAATAATGCGGCGTGCAATGGCGAGACGCCCTTCTGCGGTCGGGGGTATGCCGTCTTCGTCAAGCGTCAGGGCGACGACAGCCCCGCCGTACTTCGCGACAATGGGCAGCACGGCCGCCATCGACTCCTCTTTGCCGTTCACCGAATTGACGAGCGGCTTGCCGTTGTAGTGGCGCATCGCGAGTTCGAGCGCGGCAGGGTCTGACGAGTCTATCTGAAGCGGCAGGCCGGTGACGCCTTGGACGGCCTGCACTACCGAATCGAGCACGGCGGGTTCGTCCAGCCCGGGCACGCCGACATTCACATCGAGCACATGCGCGCCTGCATCGGCCTGGGCGACTGCTTCGCGCAGCACATAGGCGACATCGCCCGCGACCAGCGCCGCCTTCAGCTTCTTCTTGCCTGTCGGGTTGATGCGCTCTCCGATGATGACTGAGTCGTCGAACGGTATTTCAACGGCTCTGGAGCCCGAAGTGACCACACAGCGCGGCGCGGGGCGCGAGCGACGAGGCGCCGCTTCAGGCGGCATGTCGTCTATGGCGCGCCGCACGGCGGCGATATGCGCCGGCGTGGTGCCGCAGCATCCGCCGGCGAGAACCGCGCCGGCGGCAACCAGCCCAGCTATATCAGCGGCGAATTCCCGGGGGCCGACCGAAAAAACAGTGCGCCCATCGACTGCGCGCGGCATCCCGGCGTTGGGCTTTACGGCAAGCGGCAGGCCGGCGGCGGCGAGGCGGACGAACCAAGGCAGCATCCTGTCAGGACCCAAACCGCAGTTGAACCCGAGAGCGTCCACTTTGAGACCGGCGAGAAGCGCGGCTACGCATTCCGGGCCGGCGCCGGTGAGAAGCTTGCCGTCCTCGCCGGGCGCGACGGTCGCGATGACAGGAAGGCTGCAATTCTCTTTCGCGGCGAGAACCGCGGCCTTTAGTTCGTGCAGGTCGCCCATGGTCTCGATCGCGACAAGATCGGCGCCCGCCGCCGCGCCCAGAGCCACTTGCTCCGCAAAGGCGTCGTACGCCGCGTCAAATTCGAAGTCGCCGGCGGGCTTGAGAAGCCTGCCTGTGGGCCCAACGTCCAGAGCGACAAAGCGCCGGCCTTCTGCGCGGTCTGCGGCCTCGCGGGCGAGCGCGACGCCCGAGTGCACAATGTCGGCCAATGGCGCGTCGCCGTGGTACTTCGCCCGGTTCGCGCCGAACGTGTTGGTGTAGACGACATCGGCCCCGGCGGCGAGATACGCGTCGTGGACGGCCGATATGTCGCGCGGCCGGCGAAGATTCCACAGCTCCGGCAGCTCGCCGGGCTGAAGTCCTTTTTCCTGAAGCTGTGTGCCCATCGCGCCGTCGAGCACCAGGGCGCGGCGGGAGGGCGAGGCAAGTTCCTTGAGAAATTCGTTCATGGCTGTATCAGGGCGGCGTCCTTTACGCCGATAACGGCGCTCACCGATTTGGATGGCGCCATAAGGAGGGTGTCGGTAAGCGAAACGCCGACTGTGCGTGTCGCGTCCAGGAGAGCGAGCAGCTCGCGCTGCCGGGAAAGCGGAAAGTCGCCATATCCCGGCGAATAGCGCGCGACTAGCGCTTCGCCGGGAGCAAGTTCAGTTGAAATTTCGCGCTCCGTTTCGTCCATCCATTTCTCGATCATCGCCGCTCCGATCGCCTGGGCAATAAGGGCGTCGGCGCCCGAAAGCGCCGACACGGCGCGCTGGAACGCGTCATAGCCGACGCCGAGGGTGCCGCATGCGAGATAGACCGAACGGCAGCCGTCCAGATGGCGGGCGAGCCTGCCGGCGACTTCGATAGATACCGGCGGCGAACCGATGCGGCCGCCGCTCAAGGCGAAACGCCGCCAGACTCTCGCCGGCCTTGCGGTGGCCAGCGCCCTCTTCAAAAGCACGTCGACCCTGTCGGCGAGCGCGCCTTCGGGGAGCGCGCGCCCCATGCGCATATACCTCGCTATCTCGGCAAGGTCGAGCGTCATTCGCCGGCGCCTCCGCCGCTGACAATGCCGCGCAGGTTGGCCATTATGCGCTCGGCGACGTCAGGGCGGTTCATCGTGTAGACGTGAACCGCGTTTATGCCGTTGGCGAAAAGGTCGACGATTTGCTCTGTCGCATAGGCGACGCCTGCGTCTAGCATTGAAGCGGGGTTGTCGCCGAAACGGTCGACTATGGCCTTGAACCGACTTGGCAGATACGTCCCTGAAAGACGGCAGATGCGCGATATCTGGCGACCGTTGGCGACCGGCATTATACCTGCGATCACAGGCACCGTGACGCCACGGTCGCGCAGCTTCGAGAGATAGCGGTAGAAGATGTTGTTGTCGAAAAACATCTGTGTCGTTACAAAGTCGAGCCCGGCGTCGACCTTCTCGCGCAGAAAGGCGATATCATCCTCTATGTGCTCGCAGTCGGGGTGGCATTCCGGATAGCACGCGCCGCCGAGACAGAACATTGAAGGCCTGAGCGCGCGCACCAAGTCGATTGCATGGGCGAAGCCGCCGGGCGGCGGCTGGGCGGCGTCCTTGGGCATATCGCCTCTGAGGCAAAGTATGTTCTCGACCCCGGCGCGCCTGAGAGCCGCCAGCTCTTCGGCTATGCGCTCGCGTGTGGATGTGAGGCACGTCAGGTGGGCCAGCGCGGGTACTCCGCACGACTGGACGTACGCCGAAACCTCGATGGTGTTCGTGTTGGCCGAACCCGATGCGCCGTATGTCACCGACATGAACGACGGCTTCTGCCGCGCCAGACGCGCCACCGCTTCGCGCACCGGCTCGAACGGTGCGTCCTTTCGCGGCGGAAAGACCTCGAATGAAACCGAAGGCCGACCTTGAGCAAGAATGTCCTTTATCTTCACTTCGACCCCCTTCGCTTGACGGCTAGAGACGCAAGACCCCCGCCGCGAGCTCGGCGCGGTATGAGGCTACTGCCATCTCAAGACCCGCCTTCAATGTTATGCGCGGCTCCCAGCCAAGTGAGCGGATGAGCGACGTGTCACAGAGCTTCCTAGGCGTGCCGTCGGGCTTCGAGCCGTCCCACTCGATCTCAGCGGCCGAACCGGTCGCGCGCTTCACCGCCTCGGCTAGCTCGCGTATCGTCACCTCTTCGCCGCTGCCTACGTTCATGAGGTCCGGCGGCTCGTCAAGCGAAAGCGCGAAAAGACACGCCGCCGCCAAATCGTCCACGTGCAGAAACTCGCGTATCGCCGAACCCGTGCCCCAAAGAACCACCTTGTCTTTGGCGGTTTCGAACTTTCGTATGAGTGTCGGCAGCACGTGACCGTGCTCTATGTCGTAGTTGTCGCCCTGGCCGTACAGGTTCGTGGGCATCAGCGAGTGGTAGCAAAGCCCCCTCTCGCGCCTCAGAAACTCGCAGAGCTTCAAACCCGATATCTTGGCGAGCGCGTAGCCTTCGTTCGTCTTTTCAAGAGCGCCTGTCAAAAGAGCGTTTTCAGGTATCGGCTGAGGGGCCATTCGCGGATATATGCAAGTCGAACCGAGAAAGAGCAACCTCTTGACACCGGCCTCGGCCGCGCCCCAGACGGTATTCATGGCGATCATCTCGTTCTCGTAGAGAAAGCGGGCGTTGGCCGCGCTGTTGGCCCCTATGCCGCCGACGCGCGCCGCCGCGATTACGGCGATGTCGGGGCGTTCGGTCTCGTAGAAGCGCCTTACGGCGGCGGGGTCGAGAAGATCAAGCTCTCTGTGGGAGCGTACGACCACATTCCCGCAGCCCGCCGCCGCAAGAGCCCGGCAAACCGCCCCGCCCACCATGCCGCGGTGGCCCGCGACATATATCTTGGCAGCCTTCGGTATCCCGCCCATCGTCACACCTCCTTGAGCGCCTTTTCCTTGCGGGCGAGCTCGAGATCGGCGTCGACCATCATCTTGACGAGCTCGCGGAACTTGACCTTGGGCTCCCACCCGAGCAGAGTGCGCGCCTTGGTGGCGTCGCCGAGAAGCTGGTCGACCTCGGTCGGGCGCATGTAGCGCTCGTCGTAATCGACATGCTTCTGCCAGTCGAGCCCCGCCTGGGCGAAGGCGATCTCGAGAAACTCCTTGACGGAATGCATCTCGCCCGTGGCCAGTACAAAGTCGTCCGGCCCGTCGTGCTGAAGAATGCGCCACATGCCTTCAACATAGTCGCCCGCGAAGCCCCAGTCTCTGAGCGAGTTGATGTTGCCCATGTAAAGCTTGTCCTGAAGGCCCATCTTGATGCGCCCGACGGCGCGGGTGATCTTGCGCGTGACGAACGTCTCGCCGCGGCGCGGCGACTCGTGGTTGAAGAGAATGCCGTTCGAGGCGAACATCTTGTACGCCTCGCGATAGTTTCTGACCGCCCAGTAGCCGTACAGCTTGGCGACGGCGTACGGGCTTCGCGGGTAGAACGGCGTCGTTTCTTTCTGCGGCACCTCCTGTACAAGGCCGAACAGCTCGCTTGTGGAAGCCTGGTAGAAGCGCGTCTTCGCGGCGCGGCCGGTCAGATGGATCGCCTCCAAAAGCCTCATCGTGCCAAGCGCGTCGACGTCGCCCGTGAACTCGGGCGAATCGAACGAAACGCGCACATGGCTCTGGGCGGCGAGGTTGTATATCTCGTCGGGCCCGATCTCGTAGACAAGGCGAATCAGGTTCGAGCTGTCGCCCATATCGCCGTAATGCAGAAAAAGCGTGCGGCCGTTGACGTGAGGGTCCTGGTAAAGGTGGTCGATGCGCTCGGTGTTGAACGTGGAGGCGCGGCGGATGAGGCCGTGCACCTCGTAGCCCTTGGACAAAAGGAATTCCGTCAGGTAAGACCCGTCTTGGCCGGTGATGCCGGTTACTAGTGCTTTCTTCATGTCTGTTGTCGTTTTGTCTGTTTTTGGATGGTTTCGCTATATTATACCATATAATCAGACCTGCGGGCGAAAAACTTTAAGAATTCACTTGTTGACGCGAAGCGCGGGAGAATCAAAGAAAAGAGAAGCAATTGCAAAAACCCCGAATATATCTCACGCCAAGTTCGCAAAGTACGCGAAGTTTCGTTTTTAGGGTTGCTTTGCGAACTTAGCGTACTTTGCGTGAAACAAGTA
>JAZQBR010000001.1:0-2506 GCA_045545855.1 Kiritimatiellia bacterium | reverse complement strand
AGAAGGGTAAGGAAGAGGAAGCTGAGAAGAAGGAGGAGAAGAAGTGATGAAGAAGTACGATGCTCTCTACATCTTCGTCGGGATTGCGAAGGACGACGCGCTCAACGCGTGCCTGGAGAAGGCGCTGGCAGAGGTCACACGCCTCGGCGGCAACGTCCTGACGACCGAATCGCTCGGCAAGCGCGTCTTCTCGCGCCCGATGTCAAAGAAGGAAAGCGGCGTCTACGTCAAGGTTCGCATGGAGCTTGACCCCGCCAAGATTCGCGAGCTCCTCGAGCGCTACAGGCTTGTCGAGGAAGTGTTCCGCGTGCAGATTCTCGCTGTAGACGAGCGCCGCGAGGCGAAGCTCGTCGAGGAGCGTGCGGCCCGTGCCGAGCGCCAGGCGAGAAAAGATGCCGCCGCCACCGCAGAAGAGACCGCCGCTCCCGCAGAGGAAGAGGCATAACAACTACTCAAGGGGAATGCCATGGCATCCTTCAATAAAGTGATCCTTATGGGCAATCTGACGCGCGACCCGGATGTTCGCGCGGCCGGCCAGAGCGGCATGAAAGTCGCCAGGCTCGGCATCGCGATCAACGAGCGCAGGCGCGACCGCAACGGGCAGATACAGGAGTTTCCCGTATTTGTCGACGTCGACGCCTGGGACAAGCTCGCCGAGCTTTGCGGCCAGTACCTGAGCAAGGGGCGCACCATTCTGGTTGACGGCCGCTTGCAGATGGACACTTGGGAGAAGGATGGCGTCAAGCATCAGAAGCTCAAGGTGAGGGCGTCGACGATCAAGTTTCTGCCGCAGGGCGACCGCCTTGGCGGCGGCCAGCAGCAGAGGCAGGAGCCGCCTGTGCCGTCGTCGAACCCGCTCGAGAGCGACCCTGAGGACATACCCTTCTAATACACGACAACATAATTTGAGGAACTACAATGGCTTTCAAGAAATCAAACAGCTCGGCCGGCGAGGAATTCGCTGCGAGAAAGCGTCCGCCGCTCGGTGCGGACGATCAGATTGATGTCAACGACATCGAGACGCTGAAGTACTACATCACAGACTACGGCAAGATTCTGCCGGCGCGCATCACCGGCGTTACGTCGGCGCAGCAGCGTCAGATACGCCAGGGCGTCAAGCGCGCCCGCAACATGGGCCTGATGGCCTGAGACTGAAAGGAGCACGACAATGGCTATTGAAGTTATGCTCATGGACAACGTGAAGAAGCTCGGCAAGGCCGGCGAGATCGTCAAGGTCGCCCCTGGCTACGCCCGCAACTACCTCTTCACGAACGGTCTCGCGGCTCTCGCCACCGAAGCCGCAAAGCGCCGTCTGAAGAAGCTCGAGGCCGAGCGCGCCGCCCGCGCCGCCGAGGAGCGCAAGGCCGCTCTCGAAGTCGCCAAGAAGCTCGAGAAGCTCGAGCTCACGGTCTCTGCCGCCACCACCGACGGCAAGAGGCTCTACGGCGCCGTCAGCGTCACCGACATCCTCGCGGCCATCGAAGGCAGCAGGGGCGTCAAGGTCGAGCGTGGCCAGCTCTCGCTTGAGGACTCTCTCAGGGAAGTCGGCGAGTACACGGCCACCATCGATCTTGGCCACGGCGTTCTGGTCAAGTTTAAGATTACAATCCTCGACGAGCAGGCGCCTGCCGCCGAGTGATGAAGAGGCGTGCCGGGCCCGGACGCTTTTGCGCCGGCCCGGTTCGCTGTCAGACGGGGGTCGCTCATGCTTGACGGGCTTATCGTCACGGCGAGGCAGACCCTCGTCCTCTTTTTTTTGATGGGCTTCGGCGCTTTCGCCAGAAAGTGCCGCATTCTCGACGAGCCGAGCGTGCGAAGGCTGACTGACTTCGTGCTGGCTGTAGTGACGCCCGCTCTTATCGTCAATTCGTTTCAGCGTCCGTTCGACGCGGCTGTTCTGCGCGGCATCTTCTGGTCGTTCGCGGCCGCCGTTTTCGCGCATGCGACGGCGATGGCGCTCGGCAGGCTGGCCATACGCGAGCGCGAAGAGACGCGCCGGCGGGCCCTCCGCTTCGCGACGGTGTTCTCCAACGCGGGGTTCATGGGGCTGCCGCTCGAATACGCGCTTCTGGGCGCAGAGGGCGTCTTCTACGGTTCGGTGTATATCGTGGTCTTTCATCTTCTCTGCTGGACGTGGGGCGTATGGCTGGTCAACGGCGGCTTTGGCGAGGGCGGCATTCGAAAGGCTGTAGTCAACCCCGGTATAATAGGCGTCGCCGCGGGTCTGCCGCTCTTTCTCTTTTCTCTCAGACTGCCAGGCGTCGTTGCGGAACCCGTCCGGCTGATTGGCGAGTTGAACACACCGCTTTCGATGGTCGTACTCGGCTTTCATCTCGCGGGCGCCAGATTCTCGGCGGCTTTCAAGTGCCCTGCCGCGTACACCGCCATCGTGCTGCGCCATCTGGCCGTGCCGGCGCTGCTGGTCGCCGCGCTCTCGCCCCTCGCTTTCATCGACCCGGTTGTCCGCCTCGCCGCGGTAATTCCGGCCGCCGCGCAAGTCGGATCG